>CAXRJJ010000084.1:0-9998 GCA_964230945.1 Yoonia sp.
TTTTCGCGTAATGCAATATCCCCAGAAATGGCGGTTAGTGGCAATTACTTTGTCGATGTCATTGCGCTGTCTTTCTTGATCTGTATTGTTCAGATTGTAAGCCATTACTGTGCCTACGTTGTCATATTGGTGAGCCCAATCACTCATCTTCAATACCGTGGTAATGTAAGTTGGAGAAACGATCATATCGTCTTCGAAGAGTATCAGCCGGTCGTATCCCAATCCGTCAAATAGATCTCTTCGTGCACCGATTAAATGGCGACCTATTCCATAATTAGATTCTCTAGACACGATGTGTTTTGATTTGATGGATGAATTGTTAATCATTTCAATTAATTCAGATTGGTTAGCCTTTCTTCCACCGTCGAGGTAAAAATGGAAATCTAAAGTCTGGCTTTCAGGGCACTTCTCAAGACTCTCAAGGGTCTGTTCAAAGTAATGCAACCTCTTGAATCCAATGACAAGAATAGCGGTTCGCATCTCCAGACCCGACTGCGGCTTAGGTCAAACCTGTATAACCGCGACGGTGATGCAATTCAATCATCATCGTCAAATTTTACTGTGCGGGCCGCTTCTACTACTCCTTCTTCCAAGAACCATAATTCAGGGGTGGGCTCGGGCATGAAGTCATCCCATTTCTGGACCGTGCGAGCGAATATCTCTTCTCCAGATTGGGTGCGGCACCACTCGTGTATCCATTCAGCATGCTTGACTACTTTCTCGTCATCTTTTGCTAATCGCTTCAAAATTTCAGCCTGCATACCCATAGTTACCATCCAAGTTGGTGATAGTGCATATGTCATAAACGGATTGCGTTCTGTATCCACACTTCTCCATTCAATCCACAATCCGAGAACTCGATCATATACCCAGCCAACAAAGAGTACGGCAACCATAACGCCGACAAATATTGATGATAGGCCCCAGTATGTGTTTGCAATTCCTAACGTGGTTTCTTCTGCTTTGAAACGCCATCTAACATAAGGCCAAATCAACAATGTGAGGGTTGTTGCCCAAAACCCGATACTGATGAATGCTTGAGATTGCTGGACGCGCCAATATTGGCGCATCATCCATTTCTTTAGGATGTTCTCTTGGCTATCTGGAGACGGTTTGGACATTGTCCTCATCCCTTCGCGGACATTGACCATACAAGCACCTTTCGCCCTCAGGGCGATTTAGGAAGGGGTTCTCTGATGTATTGGCTGAAGGGAGTTTGGCCATCCCATTTACGGGCGTTTTCAGCGACCTCGCTAATCTCTAACGTCTTACTATACCCTCCCCAGTCCTGAATCAACTTGTATCTGAAGGCGGCGCGGGCAGCATGACCAGGAAGAAAGGCTCGCCAATTGAAAGGGATTTTATTTGTCGAAACTGCATTCACTTGAGAAACAATTGTTGTGGTACAGGATGCCGAAAGTGTGTGGTACCACTCTGGCCTATCTCCAAGCTGATTCAAGCGCTTACACAATTGTAAGAATAGTGCTTTGTTGTCTTCTTTGTCTGCTTCTACCCTGAACATGTGGACCTTGTGTTTTCTGACATTTGTTCGCAAGTATAGCGCATCTTCCTCTGTCGCAACCAATAGATAGAGTTCGAATGCCCTCCACATCCCAAGCCAGGGGCTGTATTTAGCGCCCTTTTCTCTTCTAGATTCAAAAGAAAAAGTCACCGTTTCTTCATCTTCAAATTCGAAGCTAAGCATGGTATGGGCAAGCCCCTTGATTCGGTGAAAATGATCAATGATGAACCAAGTATCTTTGATTTTGTTGATGTCAAATGTTTTCTCTATCCAAGAAATGTCGTGGTCCCTTGTAGTTCTCCATTTGAAGTCTCGGATATTTCTGATAGTCACTAAATTTTCACGAACTTTTGCAAAGCCGTGCTCTGCACAGTCGCTCCACCATTCGCGCTCATGATTTGGCTTGCGTGGCTTTACCCTAGTCCACCAAAGCCAAGCATATCTACTGATAATTGTGAATAGTCCCGCTGCGATTAAACAGCCAATTGCTAACAAGAGCCCTTCTAACACTACTTGCTCCTAACAGCATTCGATGTTATGGCTTGTGCAGGTTTCAACCTTCATCAGGGCTTTCGGATTCGGCTTCGCCATCATCCCGTTCTTCTTCTGCTCCATCTGATGAAACTGATTCACCTTCTTCCCAATATCGGTCATCATAATCAACCGCTTCTCGAAGAATCAATGAATCTACAGTCTCCATAGTGGTGAGGTTAGTCACAGTTACTCCGGCGTGAGAAATAGCATAGATGAAGTCACCCATGAATATAGAGCGGCGAATTCCAGTGTCACTCCAATAGTAATGACTACCAGTATAGAATTCAGAATGGTCTACTTCTCCATGCACTGACATATTTTCGCCTTCTGAAACATTAATGATCATCAACTTGGATACCCAATTGTATTTCCATTGATATCTTCCATCATCATCATACCAATACTTGTAACGATATGTATTCATGGGCACTGCAAGCATTTCTTTAGGGGCCCAATACTGGAAGGCTTTGTGTTCATACAAGGCTTCAGAATTGCTCCATGACCAGCCATCTGTACTGTCTAATACTGGGCTCAAACCTAGTATGCTATCCCTAGTTGGGCTGCTTGTATTTGTTATGTTGAAAAGAGAAAGTTGTGTCTTAGACCAATCTAGGCCGGTGCCATCTTCATTTGCTGGCCCAATTCCAATAGTAAGGAGGAATTCATCGCTAAGTGGGTGGATATAAGTTGAAACTCCTGGCACTTCGAGTTCTCCAAGTATTGTAGGAGTTGTTGGGTCTGCAAGATCGATAATCCATAGAGGATCGATTTGTTCGAATGTTACGATGTAAGCCATTTCACCCACAAAACGGGCGCTCCATATTCGCTCGGTCTGAGCGATTCCACCGAGGTGGCCAATCTCTGAAAGGATCGGGCTTCCGTCGGCATCCACATCCTTCTCTAGAACGTAAACATGGTTTTCCATTGGATCCGGATCTTCCATCCACCACCTATTCCACTGCCCAGTAGTACTTGCCACGCGGATGTATCCATCATATTCAGAAAGACAGAATTGATCGAGAACTGTACCGTTGATTCGTCCACTACCTGCATAAGTAGTGCTTCCATCATCGGAGATGTCAAAAGCGTGGATATTGGTTGCTTCATCCAGTTCATCATTGCCCCAATACCACCACCAATCTTGAGCTTGTTCCACAACTAGCATGACGTCTCCGCTCGCATATATTGTGGGCCAATTACTAATCAAATGGTCCGCTTCAAAAGAGAAGTCTTCACTATGCAAATCAAGTGTCATTATCGAAGTCACTCCTCTACTCATACTGTCCTCGCTGGTGATGAAGTCGTTGCAACCACTATCTGTCATCAGATGGGAGATTATCTCTGGGCCTTGGCGCTCGTAGATTTGCGGTACAAAATCTGAAAGTGTCAAATTGTTAACTGCTTGTTCGTTCTTCTCCATGGCTTGCCAAGCGGCTGTTCTACGCATTTCCAAGCGGTCCGGGTGGTCCCAATCAAGGTACCAATACCCTTCTGGATATTCCAACCATGTTTGGATTCCTGGAAGGTTCATCCATCCATGGTTAACTAAGCGAACCGTTCCATCTACTTCACGAGCGGTCATGTAGTATCCTTCAAGGTACAATTCACGCTCGACCGTAGGTGCTGTACGGTTGCTAATATCAACAACAGTGAACTTGGTTAGGGTTTCGGACCTCCACCAGTATTGTTCCTCATCCATGATGATCTCTCTCAAAGGGTCTGAGTCATCCAAATGCCAACCGTTGACTGTCGAAATTAACACCAGACTATCGCCATCCAACATCATTTCTCTAACATTACCTTCAACTTCGGTCTCAGATTCAAAAGTTATCTGACCTATTTCGGGAACTCCAAGAATGGTTAATGTACCATCGTTTAGAATGTAAATATGGTATCCATCCGTCTTGATGAAGTCGGCTTCATCAACACCTGATTCTTGGTTATTGGTCCCAGAGAAGTCTTCCCCCTCGACGCGTGTGTCAGAATTTGTTCTGCTTTGTCCACCAGATTCTGCTGGTGCAGATTCCGCGACGTCGCCATCCATCATCATATCATCTTCAGCCCAGCCCCAGCCCCAGTAATAGTCGCCTTGCTCAACTGCCTGTAACAATTGAATTCTAGCCTCTTCCAAAATTGTTGCTTTCAATTCCGTTTCTAATTCTTGGCAATCTGTGAAAGGAGTTAGATTAGGAGAAGTAGGTACTCGTGGAGGAATGATGTCCCAATCTGTAGGTAATTCCGTAATTATTTCCGGTATTTCCACTATATCGTCAATCGGTGTTTCTTCTGCTATCTCTTCAATCACACCAAGACATCCGGATAAGGACATCAGCAGCATCATCGAAGTGATTGTAATCAAGCGTGGCAAGGCGGAAAGGCTCTGCATCATACCTAGTCGGTAGCCTCTCCCATATTAAGTGGGCTTGGTTAGGTCATTTTACGTAAATCGATTAGCCAAATGACAATTTATCCTCAATCGCTTGTTCTAATTCTGCCAATCTTTCAGTCAGGGTTTCCATTTGATATTGATCTGCATAACTTCCATCCGCCTTTTTCATACGCATAGTTACTTCTCTCACATCTTTACGGTTCTTGACATTGTTGACTTGATTGATTAAACCTAACAATCTCCGCTGCTGAATAATTTTCCACAAAATAATTCCAAAAATTGCAGCCAAAATTAAGCCTAAAATGATGATTGTTGAGATTGCCCCGGTGTCTCCTGAGGACATTATTTGCCCTAGTGTCATCTCCGAATTGGCCGAGACTTCCCCTTCAGCAGCCATGTCTCTCCCTGAACCCCGAAAATATATCTTCAATGAAAGGATGTCGGCGTATTTTCACTTGAATGGGCAAATCATCATCATCAAGAACGGAGTGCAGGGTTCCGTGGGCAAGGAAATTGAAAGGCGATTCTTGGTTTTGGAAAAGCCGCCATTTCTCATTAGACTAGACTCACATGAAATTGAGCAGTGGTATGCTCCTGATATGGCTGGGCTAAAGCCGCCTAAAGAAGTCGATCTCAGCCAGGTTCATGATGGAGTGCGTATTAGAAAACGAAACAAGAAATGGTTTGCAACTATGAAAGGAGAGTGGGATGGTGCCTCACGAGTTGAATATGAATGGGAAATTGATGGGATGGTATGTAAAGAATGGTGGCCAAGTATCGTAAAGACCCGTTTTTTGTGGACTGATTCAGAAGGAATGGTGTGGGAAATAGATGTATTTCACGGTCTTTTAGATGGGTTGGTTATTGCTGAAGTTGAGTTACCAACAGAAGACCACTTCCTTTCTATCCCTTCATGGGTTAGTGGAGAAATTACTGGAGAGGCCGGATGGTCAAACTATGAATTGGCACAATCAAACTATGCTGAAGTTGTGCAAAGCATCGTGGATGCGTGAAATCTCTTCATCTGTCAATAATGGATGAACCGGTATAGAAACTAGATTTGAGCAAATCCGTTCAGTGACTGGTAAACTTCCCTCCTTATATTGAGGGTGTTTGGACATAACGGGTTGTCTGTGACAGGGGGTTGAATAGTGTACTCTAGATTCTATTCCCCTATTGGAAAGATGTTCTACCAATTCCGTCGGATGTTCACAATATAGTACGTATTGGTGCCAGCCATGTATTGCTCCCGCCCTCACTTTAGGTGCTTTTAGTAATGGGATTTGGTCAATAACTTGAGTATGTAAAGCTGCAATTTCTTGCCTCCTTATTTGCCACTCATCGAGATGTTTCAATTGTACTCTACCGATTGCCGCTTGTATTTCTGACATCCTCAAATTGCTAGTCAATGCCTCTATGCTGGAATCTTTGCTTCTTCCATGGTCAACCCAAGATTGCAATCGTTCTGCAAGATCTAATCTCGTCGTAGTAATCATACCGCCTTCTCCACCAACAGCCATATTCTTACTTGGGAAGAATGAGAAACACGCAATGTCACCTAGGGAACCTACTATTGAACCATTCAATATTGCACCATGAGCCTGGGCTGCATCTTCAATTATCGGAATTCCATCTGGGAGTTTCATTGAGAATGGTTGACCAAAAAGGTGCACTCCTAAAATGGCCTTTGTGCGTTCTGTAACTGCGTCGGCAACCGAGTGAGGGTCAAGGCACCAATACTCTTCTTCAACATCAACAAATACAGGGGTTGCGCCAACAATTTCGATGCAGGAAACACTGGCAAAGAAGGTCAATGAGGGAACAATCACCTCATCTCCGGGGCCAATATCCAATAATCGTAGAGCGGCGATAAGTGATGCGGAGCCGCTTGCACAAGGAACTGCTGCTTCTGCCCCACAATAGTGCGCAAATTCTCCCCCAAAAGCTCGAGATTCAGGCCCCTTCACCCAACGGCGAGAGGTGATTACATCTGTAGCCGCCTGAATCATTGATGAATCAACCCAAGGCCGCGCCAAAGGGATGTTCGGCTCCATACTATTCACGAAGTAGAGGGATGATTTCAGCGCTTTGGAGGATTAATGTGACCAAAACTCATGAAGGTGGTGGTGCTGCTCCCGAAGCATGCCCGATGATGATGTGCCGGTAGAAGAGGTTGAGGTCGAAGACAAAGACACCTCCGAAATAGGAGACCAATGGGGAATAGGAGAGATCCTAGAAGAAGAAAATGTTCCTGATTCGGCAGAAGCATTAGCCGATGAAGTACGTGCTGCTGCGGAGGAAGAAAACGAAGAGGCCTGGTCTGAAAACCAATTCGAAGAAGAGGTTGTCGAAAAGGAAGATGAAGATTCGTGGTTGAATGATAATGAATCTGAAGAATCTGCAAATGATGAGGTTGAAAGCGAAAGTTCTGAAGTAGTGGAGGAGACCATAGAAGAGTCCGCTCAAAATGAAGGTAGTAAAGAGATAATAGAAGGAGATATGATTCTTGGAACTCGCCGAGATGATGGCAGTTCTGTAGCCATTCCCTCGCAAGTATTAGCGCGCCACGCGGCCATGTTAGGATCTACGGGTTCTGGAAAAACCGTCATGGCCAAGGCATTGATTGAAGAAGCAACATTAGCAGGCATTCCAAGCCTCATTCTTGACCCTCAAGGAGACCTGGCAAGATTGGCAATGGGTTTGGACCCTGATGAGTTAAATGAACAGGGGGGAGATGTTTCTCGCAGAAATGCACTGATGGAAAAAGCGGAGGTCAGAATATGGACGCCGTTGCGCAGTAAGGGGTTGCCAATCTGTATTGATCCGTTTGTTGCACCACCTGCCGAATTAGGAGTTGAAGAGGCGATTACTGCCTGGGATATGGTCGCAGCAGGTTTCACCGGTCTGGCAGATTATGATGTTGAAAAGGCACAGGGTAAACAAGTGAAGCCATTCATCTATGAAATTCTGGTTCATGGGGCAAAACTTGGACTCCCGTTAGACGATTTTCAGAAACTTTCCAAAGCGATTCGGGACCCTCATGCTACATTCCTGAAGTTACTCTATCCAGAAGCGTTTGAAGCTGCTGAAGAGGACGAGGAGGAGCAAATTGAATTGCCTACATGGGATGAAGTGATGGACGAGCACGGCCTTCCTCATTACGAGGATATGCTGCCAAAAAGTACCCGCAGTGAGTTGTCAAGAAGAATTGCTGCCTATAGTTCCGGAGTGAATCAACTATTGTTTGCGAATGGGACCCCATTAGATATCGATACCTTTTGCACCCCCGCTGTTGAAGGCAAGATTCCTGTCAACATCCTCTACCTGAACACCATACAAGATGATGCTCAAAAACAATACATGGTGCAAGAAGTTGCTAGAGAATTGTATGATTGGATGTTAACACAACAGCCCTCAGAAGGGGAGTTGAAACTATTGTTCTTCATGGACGAAGTTGCACCTTACCTACCTCCTCATCCACGAAATCCACCTGCTAAGGATTTGATCAAATTGATTTTCAAACAGGCTAGAAAATATGGTGTTGCCAGCGTCCTTGCAACACAAAATGTTAGCGATGTAGACTACAAGATTCTAGCACAAGCCAATTCTATGTTTATCGGACGATTCAGAGAACGTAATGACATAGACAAGGTAAAACATCTGCTCAAAGAAGGTGGTGGCGATGTTAGTCTGATAGATGAGTTACCAAAACTATCTGCTGGCCAATTTCAACTGGTAAGTCCAGATGTCAGCGACGAACCAATACCCATTCAATGCCGCTGGTTGTATACTGACCACGGGGCCCCCCTCTCTGAAGAACAGGTGGAGGAAATCACCGATGATGAAGTGCGAGAATGGGCATCAGGAAGAAGCAGAGTAACAAAGAGAGATGGCGCGGCTGCTGCTACTGCTGCAATCGGTGGAACTGGTTCGGGAACTGCAGGTAAAGGCGGTCGTGGCGGGGGAGTGGTTTCCAATGCTAGAGTCAAGAGTGTTGGGGGTATGACAGCCGCCGCACACGGTGTCGTAGATGATTCTGCATTCGAAGTCAGGCTAATGGGGGGCCTTGCTGTTCTCAAAGATGGCAGAGACCCACTCTACGTTATGCAGGCTTTGACGAATGTCGCAAGTGGTATTGCCCTTGCATGGGCAATGGTTGCAGTATTGTTAGCTTGGCAAGACAACAATATTGAATGGTGGTGGATGGCTTTGTCGTTCGTCATTACTTCTACAGTAGGCTTAGTTATTGGTCTCGAAATGTTCCTCTCTCACGATGCCACTTTACAGAAGAAAATTTCGAGATTTGCTAGGTCGATTCAATACATTCTCGCTGCTTGGTTATGGACTGTGCTGGTGTGGGAAAGGAGTTCCGATAGTATCGAAATGGGGTGGGGTTCCATCTTATTGGAAATGACAGTTATCTGGGTCTCTTTGTTCATCGTTGTTGAATTGATCAACCGATTCAAACTAGGTCGTCTGGAATTCAAGCGCGGGCATTCTGCATTTTCTACTATCTCAAAGAATCTCAAGAGTATGAGTGCAATGATGACTGGGATGCAATTCAATGAGATGAAGGCAAGTAGTAAACAAGTTCTAGCCGGCATTCGCTGGGTCTTAGATTTCTGCACCCTTCTACTTCTTGCTTCAATAGTCACTATCGGGTGGACGAGTGATGGTAATTTGTCAGATGGACTCGCCGACATGGGCGGAGATGCTTGGATTTTGAAACCTGCATTGTGGCTAGGTAGTTTGTACCTGTTGATCTTCATCAGTGAAACTTGGTTAAGACTCAAAGACAAGTCTATCTCTGAATCCGAATAAGTGCAGAGGGCAGGATTTGAACCTGCGAACCGATATGGACTGGGACCTCATCCCAGCGCCTTTGACCAAGCTGGGCAACCTCTGCGTAATATTCCGCCGACTTTACACCCGTATTTCAACACCGCGAGGACTCATGGAAAGAAGACTGAGCAGCAAGTCAGACTTGCATCCGCAGCAGAGATTTGAGAAATATCAATTATTGTCAATTCAAAGCCCCTAGAGGTTAGTTCCTGCTCAACTGTCGGGTTACCGGCAGCAACTATTGCTCGGTCTCCAAAACCAATAGTATTGACCCCTTTAACTTCTGATTCTGGAATCATTATCACTTCAGTTGTTGGTAATTCTCCAAAGGCTTCTATTGATACGGTATTTTCTGTCAATAATAAGATGTCATCTCGCGGTGAAGAACACATGCTAGTCAAGTGGAGAACGTGTGGTGGGATATCGATGACTCTTAGTTCGAAACCTTCTCCTTTTACGAAATCTCTGAAAGAAGAAATTCCCGCATCATCGGTTCGCTTAGATCTTCCAATGAACAGAATATCACCTATACGAAGCACGTCACCTCCGTCCATAATCCCATGCTCCATTCTCACAATTTCCTGGAATTTTGCTAGGGTGGAAACTACAGCCTCTTGTTCACCAATTCTTGACTCATGCCCGGGTATTGGGATGAAGCATTTTTTCCCAAGTGTCACCGCTTGGTCTTCAACAAATACGCAATCAGGGTGG
>CAXRJJ010000085.1:0-3925 GCA_964230945.1 Yoonia sp.
TTCAACAGGACAAAGTCCAGCTAGTGGTAATGTCATGTGGGACGTCGACGCTGTAAGACCGACACCTCAGAACCCGTTGGAATTAGGATGGAATAGCAGCGATTCAAATATCAGTGAATGGGAGTTCCAATATGGAACAAACTCTAGATTTATCGGTTCTTTTGTGCGTACTTGCAGTTCATTGACCTGTACTGCCAATAGCAATGCAACCCCATATTTCGACGTGGCCAATTTGAGTTTCCACATACCCATTGATGTTAACACCACTGAAGACGAGTGGATATATTGGCGAGTGCGTGCAATCCAAGGAGATAGATTGGGTAATTGGAGCAGTCCTATGAGTTTCCGAATACCTGCGCCTCAGGGTAGCGATGATGGAACTGGACATCATAGTGTCACCTTGTATAGAGATGCAGTGTTTGAGGAAACAGGAAGTTTGCCGAGTGTGCCTGATACTTGGATTGATTCCGCTGCGACATCAACCAATCATGGAAGCAGCACTAATCTGTCATTGGGTATGTCGCATGGTGGTGGTGGAGATAATAGTATTCTCATCGAATTCGATCTTGGTGAATTAGCCTTCCCACAGCATATGATTCCTACTCAGGTACTGCTCAAGTTGTATCGCTATCAAGTGATAGGGGTATCACCGTTGACAATTAGCGCCCATGCTTGTGGGGCTTTCTTTGAGAATACGGTGACACAGTTATCTGCACCTACTTGCAATGCTACTGAAATAACTCGTTCAACCGTGGGTACGTTCCCGCCTGAGGGATGGGTTGAATGGGATGTCACTTCTTTGGCTCAGTCAAATGTTTTGTCTGGTAACAAAACTATGACAATCATGCTAACTAGCGTCGGTACTCCTTCGACAAGTATGATTTTCTACTCTTCAGATTATTGGAATAATTCTCTACGCCCCAAGTTGGAGGTTGAATATGTTGACAATGCTAATGGCTCACTTCCTCCCTCTCAGCCGATCTTGATTTCTCCTATTGATGGACAAGCTGTGTATCAGGAGGACAATTGGATATTGTCGGCAGATACTCAACCAATGTTGGAATGGAACCCTGTTCAGAATGCAACAGGATACATTGTCACCATCTCTAACACTTCAGGCCGAAACAAGTATCGAAGTTGGGAAGATACTGGCTTCAACGGTTCCACCTACCAGATCTCTTCAGATTTGTCTCCCGGTGAGAAATATGAGTGGTGGGTTCAAGCGATAAATGGCAGTATTCCTGGACCTTCAAGCAGCAGATGGTCATTCGGCATTGGTTCGCCGGTAAACAACACGTACAATGGTGATTTGACCTGGACGTACGAACTCAGACAATCCCAAGAGGTTGAAGATTTGGTTCACCCTGATGTTCTAGATGGTTGGATCGGTAATGCCAGTCCTGCTCAGAGTCATCCAAATGAGGATTTGTTGGTGGGTGAAGGTTGTGGAAGTGGAGCCGGTGTCATGCCATTCCATGAGTGCAAGGCCTTGTTCACTGTGGACATCAGTGACATTCCATTGCCCGCTAATGCAAGTGCTCATTCAGCCAGTATTCGATTCACAGTAATGGATTTGCAATCATTAAGCGGAGGTATGTCGATGAGACTTTCTGTCCATCCACTGATTAATCTGCCATTCAGCGATCAGGGCAGTACTTGGCTACAGTCATCGAGTGGAAATCTATGGTCCGCTGCTGGAATGCAAGAGGGAGTTGATTACGGACCAGCAATCGATTCAGTGAATTTGTCCCTGATCTCTCTCGGGGAGGTATTTTGGTTTGATTTGACACATCCGAGTTTGTGTCTAAGTTGCCCGAATCACTTCGTCATCGTTGGAACTACCACCTCGATGGGGCAGATGAACGCAGAATTGTACTCAAGCGAGGCAATTGTTGAGGCATTCCGTCCTTTGGTATTGTTCAATTACACCAATGTTGACAATATCGCCATAAATCCAGGAACTGGTGTCAATATTGATGCTGACACAAATGTATCCTTCACATATGGATTGTACGATAGTGATGGCAATCAATTGACTCAGAATGTTACTTGGAGTGCTGAGAATGGAAACATAGACAGCACCGGTCTATTCACTCCATACAAGGTTGGAGTTTGGAACATTACCGCTTGTTTTGGTGCTATCTGCAACAGCATCCAAATCAATGTCAACCCAGGCGCTCCAGTTTTGCATAGTGTGACTCCAGCCTCAGGTTCAATCGACGCTGATTCTACTTTGGATCTGATGGTTGTAGTTGTTGACCAACATGGAAATCTTGTACCGGGAGCCTCTCTATCGTGGAGTGTGACCAACGGAACTCTGACCTCCATAACCGCACCTTCGGGATACAACGAAGCAGTCCGTTTCGAACCTCATACAGCGGGTCAACAAACAGTTACTGTTTCATGGAATAATATCGACATCGATGTTGTAGTACAGGTTGCAACAGGTGCGCCTTCTTTCTTTGATTTGACCCCTTGCTCAGAAAGTGTTGCAGCAGGATTAACTTGCCAATTCAACTATCAGCTTAGGGATGCCAAGGGTAATGCTTTGGATATCAGTGAAGCGGGCTTGCTATCTTGGCAAGTAGAGAATGGCAACATCAGTAATACAGGTTTATTTTCTGCCGATAAGGTTGGAACTTGGACAGTCAACTTGAGTAGTGCTAGCGGAGTTGAAGCACAATCAAGCATTACGGTATTACATGGACAGATCGAACATCTACGTGTAGAAGTAAGCAATACGACTGTGACCGCTGATGAAGTAGTCTGGTTGAACACCACAAGGGTCGATGTCAGAGGAAATGAGATGCTGGTAGAGTTAGAGGAGAGTGATTGGGAAGTCCAACCTTGCTTACCAGAGCCATGCCAAAGAGGTATCGTGATTAATGGAACACCCGCCCAATTCCATCCAGTACTTGTTGGAAATAGATGGGTCAAGGCTTCGTTTGAAGGCGTTTCAACCACTGTATACATCGATGTTGAACATGGTGCTATGGTGCAGATGGAGATTGAAAGAAATCAGATGCGCAATGGTTCATCCGTTCCAATGATCAATGACCAGATGACCACTGATGATGTAGACAGAGTCACACTCAGGGCATGGGGTAATGATGCTGATGGCAATAGGTGGACCATAGAGGCGACTTGGGGCCTGAGTACATCGCAAGCCTTTGCTCAATATTGTGAGGATAACAAGGTCGCACCTACTTGTTACTTCGAGGCTGATGTTGCTCTACCAACTCCGTATGAAATGACAGCAACTTATTCTCCGGAGGGTAGTCAGGAGTTGTTCAGCGTAGATTTCTACTTTGAGGTCTCACATGGGGTGCTCGATAGTATGGAGTTTGATAGTGAAGATGGCTTAGAATTTGACATCAAGGTTGGGCAGAAGGTCCAGTTCACGGTGGTTCTCAAAGATGCAGACGGCAATGAGATACCCAACGTCGGTGATGTCTCCTTTATGTTATCAGGAAGCGATTCAGGTGATGAATGGCAATACAATTTGACTCAGGCACTATGGGATGAAGATTTGGAGTGGAGCCCAGGATTATTGGGAGAACACAGTAGCGAATATCGCTCGGATATCGTTGGTAGTTATTCTCTGAATGCTTCAATCGCTTCGCTATCAACTACTGCGAGTATAGATGTTGAACATGGAGATCCAGTCTCATTCGTGATTGCAGAACAGCCAGAGAATTATCAGATTATTGCTGGACAGACAATCGTTGTGAAGATAGATGCATATGATTCAGCAGGCAATCAGTTCACTGAAGCAGTAGAGTGGAATGGCCAACAGCAAGGAACTAATGTGTGGTTATACGATGGAATTGGTCAGGTTGTCGCTACTGGGCCGTCAACATATTCGATAACTTTGACCAAGGTCACAGATGATACAGGGCCACATGTTCTGAGGTTCTCTCACGCC
>CAXRJJ010000086.1:0-19844 GCA_964230945.1 Yoonia sp.
TTGAGGAGCGTCCTTTAGATCGTAAAGATTCAGCCGATGTTGATGTCAAGACTGCCATGGGGCGCTTGCAGCGTTTGTTAGATGGCCTTGAGAGTACATACAACTGGGCACCTCCGGTGGTTCAACTTGGCAATGGTAGCGACCATACTCACCCTCAGCCAACTTTGCCAATGCTGATTGCAGCAGCCAATGAACACTTCAAGGGGCAAATCGAATTACGTCATTCTCGATTTACCGACTTCTTCAGCGCCCTGAAGGATTGGGTTGAGAGTAGAGGCAAGCCCTTGGTGGACCATCAAGGTGAGTTGCATCAAGGGTGGGACCGCGCTCTGCTTTCCGGAGTTTTCAGCGCTCGTCTCTATCTCAAGCGCATGAATGATCACACGATGCGATTACTGCAGGACCAAATTGAGCCATTGGCTTCAGCCTCATGGTCACTAGGCGGTAGACCTAGACAAGAAAGGTTGCAATTAGCTTGGAGAGAAGTGCTGCGCAATCACCCCCATGACGACATTTGCGGCTGCAGTGTTGATTCAACGCATCTCGATATGGAGGTCCGATTCCGTCATGCTCAAGAGATTTCAGCGATGCTTCTGGATGATTTACACGCCGAACTCAGGGAACACTTCGACCTAAGGCATCCCAACAAGGATGCTATCGCATTGCTGCTACACAATCCAACTCCTCGACCATGGTCGGGTGCGATAACAGTAGATGGAGTTGCTTTCGATACGCAAGGCTGGAAGGATTCGGTATCTGCTCGACTGGAAGTGGCAGATTCTACCGCCTTTTCGGCCCAGGCAGACATATTGGTGACTTCTCCTCAATGGAGTCTTCACGCGCATTTTGACAGGGTGGCTCACGTCAGCCTACCACGCTTGGCAGGTAGCATCAACGCTGTTGACCTTCCACCGGGAATGCATCTAGTGCACTTGTTGCCCGGAATAGACCTCAAACCAACTCCTGCGCAAGAGGTTGTTATCGATAGTGAAGGTATGTGGATGGAGAATGGCTTGATCAAGGTCATTCTACGGGATGATGGTAGGTTTGACCTAATCGATTTGGAGAATGGTAGAACTTGGAGTGGCTTGGGAGTCATGGAAGATGACGAAGATGCTGGCGACTCATACGACCATTCACCCGGTGGGTATCCAATTCCAATCGGTGCAGCCAAAGGTCCTGGGTTGGATGAGAGGCCAGACCATGTGGACAGGAGAGTGCTTCACAAGGAGGCTGGCGACCACACTTGTAACGTAGAGATGATGATTGAGAAAGAGAACCCATGGTCATCGACAATGCACCTTCAGATGGAGTGGCGAATTCCAAAGCGTTTCTTGGATGAGACCCAGAAAAGGAGTAGCGACCATGATTGGTTGATTATCGACCACTACTTGACTTTGCGTAGCGGTAGTCGCTTCCTCGAGGTAGAAACCTCCATTGACAATAGTTGCAATGATCACAGAATTCGCGTAATTCTTCCAAGTGGAATTGATAGCGACACAGTTCACGCAGGAGGGGCATTCGATGTCATTGAGAGGCCGTGGGAATTCCCACATATCACCGAGTGGAATCAACCCGAGGTACCTACTCAGCACGTTTCTCAGTTCGTTGCTGTTGAGGATGGAGAACATGGATTGGCGATGCTATGTCCGGGCAGCAATGAATACGAAGCTAGACCCAGCGAATATGGTTCTGGATTGGATCTTTGCTTGACTGCATTGAGAAGTGTGGGATGGTTGTCTCGAGACGGATTTGCTTGGAGAAGAAACAGAGCCGGACCTTGCTTCCCTGCTCCTGGCGCACAATGCCTTGGAACTTCTTGGTTCAGATGGGGAGTCATGCCCTATGAGGGCAGTTGGAGCGATGCTGAGGATGACGGTCTTGCAGTTCACGAGGTGGCGGAGATGCTGTCCGCTCAAGCGTCGATTGTTCCCGGAATTCCAAAGCCACAACTCGATGCCTCCTTTGATGTGATAACCGGTAGCGGCGAGTTCCCAACCACTTTGCAACCTTACCAACTTGAGGGGCCTTCGCCCAAACCTCTGTTCGCCAGCCTCAAACCATGTGAAGATGGGACCGGTTCAGCCCTGCGATTATGGAACCCAACTGCAAATGACTGGAGTGGAAAGTTGCAAAGCGACATCTGGCAGATGGCCAGTGAATGCGACCTATTGGAGCGGGCGATTTCCACTTGTGATGACATGATGATTACAGTCCCAGCCAAGAGTATTCGCACCTTCCGCTTGTCATGAGGCTTGGATATGTGGGAAGATGTCTTCTCCAATGATTGGGTGGCCGCCTCTCAACGTTTCAGACATCTTTGTGATAAGTTGCAAGATTCTGGAATAAATGTAAAGTCTGAGAGATTGTTGATTGGTAAGAAAGGGCCAGTCGAAGAGGACTTGGCAATCGATACCTGCATCTTGGGAGATCCTGATTGCAAGAGATTGCTGTTATCGACTTCTGGAATCCATGGGGTTGAGGGCTATCCTGGCTCAGCCATTCAGCTGCATATCTTACGAGATATTCTCGAAGAAGGCCTTCCAGACGGGATTGCAGTCCTGTTTGCCCATTCATTGAATCCATGGGGAATGGCTTGGTTACGCAGAGTGAATGAGAACAATGCAGATTTGAATCGCAACTTCTTACCTCCCGGCGAAGAATACTCAGGAGAACCTGATGGATACCATATTGTTGATCATCTGATAAATCCTACAATTCCACCCAAACAGAGGGAGAAGGGTTTCTTCTTCAAGGCCTTCAGACATGTATTGAAGCATGGTTGGAGCAAGACCAAGCAAGCGATTGCAGAAGGCCAGTACACACGTCCCGAATCAATGCAATATGGTGGAGAGGAATTGCTCAAAGGCCCGTCTTTATTCTTGGAATGGTTGAAGCCTATGTTAGATTCTGCAGAACAGGTAGTGGCTATTGACCTGCATACGGGTTTGGGTAAGTTTGGGCATGACACACTATTAGTGAATCAAGGTGTGAAAGAAGAGAAGATTGCAAGCATGCGGACAAGATATGGAAAACGCATCACTCCACTTGATGCTGACAAAGGAGTTGCTTACCGCACAAGAGGAGACTTGCATCAAGGGTTGATGGCCAGATGGCCAAATCTCGATTGGACCTGTATCACTCAAGAGTTTGGAACTTACAAACCGTTCAAGGTTCTCAATTCCTTGCGTAAGGAGAACTCTTGGACCCATCACGGTGATGTTGAGGAGATGCATACTCATTGGAGTAGATTGGATTTGCTAAAGGCATTCAACCCCAAGGATGATGATTGGAGGGGGATGTTGTTAACTCGCGGCCGAATCCTCTTTGAACAGGCGACAGAAGAACTGCGTGAGGGAGCCGAATGAAAGAGGTCAGGGTAAGAGCGCCGGTCAGAATCGACCTTGCAGGTGGATGGACAGATTGCGCACCATTCACTCACGATCATGGAGGAGAAGTAGTCAATCTTGCCATTGACAAGTATATCACTGCGGTATTCCAAATAGACGATGAGAACAAAATAAGCGTCGAATACAATTCTGAAATTGCTAATTCAAGCGGCCTTGGTACCAGTGCTGCGATGAATGTCGCCTTTTTGTCGGCCATCAACGGAGAAGGAAGAAGTTCAGAGGAACTTGCTGAATTGGCCTATCAATTCGAAGCCTTGCTCGGAAATCGTGGTGGTCGTCAGGACCAGTGGGCTGCGGCTTTGGGCGGGGTTCAACATCTGATGTTTGCAGGTGATATGGTAGAGATATTACCCTTCGAAGCGATGCCTAGTGCAAAGCGTTGGTTACAACGACAATTGGTCTTGGCCTATACGGGAATTTCACACGTCAGCGGCGATATCCATCAAGGCGTTTGGGATCGCTATGATGCCGGCGAAGAAGTGGTCGTCGAGTCGTTGCTTCGAATACGCAAGGCGGCGAGGAAACTTGCGGATGGTTTGCAGAAGGATCGTAGGGATGAAGTGGTTTTTGCCATGCGCGAAGTCAACGATTCCATCGAGAATATGGCTCCAGAATTGAATGAACCATATCATCCGGTGGTCGACCCCTTGGTCGCTTCAAGAGAAGTGTTGGCATGGAAGGGCATGGGTGCCGCTGGTGGCGGTTGTATCGGAATGTTTGCCAATGTCGGTAAGGTCGATGCCGTGAAACAGGCTTGCATAGATGCAGGCTGGCAGGTTCTCGAATGGCAAATAGATGAGGAAGGCATGCAGCGGACAGTCACAGAGTCCTGAGTTTGCGAATTACTGGAGAAATCAATCCTATCTTGTCGTTCAGCCATACATGGATTTCATCGTCTGACTTGACTGCTGAGATTGCATGAATCAGTGGCCATCTACCCATGCTTGTAGGCCAAAGCTGGACCCCTTCTCCTAGATTGATTGGGTCTGCTGAATCATTCCAAGAAGGGTTTGCGGATAGTTCTGCTATTGGACCATCAGGAGCACACAGAATCTTAGTCCTCTTTACGTCTATGAGGTTGGATTCGGCTTCATCATCTCGATCTAATTCACCCTCAGGTGCTCGTTCAAACAACAACATCCCATGCATAGATTCTGGGCTGTTAGGATTCCAACAGAATCCAGCGAAAATTGTGAACAGACTGTTCCATTCGTTTGGGCAACGGATGTACCAACCTAACCTATCCGCTTTGTTGTCGATTTCGAGGTGCCAAGTCCAGCCCTGAAGTGCTTCGCTGGCTGATTGCATCAGGCCATTGCGGATCTTGTGTAGGGAATCTCGCCACTCCTCTACGTTTCTCTCAAACCTTGTACCCTCATGAGATGATAATTCCGGGAATAAGCAGATGTTTTCTGCATCTGCTATTTCAGAAGTATTCAGTTCTCCAGTTTTCTGAATAATCCATTCCCAGAGTTGACTAGTAAGCATTGAACGATGCATCGACCAACGATGTAGTCCTAACCTCCCAGGTGGTGCTCTAGCAAGCATTGGATTCTCACTTAGAAGATGAATTGAAATCGGTCTGTGCTGTGAATCCCTGAGTTCCATCCCATTCTTCCATTCGTCGGATAACTTCTGGGCATCACTGTATAGTTGGAAGTGAATTCTCTTGTCTTTTAGAGAAAGTAGACCAGATTCCGATTCAACGTGAAGTTCTCCTTCGGCCTCAAGTCCATGGCCACCATTGAGAGGGTGGTCGTCAAAGTCTAACTCGCTCCAGAGTATCCTGAACAATTCCTCTGCTTCAGTCATTCAAGGCCCCCAGTACACCATCAGAGTAATGCAGGCATTGGCCGACTTTTGGCACTACTCTTGGCACATCTGGTATTCTTTCTGCCAATTCATCGACGTATATCTGCGGGTCTACCGTATTTCCTGGATCCATACCATAGTGCATGGGTATGGCTATACGCGGCTCAATTCTTTCGATGAGGTCAACCGCTTGTGAATGATGCAGGTTGTCATTTCCATTGATGCACAGTAATGCGATATCCAATACTTGAGATGGTGTCAATCTGTTTACCGCTTTGTTGATTGCACTATGCCAACCAGGCCAAGGTTGGCCATCCCCCATGTGATAGAAAGTCACGCCTCCACTCTCAATTATGTATCCGACATACCAACTCGCTCCGGTTTCATCGAAGTCCAGTTCTTGGTGAGCAGCAGGAACACACCAGACCCTTAGCCCTTGCAATTCTACAGGACCATGACCATGAGCAGCATGGATTCGTGTTTCTGCAACTCCCCATCCAGTCACCACATCTACGCTGCGACTGGGGATGACAAAGTCCACCTGAGTTTGAGACTCTGCAATTCTCGGGATACTCTCTGGACAAAGATGGTCATCATGCCAATGCGTACACAGTACGTGGTCCAGAGTTGGAAATGCAGAGGGGTGTAGTGGATATTCTCCCAGCAATTTGGCCCAGTGGTCGCCAGCGAAGACATCTCTCCACCAAGGGTCGATAGCAAATGTCGCCTCATTTGTCTTGATCAGCCAAGAGGCCTGAGTCAACCACCAGAGATATGCCTCTCCATGCGCTGGTTGAGCGGCATTTACCTGAGCGACTAATTCCTCATCTCGACACATTGGTTGTATGCGCAATATACCCTGATTATTTCGAGACGAACCGGGTGTGTTGTCAGCCTGTGGGGTGCCCATCATCCTTCGATAGGGGTAGAGGGCATGAGGCTTACGAAAGCAACCGTCTTGTGCGAAGGCTCAAGATTCAGCGCCCGATGGTCGTATCATGCACAGGGCCAGACAAGCGATATTCCTGTGCTCGATATTGCTGCTGAGCACCATGGTTGGAAGCATATCCAATGAAGATAAGATAGAGGCTATGGCTTTGCCCGAAGAGATGGACCCAAAGCCATCGGGGTCCCGCGCATATGACAACCTCGAGAACTTTGTCGACGGTTCATATAGACAGATAGATACTGATGCAAACAAGGACAGAAGGGCTTGGATCAAGTCTGAATTAGAAATGATGGGATATGAAGTGGAGGAACAGTCGTTTACAACTAACGAGTGTAGCGATTGCATGAATATTGTCGCAACTCTACCGGGTAAGCGAGATGACTCTTGGATAGTAGTCGGCGCTCACCATGATGCGATCTGTTATTCACCCCCTCCATTGATTGGAGTTACCTATCCAACTTGTCGCTCACAGGGTGCATATGATGACGGGACAGGAGTGGCTAATCTCTTGGAACTGGCAAATGTAATGATGGAATGGGGGCACGTTCCAGAACATACCTGGAAGTTCGGATTCTGGGATTATGAGGAATGGCAAGGGTCTTCAGCGAGCGAAGGTGGAGGAATGGGTAGTCTTCACTTCGTCAACAGCGTGCCCGAAGGAACAGATGTTGCGACATACATCAACCTCGATATGTTCGGACTCAACTGGCCATTGACTCCTCCTAACTTACCAACTTGTAGCGAGGATCACTTCACTCTCTATCTCTTTGCATCTCCAGTTGATGATTGGTCATACTATACCGATCGAGAACTTGAGGTGACCGACCACATGCGAGAAGATGCTGAGAGGTTACAATCCCAGTTGAAGGAGATTCTCCATCAACAATTAGACTACCCAACAGAGTGGGTCCAAGTAATCGATGACACAAAGGGTAATTCTGATCACTACAACTTCATTCAAGGAGGCTATGCCAGCGTTTGGATTCGAGGCATGCACGAATATATCCATGAGGAGGGGGATACATGCGAACAGACAATCAAACACTCGCAAGCAGATAATTTACCTACTTTGAGGACTTATGCTGGAGGGGTTGATGAGTTGAAACAGGGCTTCCAGACAGCATTGGATGCCTTGGCTTTGTTCGCATGGTGGGACATGAATGTCAGCCATGGTTTAGGGCCTACTACCTATAGCGAAGGGACAGAGGCTGGTCATTGGGAATTCGGTTGGTTGTGGTATTTCGCGCTTCTTCTGATTGCAGTTCCTGCTTTGCTAATCTCTCGTGCAGGTACTCCTTTGGAACTACGAGATGATGATTTCGCCGATGCAGAACTTCTAGATGGCTGATAATTTTGCAGAGCAAACAAGACCTTGAACTCGATTATGTGTCAAGGAGGATTTGAATACCCCGTCTTTCTTGACTTGCTTATGGGAAGTATCGAGGACCATGCAGAGGCGACGGAAAGAGACTTCCTGATATACACTGGAAATTTCTGTGGTTATTGCTCAGCATTGAAGAGATATCTTCCAAGCAAAGGTATGACTTATGTGGAATACAACATGGATGATTTCCCAGGGCTCAGAGACGAGGTTGTGCGCGCAACGAGGCACCGAACCGTCCCAGTCGTTTTCGACCTTAGGAGTGGAGAGGTGGTCTTTGTCGGTGGTTTTGATGAGACCAGAGCGATGCTAGGATGATCAAAGATCCCAACTTTGTTCCAAACCGCCTGCGATTCGTAAGTGAATATACGAAGATGAGCCATAGAGAGTCACGGTTAGACTGTATTCACCGGTCACTGAAGGTATCGTACCGATGGCATGGTTTTCTTCAGAACTATCTCCCCATGCACGATTCAATGAAGTCGTTTCCAAATGGTCCTTGATAGTAAGAGAGCCTGAGGAACCAGTAGAGTCGTCAATGATGACGTCGAGGTACCAGATTAGGTGGTCGAATTCTGCGCCGCTTGGATGTCCACTATCGAGGAAGGTATCGTACAATTCTCCATCTATGTTCTGATAGATTTCGCTCTTTAGGTCAGTCGCTCTAACGAACCAAACGCGCCCATCGTGGTTGCTACCGTGTTCGGTCAATTCCATTGCAAATAGACTCTGATCATCATTTGAGGTCCACTCAAATTCTCTCAGGAAACCAATCTTTCCATCGAATGTGTAAACTATTGTTCCACCGCCACCACTGCTTGCTTCGATAACTGCTCCATCTTGTTTTAATTCGCTGACTTCAGCACTCCATTCGTGGCCAAACAAGGTGAATTCCCATGTGTTACCCACATCCATTGGGAAATGGAAAACCGTCTGTGCTATACCATTCTCAAAGACCTTGAGGTCTGAGAAGGTAAGTCGTCCGAGGAAGGGATTGTGATTGAGTACCGCGTGTCTTTGTGCTTCAGTGCGGCTGGAGATTCCTAACATCCAATTTCCGTCTGATTCAACCTTGTCTGCGATGACCAATCTCGCGGTATCTTGTCCATATTGTGGAGTCGTGAAGATGTACTGAAACCAGTCTCCTACTTGCCAGCCCGGTTCTTCATCGACCTGTAACTCTTCGGCTGTAGGGCTTGAATCTCCTATGCAACCGGCCATGCTTGAACCAAGCATGACAAACAAGAGCAACAATGCTCGCATGGTGCGGCCAACGAGGGCTCTTTCTTGAGCCTTGCTTCGACAGCCTATTCAGACGATGATTGGAACAATGACCAGACTGACAATAGACATCAACTTGATGAGAATGTTCAGTGAAGGTCCACTGGTATCCTTGAATGGGTCTCCGATAGTGTCTCCAATGACTGCTGCAGAGTGGGCTTCTCCACCCTTGCTTTCTCCTTCGATTTCACCTTGTTCAATGGCCTTCTTTGCGTTGTCCCATGCTCCACCTGCGTTGGCCATGAACAGAGCCATCAACACACCTGTAACGGTTGCTCCAGCGAGCAAGCCACCGAGTGCTGCTGCACCGAGGAATAATCCGACCAGCAGTGGTGATAGAACTGCTACTAGACCGGGCGCAATCATTTCTCTGAGGGCCGCCTTCGTCGAGATGTCAACACAAGAGGCACTGTCAGGATAATTCACACCATCTGCTTCGATTTGTAAAGGCCAAGTTGTTGGGTCATCAAGATCACCCTCAAATCCATCATCCTTCTTGAGAGCACCCTTCATGATTGCAAACTGGCGGCGGATTTCAGTCACCATGTCTCCAGCAGCCTTTCCAACGCTTGTCATGGTCAGTGCGGCTACAACGAATGGTAGGGAACCACCGATGAGCAATCCGATGACGATCATTGGGTCATCAAGAGACATTGCAAAGCTAGAATCACTTTCCAATACTGCCGACTTGTATGCAGCGAAGAGTGCCAATGCTGTCAATGCTGCACTACCGATAGCGAATCCCTTTCCGATGGCTGCAGTGGTGTTTCCAATACTGTCGAGTCCATCCGTGATTTCTCTTACATCCTTGCCTAATTCGCCCATCTCGGCAATTCCACCAGCGTTGTCAGCAACAGGACCGTATGCATCAACGGTCATGGTGACTCCAACTGTTGCCAACATTCCCATTGCAGCCATTGCGATTCCATAGAGCCCTGAGTAGAAGTTTGCGAGATAGATACCTACAGCAATCAGAACTACTGGTATGAATACAGACATCATTCCAACGGAAAGACCAGCGATAGCATTGGTCGCTGGGCCAGTCTTTGACATATCTCCAATGTGTGGGACGGCTTTGGGCTTGATTCCAAATACCGGCTCGATACCAGTATAGTACTCGGTCACCAGACCGATGAAGATACCAACAAGGCTACCGTAGATGACCGCCCACATTGCACCTTTGTCTTCGTAGCCCAACTGGTCCATGGCAACATAGCCGCCAATCCAAAATAGACCTGCTCCGATGAAGGTGGTGTTGCGCAAGGCAGCGCCTGCATCCATCGACTTCATTGCCTTCATCGAGAAGACTCCGATAATCGAAGCGATGTATCCGACCAGACCGAGAACGATTGGTAGCATGACGTACTTTGCTCCAAGGTCGCTGTCTGCTGCAGCAATAACCATGGCTGCGATGATTGAACCAACAAAGGACTCGAAGATATCAGCACCCATTCCCGCAACATCTCCGACATTGTCTCCGACATTGTCTGCGATGACACCTGGGTTGCGTGGATCATCTTCAGGGATTCCAGCTTCGACTTTACCAACTAGGTCAGCTCCTACGTCTGCTGCCTTGGTGTATATTCCACCACCAACGCGTGCGAATAGAGCAATGCTGCTGGCACCCATTCCGAAACCAGCGATATATTGGACGTTGTCGAGGTCCTGTCCTAGCCACACATACATGACCGAAACACCGAGCAGACCTAGCCCGCCTACGGCCAATCCCATGACCGCTCCACCGTTGTATGAGGTCTCAAGGGCCTCAGGCTGACCGCCATTCTTAGCGGCCATAGCGGTACGTCCATTGGCCGAGGTAGCAGCACGCATTCCTGAGAATCCCGCTGCAACGCTGGCTCCAGCACCGATGAGGAAGGCAACGGCAGTTTGCCAACCTAAGCCCAGACTTCCACCTGCTGCTAAGGCCGCAGCAACTACTGCGATGAATATTGCAAGGTATTTGTACTCAGCCTTGAGGAAAGCCATAGCACCATCCTGAATCTCTCCAGTAATTCGAGCTACAGTTTCATTTTCTATCTTAATCGAGTTGACCTGCTTGTATAACCAAAAAGCCACAACAAGACCAACTACTGCGGTAGCAATGGCAATGTATCCAAGTTCTACATTCTCTAACATAACAACACCTGTTGCTGGCGGCGACCTGAGATGCTTTGATAAGTGGTTCCATAGCAATTACACAAGAGAATGCGTATTCTTGCGTAATTCAGCAGATTCAACCTTGTTTCATGGCAATATCCGCGAAGTTCTGTAATATGCGATTTCCAGCCAATCTCGCAATCCTTTCATCATCTTCAGAAAATGGCATGTCACCTACGCTCGAAGCATATCTGCATATGTCGGCAGTTGATTCTGGATGAAATTGTAGACCCCAAGTTTGCATCGCTTCTCCATTTTCTGTGTACAGCCGAAATGCAGCATTGGTGGTATGTTCTGCGCTGGATAGCAAACGCGCCCTTTCTGGAATATCGATAACATGATCTTGATGCGTGAAAATCACCTCTACTGGTTCGCTACATCCAGAGAACAGCGGGTCCATTCTCCCTTCTGATGTCAATTGTGCCGTCGAGATGTCATGAAACCCCTCTTCTGCCCGCTCCAACCTTCCTCCAAAGGTCTGAGCCAGCAATTGATGCCCAAAACAGATTCCAAGGGTTGGAACTCCGTATTCCACAGCGCGGCGCACGAATTCACAAGCACCTTCCATCCATTCTTCTGGCATGGTAAGATTGGAACGTGAACCACTAATCACCAAGGCGCTGATTCCGGAATCGAACCAGGCTTCGACATTTTCAGGCATCGAAACTCTTCGAAATGGGATTCCTTTCCACTCTCCTTCAACTTGCCATCCCTCCAGACTTTCTAACTGGGGGTTCAACGCCAGAATTTCGACATCGCCAAAACCACTTACCGCGGCAGCATTGCCTTGAGGGCCATAAATCGGGCGTTCACACAATAAATCGAGAACCGCGACTCGGACCGGCATGTTAGCATCGTAGTGAATACCGAACATCTTGATTGTGGTAGCAAAGCGACGGTTGAAATGGGATGGACGAGGCGCAAGGATGAGCGAGATGCCAATAACAGCGGAAGAGGTGCTGGCGGAAATCGGTCCAGTACAGGAGATTCTCGATGCTCATGATGGTGTTGTCAACGTCATAGATACCGAAGGAGGCATCATCATGATGGCGCTCGAAGGTGGTTGCGTTGGTTGTTCCTCTACACCAATGACGGCTATGCAGATCTATTACTCACTAAAGAAACTCGACGAAGTCCAAGACGTGGTATTCGTTAACGGAGAATTACCAGAGTTCATGCGCCAATTCATCGACCAAAAGATGGCGGATGAAGATACACAGGGCGAAATCGTGTGAGAAGTTATTCTTGTAAACCTTGTTTTTCTCTTCAACTGTCCGGACCAAACTATTTGATTGGGATTTGAAACATACGCACATGGCAGGTTCAACTCCGCCTCCTGCGGTCGTAATCGCAGATGATGCTCAGGACCCTGACTGGAAGAGCAACCGTTTCTTGATTCCAGGAATCCTCCTAGCAGTTGCCGTAGGATTGTATGTTGCAGGACAAAACGTGGTAAGGTCCGGTAGTGAAGAAACTGCAATGATAGGGGTGATATCCACCTGCATTGCGGCACCCACTTGTTTATTCGGTATCATTGGCATGGCTTATGCACTTGGCAAACCAAAGCAGAAGGTTACTTTCTCTGTGGTCATGCAAGACGTTTCCAATCCGATAGTTTCCCGTATGCCAGTATACAATCAATTTCAAGAATCCAAATCTCAGAATTTAGGTAGCCTGATGGTTTCACTTAGCATACTCATTATTTTCGGGGCAGTTATTCTCGCAATTGTAGCAGTTTTCTCTTCGCTTGGACCAGGGCTAGGCGGATCAGGGGGTTCATGCGACGAATTCTGTGAGGGAACAAGGAGTATGGCATATTACTCATGTTATGGCGGCATCTTATTGTTCGTTGTAGGCCTATTAGCACTGGCTCGCCCTTGGGCTTGGTTCAGAGAAGAAAGTCCCAACGTAGTAGTCATCCCCGCAAACACTCCTCAGCAAGCAGACCTCTCCTCATTCACGGTTGCACAACTCAAAGACCAACTCAAGCAGAAAGGTTTGCCAGTCTCGGGTAAGAAAGATGAGTTGATTCAGCGATTGAAGGGGGGCGTGGAGCCCGCAAAGCAGATTGAGAAAGTCACTGTGTCTTGCGGTGAATGTGGTAAAGGTCTGAAGGTTCCTTCAGACTATAAGGGTCGGATCAAGTGTCCGAAGTGTGGTAGCATTTCCACAGTTTAATGTGTCATTACATTCCCAAGAAGAAAATCATCACCATGGTGCTAACTCCCAGAACCAGTAGAACCTGAGTAAGCAAAGTAGGGCCTTCCTTGTCACTTTGGGCCAGATCGTTCCACTCTTCTGTCATGGATAACCTATGTCCATGGCAGGTATAACAAATTGTTTCATACTCTGTGGAGGGCGATTGCCGTTTGTCAGAGTTGCAATAATGCTCGTAGCGGGAGGTGAGTGAATTGTTTGCAATTCACGAAGTCCATAACTCAGCATTATTCCTATGCTATGAGCACGAGAACAGTACTCGACAATACAAGTGCTCGTAGCGGGATTCGAACCCGCGTAATCGCCTCGAAAGGGCGAGATGATGGACCGGGCTACACCATACGAGCAGCAAGCCTTGCGGCAGGAGTCCTACCCATGAAGATTCCTCAGCCTATTCCTCAGAGCCTACCCCTTCTGGAACAAGCCCTTTCCACCAGTTCCAGGCCAGTATTGTAAGGCCAATCATTCCGAGAAGAAGAATTCCCATCAGGAACTCATTATCCATGAACCACTCAAATGCCACCAATACCTTGTCTCCATAGAGTCCGATCAGCATGGCCTCTATTCCGAATCTCATCCCTCTGCCAATCAACCCTGCAATGACGAAAGAACGCTTGTCCATCTCACCCATTCCAGCGACCCAACCGAATACCTTGTATGGAATTGGGGATATAGCAGCAATGAAGATTCCAGCCGTTCCATAGCGTTCTGTAAGAGCTTCTAATCGCAGGACTGAACCTCGGCTTGCATAACGGTCGAGCAGGTTACGGCCCCACTTCTTGCCAATCCAATATCCCACTAGGGATCCTGCAACACTAGCGACGGTTACTACCATCCATAGCCATAGTATGAGGCTGGTTTCCCCATCTGCATTGATCAGTTGTGGAATGTACATCAAATCAGGTGGAACAGGTTGGATGATGGCTTCGGTAAATGAGAGCAATCCAAGGGCAGCAGGACCGAATTGGGCGAACCAATCGAGGATGGAATCCTCGAGCCCACCAAGAATGCCCATGGATTCGGGCGCGGACCTGCTGCATATGAAGGCTGATGTCCTTTCGTCGCAAAGGAACCATATCAGCGAGGCTGTACGTGGAGCCGATGGCGGAGGTTCTGGATACCGCAGCGTTGTTGTTCTGGCCGGTGGAACGCATTGCGCAAGGCATCTGTGCAGAGAGCCAGATGCAGGAGTTACGTCGCCTTTCTGAGCCAAGGTTTCTGTTGGTGGAATCCAATCCTCCAGAATTGATGAACGTAGATGATGCAGCCTTGCAGGCGGCCAGAGAGGCTGCATCACGGACTGGCGATCTGAACGGGTTATCTCCTGTTGATATCGAAGTGCTCGCTCTTGCTTTGCATTTGCAGGCGGTATTGCATAGCGACGATTACCGCTTACAGAACATCGCGCGCAACGAAGGTCTTGAAGTCAAGCCAGTAAACACCAAAGGAATCGAAAAAGTCTGGAAATGGCAGTTGCGTTGTACTGGTTGCCGTGCGGTGACCGATGTTGAATCTAAGAGTGATGAACTCCCCGATTGTCAAATCTGTGGCAGTCCTCAACAATTGAAGAGAGCCTAATCATTCTTCGGAGCCCAGCGCTTCAAGTGCCTCAACTTTGGCCTTCAGAGTCTTGGTATCCATTCCAGTTGGGTCTATGCCTACTGAACGTGCCCTTTCTGCGAGCGCTTGTTCAGGTGTCCTCCCTCCTGCTTCAAGGTCAGCCTGGGTGTCGCGAGGTGATTCTGTTACCTCCTTTAGCCCCTTGTGGAATTCTCCCTTGGATTGACCGATGGAACGTGCCATCTTGGGTAGTCTTTCTGCTCCGAATAGAATGAAGAAGAAGACTAGTATGATGATGAGTTCAGTTGAGCCCAAGGAGCCGACCATGACACTACCTCGTGTCGTCGCAAGGAGTCCAGCGTTCAAACATTGCTACTCTCATCCACCCGATACTGGTGGTAACATGGCTAGTTCTACGCCTTCCGATAGAATGTTGTCAGGAGCACACATCTGCCCATCGATTGCAAATGTCAGTCCAGCATTCAACCAATCAGAAACGCCCAGTAATTCTGCAATCTTTCTCGGAGTAGTTCCTTCGTCAACATCCATTTCTTGGGATTTCCAACCAAGGTGCTCGGCTAATGGCCCGAAGCAGATGAGCTCTATGCGCATGTCTCGACCTGAGGTCGCTGGTTATTCAGTCTGTGCATAGCCTTGCTTATGGCATCCTGCTCCATCGGCAGGGTATGGCGGCGGTCATCGAGGCACGTAGTGTGTGGAAGATATACGAAACGGCAGCAAATCGAGTCGAGGCCCTCAGGGACCTAAACGTGTCATTTGATGCCGGAGAGATGGTTGCTGTCATGGGCCCTTCAGGATGTGGAAAGACAACTTTGCTGAATTGTCTCTCCGGATTGGATGATCTGACTGCAGGGGAGGTGTTCATTGAAGGCTCTCCACTATTTTCCTCAGGAGACCGTATCCGTACAAGCCTGAGGGCTGAACACTTTGGTTTCATTTTCCAAAGTTTCAATCTGATTCCTGTGCTAAGTGCGGTTGAGAATGTCGAGATGCCTTTGCAATTGGCAGGTGTAGGAAGGACTGAGGCTCGCGAGAAAGCAATGCAGGCATTGGAAATGGTTGGGCTAGCAGATTGGGCAAGTCACCGTCCTATGGAGTTGAGTGGTGGACAACAGCAAAGGGTCACTATTGCCCGCGCATTCGTCCATGAACCGGCGATGATTCTCGGAGACGAACCTACTGGTAATCTTGATTCGAAGACCAGTGAGGAAGTGATGCAATTGCTGTTCCGCCTCAATAAGGAGAAGGGTACAACCATGTTGGTGGTGACCCATGATCCTGAAATCGCCTCCCGATGCGGCCGCGTCTTACACATGGAGGACGGTCGAATAGTCAAGGATGAGAAGTCAGAAGAGGAGTGATGGAGGGATTCACTTGTCTTGGTTGCTCTTTGCACTGGCTTTTGGTTTGCATCTATTGTGGACCTGTTTGGCTCAGTTTGCGAGTAACCCTGAGGTTCGGCGCATATCTTGGTTCAAGCATCTTGCAGTATTATCCTTCGTTCCGACGGTAGCCGCAGCAACTTTCTCGATTTCATATGAATCTGGCTTGAACATGTTCACTGCTGCTTGTTTATCAGTGGTTATTGGAATATTGCTCCATCAAGGTATGTTGGTTTTTCTCTCTCCAAGATACCTGGTTCTTTGGCGACTTGCATCGAGCAACCTCGTTCGGCGCAAACGCAATACTGCACTGATGATATTGGGACTATTGGTCGGTTCTGCAATGGTTTCTTCCAGTCTTGTGGTTGGAGATTCAATGGATGCAACCATCAAGGCAGAAATTCTGTTGCGCCAAGATACTTCGGATATCGAGATTTATGGAATCGATCCAATAACTGGAACTTGGAGCGAATTGAATGAAACCCGTATGAGGTCTTTGGGAGATCTGCTTGAATCGGACAAGTCGAGCAAGAACCTTGTCGATGGATTTTCAGTCGGCAGAATGAGGTCCGTTTCTGTATTCAACAATGCTTCCTCACTTGGTGAGCCAGACGCATCGTGGTGGGCCATGGACCCTAGTTTAGACGCTGCTGGGGACTGGGGATTGATTGGAGGAGAATCCGGAATTTCATATTCGGATATCGAGTCTGAAGAGTTGGCTCTGGGGCAGCCGGTATTCGTTGCCAACGATGTACTAGCTGATGCCATAGAAGCAAGGGAAGGAGATGAAGTATCCATAACTTGGAGTATACGAAACCAGTTGGGGGAACGTAGCCAAAGAAGTGAGACTTTGGTTCTGTGGAAAGTGCTTGAGACAAAGGCTGCTGGAGCAGTAGCGGGAAGCAAAGGTGGCGTATTGTTCTCAACATTAGCCACTGCTCAATCACTACAAGATGCTGAAGGAAAAGTGAATCTAGTTAGAATCTCAGCTTTGGGCGGAGTCGATGACAGTCTTGAATCAGAGGCTGAACTATTCCCTCATGTTGAGCGCTTGCTCGATGAGGTTCTGTTAGCAGAAGATGCAGGTTTCTTTGCCGATGGAGACTCTGAATCAGGGATGATATCGATTGGTCGTAGCAACTCAGTCGGTCGTTTAGATGGGGAAATGGTAAGGGCGTTGAGAAATTATTCGATAGAGCTCGGAGACGAAGTTTCTGCTTCTGAATTGTTACAGGCTCCATTGATTAGCATGAGGGCTTCCAATACCCCGTTAACTGGATTATTACAATCTGAGACTTCGGGTTTTATTGAGAGTAATTCAGGACGATGGTACTTGCATTCGGGCGGGGTCAGTTTTGAACCATATAATGGAAGGATACAAACTTGGCAAATGGAAGAAGGCTCGTTGCTTCGAGGAGCCTTACTGCACCAAGAAGGCTTGCTGGTAGCACACGACGAAGGATTGTCTACATTGGTAACTGAAGATGATGCTATTGAACACGACATACCGGAGGGTAAGGTTCTGGGAATAGCCCACTCAGGAGAAGAAATCCATCTATTGATTCATGGGGATGACGGTACTGAATTGTATTCTTCATCAGACTTGAATGTCTGGGTAGCTGAGGAATTACCCGCTGATGCCATATCTGCTGAAGATGGCTATCTCAGGTATGCAGATGAGGCCTTGATTGTACATCTGAAGGGCCTTTTAGAAGTTGAAACTTGGATTAGCGACGATGGTCAATGGCAATTATTGGAGAGCGGCCCACATGAGGTTACAGCCTTGTCATCGGACGGATTTTCGTTTTCGGCAAAGAGGTTACAACGATTGGATGGAACTCCAGCAATTGCGTTAGGTCTTCCAGATTTGGATGTTGAATCTTGGGATACAGATGACGTGTGGCTTTCAGATAACTCCATCTGGCATTATGATGGTACCTCTTTCAACAATACTTCTGTGCGTCCATTTGAGTCATGCGATGCTGCATCGTTCAGGTTGATAGCAGATCAGTTGTTGTGTTCCACCACGTATGGAGTTCTAGTCAGCGACGCAGGTAATCGTAGTATACGTATTCCGATGATTACAGAATTAGAAGGCCTTGGACAGATTCCTTTGTTCGTTGTTGCAGCATCAGGACAGGTCGAAGGGATTCCAGAAGCCTCAATGGAAGAAGTGCGTTTTAGCGCCTGGCTGGACGAGGCCTTGGAGGATGAAGCAGAAGTTACTCTTGTGGGATTCATAGCCGGTAGTAGAGGAAACCATTCTGGTTTGACTTTGCAAGTCGGACAAGCCATACCGCCATTGCCAACAGCTCCCGGACAGGCTGATCTTGCCGACGTCATAGTTGGAGTAGTAAATTTCAGCACTGCAGAGGTTCTTTCTGCTGCTGCAGAGGATGAACGCAGTCTAGTAGTATTCAGTTCACAATCATATCTCGAAACAGAAGTTCTCAATGTCTCGCTTGCTTCTTTGACCACATGGCTTGATGCCAATGCTGATTATGAGGCCGCAGGGTTGTTTGTAGATCGTTCCAAACGCGATGGCATTTTGGCTTCAGAACAGGCTAGCGACAGTTTGGCAGCCCTCTTCATCGTCTTTGGTTCATTTACCATGTTGGCTGGTATGTTGTTGGTGGTCAACATCTTCGTGATGGTTGCTGATGAACGTAAGAACGAGATGGGCATGGCTCGTGCTCTTGGAATGCAACGTCCTGATTTACGCGCTTTGTTTGTGCTTGAAGGTTCGTTGGTTGCTGCGGTGGCCAGCGCCCTCGGGTCAATACTTGGATTACTGGTTGGGTGGTTGGTTGCAACCGCATTTGCTTGGGCCTTGTCTTCGGTAGAAGGGGCTTTTGTGCACTCATGGAGTTGGCAGAGTCTTGTCGCTGGGTTCGCCGTCGGATTCCTGGTTTCATGGGCCTCATTGTGGGCTACTTCGATGCGGAACAGTAGGCTCAACGTTGTCGCTGCTATGCGCAACCTACCTCCACAGAAAGGAACAGGACCCGCTTGGTGGTCGTGGTTACTGCTTCTTTCGTTAGCGGGGGCTTCTGTCATATGTGCAGGATGGTTCTTCTTGAGCGGTAGTAAAGACGGTTCTGCCCATGGCCTATGGTCTCTGACAGGGATATTTGCTCTACTTGCTTTGGTGCCATTTTTATTCCACAATTTGCCCTATTTGTTGGCATCAAGGCTGCCATTCGCCGAACGTTTGGCTCGTCATTCTGCTCGAAACACTATGGCTGTTCTCGGTATTTCGTTGGTACTTTGGGCCATGTTACCAGATTGGTTAGATCCAGTTAGGGCCGACCTCGAGCCAAATGAGTTCTCTTTCATCATCGTAGGAGTATCTAGTGTCGGTGCCGGGGTACTATTGCTGACTTCTTTGGCACCGCTATTGGCTGGAATGATTGGCCGAGCAGCCAGTGTAACCAAACGTATCGGACCGGTTGTTCCTACGGCCTTGGCATACCCTTTGTCTGCACCGTTCCGTACTGCTTTGACAATTGGAATGTTCAGCCTTACAGTATTTTCAGTAGTGGTGTTGGCTGGCTATAGTGCCCAATTTGAGTCCTATAGTGATTCATTCGTAGACGATGTTTCTGGTGATTTTGAGTTGTTGGGGACGACTTCATCTTGGGATAGACCGCTGCCCTTTGATGGTCCTTCGAGCG
>CAXRJJ010000087.1:0-26922 GCA_964230945.1 Yoonia sp.
TCATCAAAGATGACCAATGCATTCTCATTTGCTTCTAGAGAACCGTTTACATCGGTCAATAGGGCTATGGCAATGACGTCTAATGCCCACTTTCGATTATCGTTTTCAGGCATTGGAACCGAGGGAGTTTCATCAGTATAATCGCCACTATTGTAGCCGTCATAATCATACATGGCATTGGAAAGTACTGAACCATCTGCAACGAAGATGATTCGCCCCTCCATGTTATCTCCAGCATATTCACAGCGACTCTCACAGATTTCTACGGCTACCACAAAATTGCCTTCGATACTTGCGGCACGGTCAGGTGTTTCCTCATTCTGTTCTTGACCGACTATGACTTCTCCATCTCCATTGACATCGATCGAGGCGTCTCTACTGGTTGAGGCGATCGGCTGAGAAACTCCTAATTTGGAACTCTTGGTTGCATTTTCAAGGACCGTAGGTTGATTCATCAATAGTTGATATGATGAGTTGTAATTGATTTGCCCAGCCTCCCAATGGTGCGCGCATAGACCCGCTTCATTTGGAGGAACAGACAGACCATCAGCCGCAGCACAAGGGTGAGCCCCATCCCACAATGGGTGAGCCTTGTGAGATGCAACATCTACTGATTGATTGTTCATTCCGCACGGCTCTATCTGTAAGCATGTCCAGACGAATGAACTGTTGAGGGTAGGTGCATATAGAGAATCGTACAACTGGTTGCCATTGAATTGCCAGCCAAATGCTTCAGCAAGTCCGCTCGCAAAGCCGAAATCATCCATTACAATGACCGTTCCATTAGCCTTGTAGAAATCGACGATAGCTTCTATCTCCGAGGTGCTGTATCCGTCCGGCTCATCGAATTCAATGAAACCTGAATCTCCGAAGTGCGGCATTGTGAAAGCATCTTTTTCGACACCGCTGATTACGAATGTAGCATTACCAGGGTCGTCGATTTCCTTAAGCAACAAGGGACTACTTACCACCGAACGAGTTTCAACCCCCATTTCGTTGATATCCTTCCTGAATGCCGAAATATCGTCCCAATCGTCGTCATAAGCGGATAATTGGGAGGTTCCGCTTTGGACGTAGGAAGACAAAACTACGCCTATCAGGAGGAACAAAGTACCAAAGAAACCAACCAGCAGAATGCCGCGGCGAATCCTTCGATTTCTTGCTGCCATACCACCCTCTCCATGTCTTGACTGCTTGATGCACGGGCTTTGTTCGGTTTAGAAGGTTCCCGCCCCATGGGGGCGGGTTGCTTCAAGCCCCTAACGCTTCAAATGGATGCTCGTAGCTATCCTGTCAATCTCCTCCACTGGAACTCGCATGTATTCCCTTTCCATCTCCCAAGGCAACCTTTCAGGGTCGAGATTTTCCTCTAACCTGACCAACATTGCGAGTACGTTGCCGGTAGGGGCGTCGATTTTTAGATCGAATAAGGTTCCAAGCCGGTCTCCAGCAGAATCTAGCACCTGTCGACCAAGTAATTCGTGCCCGAAACTGGTAGCCATGACCTCCCCCCTACGGGGGGTGGTCACTCCTCAAGGACATGAAGGCTTTGCTGACAGTGACTGCCAAGAAAACTCACATTGTTTCCATTCCGCGGCTAGTATCTCGGTTCCGCTTGATGTTTGTCAAACCGCTAACTAACTTGGTTTCCATCTTAGTGTAATACTCCATCATGTCCGGAGTCACGGTTGGCCTAACTCTGGAAGCAGCCTCGTCAAGATGTGCCTTGGTGACTGATTTACGTCCGGCCCGCATAGCGATAAGACCCGCTTCTCTGCAAACTGCTTCAATATCGGCACCAGTGAAGCCTTCCAGTCCTTTGAAGACCTTCTTCAAATCGACATTCTTGGCTATCGGCATGCCACTGGTATGAATATCAGCGATGACCATTCTTGCTTTTTCGTCAGGCGGTGGGACGTGAAGTACGCGCTCAAATCGCCCACTTCGCAATAGTGCAGGATCAATCATTTCTGGCCTATTGGTTGCAGCGACCACGATTACGCCATCAAGGGATTCAACGCCGTCCATGCTGGCAAGCAGTTGATTGACCACCCGGTTTGCAACATCGCTTCCTTCACTTGCAGAGCCTCCTGAACGCATGTGAGCTATCGATTCGAATTCATCGAGGAAGATGACCGAAGGCGCGGATTGTTTTGCTTTCTTGAAAATCTCGCGGATTGCGCGTTCTGATTCACCGACCCACTTGGAGATGAGTTCAGGCCCCTTTATGGAGATGAAATTGGCCTTTGCTTCATTTGCAATCGCTTTGGCCAACAGGGTCTTTCCAGTACCTGGTGCACCGAATAGTACGATTCCTCGCGGTGGTTTAATGCCGAAGTGCTTGAATAATTCAGATTGAGTTAATGGCCATTCGACACTTTCCTTCAGGCGCTCCTTGATTTCCTCAAGTCCACCAACTTCATCCCACTGGATTTCAGGAATCTCAACATATATTTCGCGTAGAGCAGAAGGTTCAATCTCTCTGATGGCCAACTTGAAGTCCTCCATCTTGACTTCCATTTTCTCCAATACCTCTGGAGGAATTGTATCTTCGTCCAAATCGATCTCTGGCAGATATCGGCGAAGCGCTTTCATTGCGGATTCTCTGACCAAGGCAGCGATATCTGCCCCAACGAACCCGTATGAGTTCTCCAGTACCCAATCGACGTCAAAATCATCACTGATTGGCATGCCTCGTGTATGGACTTCGATAATTTCCTTGCGCCCGAAGCGATCGGGTACACCGATCTCGATTTCACGGTCGAACCGCCCTGGTCTACGTAATGCTGGGTCGATTGCATCTCGACGATTGGTGGCTGCGATAACGATGACATTGTCTCGCCCTTGCATACCGTCCATCAATGTCAACATCTGAGCGACTACTCGACGCTCAACCTCGCCAGAAACATCTTCTCTTTTCGGGCATATCGAATCTATTTCATCGAGGAAAACAATTGCAGGGGCGTTGTTTGCGGCTTCATCGAAAATTTCTCGCAATTGCTTTTCCGATTCTCCGTAATACTTGCTGATGACTTCTGGTCCATTGATTGCAGTAAAGTGGGCATTAGTTTCGGTAGCAACAGCCTTGGCGATCATCGTCTTTCCAGTTCCAGGTGGCCCATGCAAAAGTACTCCTTTTGGTGGGTCTATTCCGAGTCTTCGGAACAATTCAGGATGTTTGAGTGGTAATTCAATCATTTCTCTTACTTTGAGCAACTGATCTCCAATGCCTCCGATATCTTCGTAGGTTATTCCAGATGATGCACCTACATCATCCTCATCAATCGACTCGTCTTTGATTACAATATCTGTCTCACCGTGTACTTGGACAATTCCTTTTGGTGTGGTCTGTAGAATCGCGAAAGGAAGGGCCTCGGCAAACAATGTCATTCCAGGAATGAAGATTCTATCTCCAGCAACTACGGGCCGCTTATTCAGCCCGCGCCTCGCGAATCCTTCGATACCAGAGCCGAATTTCACTTTCTGCTTATTTGCCATGACAGGTGAGAGAACCAGTTTGGTGCACGGCTTAGCCTCGACCTTCTTGACCACAACTCTATCGCCAAGGCTGACTCCAGCATTCTTGCGAATGATTCCATCGACGCGAACGATATCCATCCCAGAGTCTTCTTGGCGCGCTCTCCAATACATCGCCGCAGTACTACGTTTCTCACCCTTGATTTCTACTATGTCCCCAGGTTTCAATCCCAGTGAGTTATCTCCTGAGATTCGTGCTCTGCCGTGCCCCACGTCGCTGGGAATTGCCTTAGCTACTCTTAGATTCAGGGTATCTTCCTTGTCGGCCATTCTATCCCTCGCCACACCGACGAAGCAAGCGAGGCTCAAAAACCCCTTCAATGAACAGGCTGGAAATTGAGACAAGGTCCGGGTCAATGAATAAGTGTCGTTTGTACCACGGGCCCGATATGGACACGCTGAAGCATCTTGAAGCCCATCATCGTGATTTTCAGGAATTTCATGATGTTATGGTTGAGACTCAGGCAGATAGATTCAGCGGTGGTTACTGGGATTTCTTCTCAACTTGGATTGCTCCAGCTTTAGTCCCCGGCGCTCGAGTCATCGACATGGGCTGTGGTCCAGGGGGATGGATGCCAATGATCAAGTCCAGATATCCAGAGGTGGAAATGGACTTACACGCTATTGAATTGGTACCGGTCATGTTGGAAACTGCCCGAATGACGGCAAATGAGATTGGAGCATCGGTTCACGCTTTGGATTTGTCAAGTCCAGATTGGTCTTCAAGTATTGAAGGGACTTTTGAAATCGGCCATTCTAGTATGGTCCTTCATGAATTGCCAAATCCATTTTTCCTATTGGAAAATGCAGCGCGATTAATTCGTCCTGGAGGACGTTTATTCATCTACGATTGGTGCCGTCATCCATTGGCAGATTACCTTGCTCGTAAGGATGAGGAGCCTGCTTTGGATACAGATCTGTTCCAACACTATTCTGAACATGCTCGTTTCAGCCCTGATGATGTCACTTTGTTGGCAGAGCGTGCCGGTTTCAGAGAAATAGCACGCGAACAAAGGGATGTAGCGCACGTAATGCTAGCATACCAGCGCAAAGGCGGCTGATGCAACGAACACAGGATTGATGATGTGGTTTCCTCTCGAAGGGCCATGACGCACGTTCTTGAAACTGGACTTGAATTTTTGAATGCCGAAGGTTCCGCTGGTTTGCCCAGTGTGAAAGGATGGAATATCATCAATGGAAAATTGACAGGATCCTCAGACGGTGGCACCTTCAAATCGACGAATCCAGCCAATCTTTCGGACTGTTTGGGTGAATTCCCATTGTCGACACGTGATGATGTGTCCGACGCTCTAGATGCTGCAAGGGCTGCTTTTGTTGGTTGGTCTGCAACCCCTGCACCAACCCGCGGACAGATTATCGGCAATATGGGGCGTTTGTTGATGGAGCACAAGGATGAGATTGTCCGTCTTGAAACAAGAGAGATCGGTAAGACGTTGAAAGAATCAGCCGGTTCTGTTCAGGAAGCTATCGATACCTGCCTATTCTTCCAGTCCGAAGGCCGCAGATTGTATGGTCAGACTGTGAACTCAGAACTTCCAGATAAGGAATTGTTCACTTATCGAAGGCCACTAGGGGTATGTGGAATTATCAATGCTTGCAATTTCCCTGCTGCAGTACCATTTTGGAAGATGATTCCTGCTATTATGTGCGGTAATACCTGCGTTTGGAAGTCGCCTCAAGACGCTCCTCTTCTTTCGTTTGCCTTAGCCCGAATAATGCATCAGGCCGGATTACCCGATGGAGTCATCAATCTGGTTCACGGAAAGGGAAGCACTACTGGTCAATACTTGGTCGATGCTGTCGACGAAGGTAAGGTCAACAAAATCTCATTTACCGGTAGTACCGCAGTAGGCAAAGCAATCGGCGAAGTCTGCGGACGAAATCTCGTATCTTGCAGCCTTGAACTCGGGGGCAAGAATCCATTGGTAGTCATGCCGAGTGCAAATTTGGAGAATGCTGTTGCTGGAGCCTATTGGGCTGCTTTTGGAACCGCTGGCCAGCGCTGCACCAGCCTTGGGAATTTGATTCTTCACGAGGATATCCACGATGAATTCATGGCTGCCTTCATGGAAAAAGTCAGGACTACCAGAATTGGAGATTCTCTGCGTGATGACGATGTTCTTTACGGACCGATGCTTTCTGAGAAGTATGCAAAAGATTTCCTTGAAGGAGTTGAGATGTGCGAGGCTGATGGAGCGACCAGATTATTCGGTGAAGGTAGAATAACTACAGAATCCTCACCCGAGAATTTCCTTGGCGATGCTGAAGCGGGTGTCTACATATGGCCTCATGTGTTCAGTGATGTCACAGAGGACATGGATTGTTTTCAAAACGAAATATTTGGCCCCGTGGTAACCGTTGTCAAGGCCAAAGACTTCGATCACGCCCTTCATCTTGCTAACGCTTCACCGTACGGCTTGTCCAGTGCAATATACACAAATGATAGGTTGGAAGCGTATCGCTACAAGACCGGGATAAAGGCTGGAATGACAGGAATCAACAATTCTACCACTGGAGCCGAGGCGCACCTACCGTTCGGAGGTGTAAAGGGTAGTGGAAATGGGACTAGAGAATCTGGAATCTGGGTCATCGAAGCATATTCTTACTGGCACGCAGTAAATGACGAGCTATCTGGCAAATTGCAATTGGCCCAGATGGATGTCGATGAGATTGAGATGGTCGAGGCTGAAGTGGATTGGTCGGTATTGGCCTGATGGCTCAAGGCATAGAATCAAATGCCCAATGCCATGCACGACCCCTTAAGGGGTCGTAAATTGACCGAAGCTAAGCGATTGCCCATGGCTCGTGGGTTAGGAAAGACAGACAGAATTGACCAATGGTGGAAATCACCCGGAGCGATGGCCATCTATCTTGGTATCATGGTCGCATATGCAACTTGGCGCGGTTTCATGGAGGCCGATTTCTGGTTCTTCAGTGAATTTGGCTACAGTGCTGGCTCACAGACGATGTACATCGAGGACAAAGGTAGTCACGTACTGTCTCCTCTGTACAGCCCATTGATCCTTCCAGGAGAAGGTGACATTGGGGCTTTAGTGCCTGAGTTCCTTATCTGGCTCAGTCCAGCGATGATTATTCTCGTAGTTCCAGCCGGGTTCCGTGGAACTTGCTACTACTATCGTAAGGCCTACTACCGCTCTTTCTTCGCTAGTCCTGCTGCTTGTGCAGTAAGTACTCCGTTTGGGGATTACAACGGTGAAAGGAGATTGTTTGTGTTTCAAAATGTTCATCGCTATTTCATGTATCTAGCAGTGGCTTGGCTATTCATTCTCGCATATGACGTATGGTTAGCCACCCAGTTCCATTCCGATGGAAGTGATGGTTTTGGCATAAGTGTTGGAACTTTGGTTCTTGCACTCAACGTGTTTTTGTTGACTGGTTACACTCTAGGTTGCCATTCTCTACGCCACATGATTGGTGGAATCAAGAATCGTTTCAGTGGAACTACTGGCAAAGTTGCTGAAGGATGCTGGACTGCTTGTACCGGTTTGAACAAGCATCACAATAAGTGGGCAATCTTTTCTTTGTTTTGGGTTATGTTCGCAGACTTCTATGTCTACATGTGTACCATTGGCGTTTGGAATGACATCGTTCTAGTTGGAGGTCTTTGAAATGGCTGAATATGAATCATACGAATACGATGTCATTGTCATCGGAGCCGGTGGTGCTGGACTACGTGCTGCTATCGAAGCAGCCAGATGTGGGGCCAAGACCGCAATTATCTGCAAATCATTGCTCGGCAAGGCTCACACTGTAATGGCAGAAGGGGGAGCGGCAGCGGCCCTTGCCAATGCGGACGATCGAGATGGTTGGCAGACCCACTTCAAGGACACTATGAAGGGTGGAAAGTATCTGAATAACTGGAGAATGGCTCAGATTCATGCTCAAGAAGCACCAGACAGAATTCGCGAACTAGAACAATGGGGCGCAGTATTCGACAGGACTCCAAGCGGCCTTACCAATCAGCGGAACTTCGGAGGCCATACCTACCCTCGTTTGGCTCACGTTGGAGATTCCACAGGCTTGGAAATCATCAGAACTCTGCAAGAGAAGGGAATTCATTCAGGATTGGACGTATTCATGGAGTATACAGTCAGGCATCTATTGTTGGATTCTGATGGAAACTGTACCGGATGTGTGGCATATGATCGTGTAGATGGTGGCCTACATGCTTATTCTGCAAAGACCACAATTCTTGCCACGGGCGGCATTACTCGCTGCTGGTCGGTATGTTCTGGTTCTTGGGAATACACCGGGGATGGGCACGCTCTGGCTCTATGGGCGGGGGCAGAACTCATCGACATGGAATTCGTGCAATTCCATCCAACCGGAATGGTTTGGCCACCTAGTGTGCGTGGTATTCTGGTCACAGAAGGTGTACGAGGTGAAGGTGGAGTTCTGAAAAATTCGGAAGGTGAGCGTTTCATGTTTGACAACGTTCCTGAGATGTTCAAGGGCGACCATGCAGAAACCGAAGAGGAGGCCTTGGAATGGGTACGTCAAGTCGTGGCCGGAGAGATTGCATCGGTTCGACGCCCGCCCGAATTGCTGACTAGAGACGTTGTTGCCAAGGCAATCAACAAGGAGGTTGCAGAAGGACGCGGTTCCATTCACGGTGGAGCCTATCTTGACATCGCTTCACAGCGTTCAGCAGAAGAGATCAAGGCAAAGTTGCCTTCAATGCATCACCAGTTCATGGAATTGGCAGGTGTTGACATTACCAAGGAGCCGATGGAGGTTGGACCTACCGCTCACTATGTTATGGGCGGAGTCAAAGTTGACGCTGAGAGCCAGGAAACAACAGTTCCTCGTCTCTATGCTGCTGGAGAAGTAGCATCAGGTCTGCATGGAGCCAATAGATTGGGAGGCAACTCTCTATCTGACCTCATCGTTTTCGGAAAGAGGGCGGGAGAACATGCAGCCAATGCCGCCTCGGAGATGGAACAGCCATCTCTAGATGAAAAACAAGTGAAGGAAGCATGCGATGCAATTCTAGAACCATTGTCGAGAGAAGACGGAGAAAATCCAGGTATCATCTACGAAGACTTGCGCGAAATGATGCAGCAAAAGGTCGGAATTATTCGTAATGGTTCTGAACTTGAAGAAGCATTGAGTGAATTGGAAACATACGCAGAAAGATCGGATAAAGCGGTTCCCGGCGCAACAAAATTGTACAATAGCGGGTGGCATCAGGCTTTGGACTTGAAAAACATGGTCGATGTTTCCAAGGCCTGCACTTTGGCAGCTCTAAAGAGAACTGAAAGCCGTGGTGGACATACTAGAGAAGATTTCCCAACTCCAGATACTGGTAAGTGGAGTCACACAACTCTTGTAATTTGGATGGAGAATGGTGAAGTGAAGATACGCGAGGAGGACATCGAACAACCTCCTGCTGAACTGGAGAAATTATTGGATCGTTCCAAGAAAGAGGAGGAGGAGTGAAAATGAAGCGAAAGATCACTATGGAGATTTTCAGAGGTGAAGGGGGAGAAGGAGAACTCAAGCCATACGACATTGAACTCGATGAAGGAATGGTTCTGCTCGATTGCGTCCACAAGGTCCAGTATGAACAGGAGGCAGACCTCTCAAGTCGCTGGAATTGCAAGGCAGGAAAATGCGGTTCTTGCAGTGCTGAAATCAATGGTAAGCCGCGTCTGATGTGCATGACTAGAATGAGTGACTTGCTTGAAGAAACTCCTGATGGCACCAACATTACAGTCAGACCAATGATGACCTTCCCTCACATCAAGGACCTAGTTACCGATGTTTCATGGAATTATGAGATGGCTGAAAAAGTTGCACCGATTAAGGGTCCAGAGGAACCAGATTGGAATTTTAGTCAGTTCGAAGCCAAGCGTGCTCAGGAATTCCGCATGTGTATTGAGTGCTTTATTTGTCAAGATACTTGCCATGTACTTAGGGAGTACAACAAATTCGATGACTTTGGAGGACCTCGAACCATGGTTAGATTAGCCAATTTTGAGATGCACCCTATGGATCAGGAAGATAGAATTCCAGAAGTAAAGAACGAGTTTGGTATCGGCTACTGTAACATCACCAAGTGTTGTACTGATGTCTGCCCAGCGGGGATCAACATTACTGATAATGCAATAATTCCTCTCAAGGAGAGAGTGGTTGATCGGTATTATGATCCAATCAAGATGATCTGGAGAAAATTGACCGGCAAGAAATTGCGTACTTGAACAAAGGACCTCACCTATCGGTCCTTTTGAGACACTTTTGGATGAGTTTCTTGTGCTCTTCAGCATAGGCTAAATCGGGGTGATGAATTTCGACTAAATGATATTTTGATTTCAAGTAAACCATTGGGTAACGATTTTCGGTTCTGTATCCATCATGACTACCATGGACAACTTTGACGTATTCATAAAAATCGAGGTAATGTCCGTCGAATTTCCGAATGATTTGTACTCTTGGATAGAATGTCCAATTTGTTACTTGTATGTACTTCTTGTTGAAGATTATAGTGCATTTGTAAAGATAATGATAGATCAAGAATGAGACACAGAACGTAAGAAACAAGATCATTAATACAGTACCCAAATATTCCCGATCCCGCCCTTCATACGTTGTTTCCACCACGAACAGGTGACCGAGATACAAGGCGACGAAGAAAGAGATGACGAATAGACGCCTTGCGAATTTATTTCGCACATAGGTCATCTTGATTCCTTCTGGTATCTCTTTGAGAGTGATTTTATTTCTGAGAATCTCAGTGATTCTAGGGAGTTGGTCCTTTGTCATCACAGCACACCCCCGAATATCAATCCAACATGAATCAGTAAGAATAGGAATAAGATATCAGCGAGAATATATTCCAACATTGACCTATATTTCCCTACTACTGTCCATTCAGTTCCCTTGAACACAGCCGATGGTAAGTTGCTGTTCTTATCGACTCCGATGTATACTTCATTATCCTCACCGATAATCACAGCACCAATGACGAAAACAGGATCTCCTTCGTCGATACTCCATTGCGTGTGTTTGTAGAAGATACCATTCTTTACTTGGGCTGTGGGTTTACCAAATTCGAAACACTTTCTTGGCATTCTTACATTTATTCCACCTGAGCCATCGTGTAGGATGAACTCAAACTCATGTTCTGGGTCCCAAGTGCTCCTTTGAGTCTTTGCAAGGGCCCGTAGAACAGGCCAATTGTCGGGGTTCTTGATTCCAATTACTTTCTCATCCAATTTTCCTGCGATATGATGCCTGTAAGGCCCGGTCGCCTTGCTAATGGCAACCCCTGCCATTTCCACTCTACCAACTGCAGCTCCGATGGCAGTCGAAGTTGGAACATCGTTAATCAGAGATTGAAGGCGGCGTTTTTTGATGAACGCTCCGAAGGTTGACATCATGATTTCCTTGAGGTGAATCAAGTTTCCAATCAGAACCCATGGCCCTGCAGTGACAATGAACAAGGCAAGACAGCATCCAATCCATTCGTAATGCAAGTCATTATTCATGAATTCCATGAATGCTAAACCACCAAATGAGAAAATATCGATTAAGATAATGTCCAAGATGAAAATCATGATTGCAAAGACGAGAATCCATGGAGTGATGCTTGCTTCCATGACCGGCTGCAATCTTGTAGGGTGTTCGGAAATAATCTCACCTTGCTTGTATTTTTTCATTTCAACTCCCGAAGAGACCATGTCCCATGAATCGAAAAAGACCCAATCATCATCAGAATAATTCCCCGCTCCTAGGTTGGATCTACGCAATTTTGAATTCCGAACCATTGTTGCTGAAGGGATTGTTTTCAACAACAAGTAACTACTGAACAGCCCTAGTAATGCCCAATTCACCCAGCCCCATGGAAGGGTCATTTCTGCCTCACGGCCAGCAATTCCCATAGAGTAAACTGTGTATTGGTCACCATTTTTTAGTAAAACAATAGAGGCATTTTGAATATTGTTTTCGCACAATTCTATCTCAATTGGATATGAAAGAGAGATATCTTTTCGATTTGTATAATGAATCGTAATATTTGTTCCATCAGAAGTTGTAGCTTGGAAATCAAAATTTTCTGCATATTCAATACCTATCCTGTTTCCAAATTCGTTGTAAAGGCAGGTTTCTAGCATGAAACCCGAAGTAATGTTCACATCTTCATATCTGAAATCTTGAACATCAGTCCATGGAACGTCGATCAAACTCTGCCATTCACTTTCTTCCGTGGCACCTTTCAAATCTTCAACTTCCATACTATGATTAGCCCAAGGATTCCATTCCGCTAGGGAGAGTAAACTCATAGTCAACAGAATATACAAGATACCTAATGTGATTCGTCTCTTTGGTTGAAATGGCCAAGACAGTGAAATTACTGGTGGAGAATCTGAAGATACGACTTTCTTTTGTTCATCTTCCGATGAATCAGCGAGGATATCTTCCCTATCTTCGCTCTCGACCTCGGGAATCTAAGACACCTCTTCATTTGACTTAGGAAACATGAAGGAATTGAACCTGTTGCTAGTCACGAATAGAACATATTGAACCGTTATGTAACTGTGTTGTGGCGTTGGGTTCATGTTCAAGGGCCACTCAGGAGGGGATATGGCGGCTGATGGAGACGAGGACTTCCTCTTTCTTGACGACCTTTCGGCTTCCGAAGCACCTGAGAAGGAAATCGCTTCGCCAGAGGTAGAGAAACCGCCTGAACCTGAGCCGGAGCAAGTGCTTGAGTCCGCTCCACTAGATGAGGTATTGACTGATCTCATTGTGGATGGAACACACACAGTTTCCTGGCCCCTGACTGGGATGGATTGTCCAGATTGTGCATTCAAGGCAACCAAGGCATTGAACAGATTGGACGTGGTCAGCGAGTGCAATGTTTCGGCTACCGAGGGCACAGTACGTCTGGTGGTCGATCTATCTCGCGGAACATTATCAGAAGCAAATGGCGTACTTTCCAGCCTTGGTCATGCTCCAGACTTGCAATGGTTCAGATTGGGTGGAGTCAAGGTTTCAGGCCTATGCAAGCGCTTGGATGTCGACTCACGTTCGTTGACCAAGGTTCTGAAGAGGCAATCAGGAATACTTGACGCGCAGGTTGAACATGATGGCGGCATTCTAATTCAGATTTCAGAGGATTCCAGTGAATCGATGAAGCAGGCAAGGAATCTTGCATTGGCCAATCTGGTGGGTCATGAAATCAATCTCAAACCAGCTGATTCTAATCGCCTCAGGCCAGATCAGGTACGTTTGATTGGAGGAGCGATTGCAGTTCCAGCATTTGCCGGTGTATTAGCTCTGGAAGTTTTGGGCGGCCCTGTATGGTTAGCCACTTTCATCGGAATAACTGGAATTTTGGTCGGTGGATTCCGTATGTTCAGTGAGGCTTTCGCTAGCCTGAAATCAAGGCAACTAGGTTTTCAGATTTTAACATCCTTGGCAGTCATAGGCGCGGCAATTCTACAGGCTTGGAGCGAAGCTTTGCTGGTGGTTATTCTAGTAGCATTTACTTCACATATGGAAGGTTCAGCGTTGGTCAAGGCACGTCAAGCAATGCAAGGTGGTTTGGACAGACTACCGCGTACTGCGCGTCTAGTCAAGGAGAAGAAAATTCAGGGTATTCAATTGACTATGGCCAGTGAAGTAGAATCATTGGCACCGGCGAACAAAGTTGCACATTGTGAATTGGAAGAAACCCCGATTTCGTTACTCGCTACAGGAGACAAGGTCGAGGTACGTAGTGGTGAGATTATCCCTGTCGATGGCGAGGTAGTGGAGGGTACCGGTTCTGTGGATAGAGCTCCTCTGACTGGAGAGAGCGTACCAATTAGAGTCGAGGAAGGAGATGAAGTCCTTGCAGGGTTGGTTCTCAAGCAAGGTCCTCTAATCATCAGCACTTCCGCAACAGGTGAAAATACCAAACTCAGCGGCTTAATCGATGATGTACACAGTTACCGTGACAAGCCTCCACGATTGCAGGGAAGTGTTGAGGTGTTTACCGCAATCTGGATTCCTATCGTACTAATTGGCGCGCCTTTGGCTTGGTTTTTGTCTGGAGATGCATCCAATTGGAAAATTATGCTGCTCTTGTGGATAGTCGCTTGCCCTTGCGCACTATTGCTAGCAGCCCCAGTTCCTCACGCAGCATCTCTTGCTAATGCAGCGCATAGCGGAGCCATAGCGCGCGGAGGTGATGTTTTGGAGAGATTAGGTCGAGTTGATTTGGCCCTATTGGACAAGACTGGGACTTTGACTTCTGGTAGGCCGCGATTGACAGAGGTCGTAATGGCCAAGGGTAAGAAGAAAGACAGTGCCATGAAATTAGCACTTGGCCTTGAAGCAAGATCATCACATCCCTATGCTGAAGTTATCAAGAGCGCAGCCGCAGAAGGCGGATTGAGCGCATCCAATGTGGTGGGACATCGCGATGGAGAAGCAGGTGTCTCTGGAAAAATGGGTTCTGCGAATGTAATGTTCGGAAAGCCTGATTGGTTGATCAAAGAAGGGGTGAAGGTCGAGTCTAATCTGAAGAAAGCCATAGACAAGGCCATCCAAGAAGGACATGGAACATCATTATTGAGTAAATCTGGAAATGCAATCGCTCTTTTCGTCTTCGTTCATGATGACATTCGTGAAGGTGCAGATGCTCTGATTAAAGATCTACATTCACAAAGAGTGAATGTGGAGTTACTTTCTGGAGATCTAACTTCGGCTGTAGAGGCTTTTGGACCAAGAGTGGGCCTTCCTGCGGCGGCTTGTCGAGGTGACCTGAAACCGCAGGATAAAGCGGAATGGGTTGAGGCAAGAGCCAAGACGCATGTAACAATGATGGCGGGAGATGGATTCAATGATGCTGCTGCTTTAGCTAATTCAGATGTGGGCATCGCTATTGGTAGTGGGGAGCAAGTGAATCTAGATGCAGCGGACGTTTTGGTCCCAGGGGACGACCCGCGTTTGATTGGGCGTTTGATTCATCTTGCAAAGAAGACTCGAAGAATAGTCGCTCAAAACATCCTAATCTCGGTTGGAATCACAATCTTGCTTGTTTGGTCTGTTGTCAGCCAATTCAATGATCAATTATGGATAGGAGTTCTAGTTCATGAAGCATCAGCGATATTGGTCATATTGAATGGAGCAAGATTGTCTGGAGAGAAGGGAATTTTTGCAATGATTATCGAATTGATTTCTGACCTTTGGAGGGATACTAGAGAAGCCTTCAGTTCATTGATTGCACAACGCGCAGCAAGAATGGGACGTGTTTGAGTCAGCGACGCTTTGAAATATGCCTGAGCAGGCTAGCGGTGTGGGGGGCTATCAGGTGAGCAAGATCAGAGGCGACCCCATCAGGATGGCATTGGCCCATCCTACCCGTCACGCGCTGTATGAACAGTTATCTTCGGCAGAAGAGATGTCGACTGTACAATTGTGCAAAGTGGTAGGGGTAGAGCGTTACCATCTTTACCACCATTTGAAGCATCTAACCAAGATTGGTTTGATTGAGAACCATCGCGATGTTGGTCGCGCCCGATGGTGGCGTTGTATCCAGAAAGTGAGCACTGCTTCCGAATCAGACAGCGGTTCTACTGCCTTGCCTTCATGGGTTGAAAACTTAGATCCCGAAGTTCGTTCTTTGTTGGAAAGAGGTGCACAGATCAAGATGGTCAATCTTTCAAGAAATGCCAGCGATACTATTTCTGTGAAGAAATCAATCGAGAAATTGGCTGACGAAAACGGTTTGGAATTGAATCTACCTTTCACTTTCGTGCCTTCGGCGGTGGCGGTTATTTCCAGACCAAGGTGAGGAGGACTTCACATGTCTGATGAAAACAAACCAGAAGATGCCGTTGAGACTGCTGAAGTTCCTGAAGGGCCATTTAGCGTGGAATCGAAAATCGCCCCTCCTCCATTGACTTGTCCTAAGTGTGATGGCCTATTACCGAGCGCTCTAGGTGAATTGTCTTGCGTTCTTTGTGGTGCGAGGATGAAGATTGAGCATGAGGTTACACGAAGAGATTGGGAAAAGGAAAAGCTCGGCTGCCCCAAATGCAAGAAATTGCTAGTGGTTGGGGTTGGAGAAAGACCCACAAATATCAGATGTGCTTCATGTCAATGTGATTTTGAAGTCAAAGCCAAAGTGCCCAAGACTGAGGTCAAGTGTCCCGGATGTGAGAGAAGGTTGCGTTTGAGAACAAGGCCAGGAACACGTAGTGTATCTTGCCCGGCTTGCGATACCCGTTTTGAGATGACTGGTTGAAACGCCGTTCTGACAAACGTGTTCGGGGGATTTGTTAAGTTGATAGAATCTTCCGAGGTTGATGTTAGTCATGAAGACAACCTACCGAATGATGGGCATCGCTGACTACATCACCCTTGCCAATGGGCTTTTGGGAGCGGTTGCTATACTCATGTTGACGCTTGCAGTTGAGGGTTTGTCTGACCCATTTGGCGGGGGTATGAATGATACTTACATCTGGGCGGCAGTTTTGTGTATCATTCTCTCTGTCATTGGTGATGTTATCGACGGGCCAATCGCTCGTCGATATTCCAAGGTTCGAATCTTAGGAGGCAGTCTTGACATCATGTCAGATTGTCTAGCCTTTTGTGTGGCTCCGGCATTGATGATGTTCGTTATGTTTGGTAGAATGGGTTCTGCCAGCCCATTCTGGACAATTATTCTCTCAATCGCGTGTTGCTGGGTAATCGCTACAGGAATGCTAAGATTGGCTAGATTCGCCCATGAAGAAGGAGGTTACGTTCCATACTTCTCTGGCTTATCCTCGCCGGCCTCTTCCATGTTACTGATGTCGTTAGCACTATTCATCTGGACCCAACCATCAACGGGAATTGGCCCTGGATTGTCGAGTTGGGATTGCCAACCATTTTGTTTTGGTAAGGGCGACGACAAGCCATACTATGATTTTCTTATTCTACCATTCATGCTCTTCGCTGGTGGAATGATGATTGCAGATCGCAAACTTCCCAAATTGAAGAGAGGCTGGCCAATGTGGTCAACTGTTGCTCAGATGCTAGCATTATTGCTTGCTACATTGACGATGTTGATCCACTTGCTTCTAGGCGGAGACTCAGATTCTCAGATAGTTAACCGGGTAGTAGCATCTTTGTTGTTGATATCTTTCCTCTTGGTCATGATATACATCATCTTTGGGCCTTCAGTAGTTTCCAAGGAAGAAATGGCAAGTTCAGCGGAATCTGAGTAATATTGGAATTGGTTAGCAGGGGGAGAATCGACCTCGCGAGGTTGATACCGACCCCCCTGTCTTAAGTATGGGAGGATGCGCATACGTTCCGGGATGGGGTGCCCATGAGCGTCAGCGACAGCAGCAGAACAACAGTTCACAGTAGCCGAGAGGACCGTAGCCAATCCGGAGACGGTTTGTCTCTGTCTGCATTGCGTAATCAGATGACCAGAGCCGCCAGTCCAACTTTAGATTCAACTGTACAGAGGAGCGCGCGATTCCGTGAAGAGGAGAGGTTGCGAGCCCGTCTACGTAGGGATCGACATCTACGCCTACAGGCCCAATCGGAAAGAATCTCTGCAATGCAGGATGTCATCGCTAGTGAGTTGAATCAACAGCACGAGATGACCCTCGCCCAATTGGAAAGAGAGTTACGCCAGGAGATGGAAGATGAGTTGGCGCAACTTGAGATCGAGGCTCTTGGCAAAGAGGAGAAAGACATCCGAGAACAATTGGAACTTCAGTTACAGCGCCAAGTAGAGACTTTGAGGGAACAACTCGAGGTCGAGCAGGAGCGTCGCTTAGAAGAACATCGCCAACACATGCGAGGTAGACTTGAACAAGATATGGCTGAGAATCATCAGCGTAGGTTAACTTTCCAGAAGGAGCGCCTTGAAATTGAATATGATCAGGCTCTACAATCCCGAATAAGGGACATGGAAGCGAGTATCGAAGCAGAACTCGAGCTGCATTATTCCGATATGGAGAAGACTGAGATCGACAATCTCGAAGAGGAAAATCAAGCACTGCTATCAGAAAGGGAGGAACAACTCCGAATTGGAATTCGTAGGCGTTTGGAGAATCAGTTACGTGACCGTATGCGTACGCGAGAGGCGCGTTTGCGGTCCGAATATGAACGTCGCAGCCGCAGATTGGAGGAAGAAGTCGCTCAACAATTGCAATCCGATATCGAGAGAGATTTGCGCAGAGAGACTGCAGAACTCGAGGATCGTATGCGAGAAGATGTCGAGATGGCAGTTGCTCGCAGAAGGGATGAACTCAGATTACAGATTAATCGTGACCTGGCAGAATCCTATGCCGATAGATTGGCATCGCGCAAGGAGCGTCTGCGCGAAAAATATGACTTGACCTTTGGACAAGCCGTTGAAAGTATTACTCGAGAGATAACTGAGGACATCGAAGGCGAAATGAACCGCCGACTAGAAGAGGAGTTTGCAGCATATCGTATGGCTAGGGAAGCGGAGATTCAGAACCGTCTTTCCAGATTCCGATATGATCAGGAGAATGATATCAGAGACAAGCTGGATTCAAGATTCGGTGAAGAGAAACAGGATTGGGTCGAGCGACTGGAAACAGAATTCCAATCCAGAGAAAGGGCCGCCAAGAAGGCCATCATGTCTGAAATTGATGCGCAAATGCGTAATGAGCGTCTAACCTTTGAGACTGACCTCGATTTGATTAGAGATGAGACAACGTTGGAACTTGAGGTCGATATGGAAGATCGCCTGAAGGAATTCAGAGTCAGCAAGGAAGAGCAGATCGCAAGCCAGTTGGAGCAGCAACTCTCGAAGCGTGAAGAGATCATGCGCAACAAAGCACTCATTGAGATTCGTCGTAAGGAGAGCCAGATTCGCGCTGAGATTGAGGCACAACTTGGTCTAAAGCGTGCCGAGATAAAGGATAGGCTTGGACAATTGGGAGAACAGATGGATGCATTCAGAGGTATGGCTGAATCCAAGATGCGCGAATCAATTGAACAGAAGATGCAGATGGAAATCGATGCAGATGCTGAGCGTCTAACTGAGAAGGAAAAGGAATTTTCTCGCTTGCAGAGTGAAGAAGGAAGAATTGCCAAGCAACAATCCTGGTTGTCAGCCATCGCAGGTCAGCCATCTGGACCCGCAGTCGGCGGTTTAGCCGACCCGAGTAAGTTGGGTGCAAGAGTAGACCCTACTACTGCTGCAGGAGGAAGGGCTCCATTGGGAGGTCTTGCTAGACAGGGTAGAGGCCCAGCAATCCCCGAATTGAAGCGTAGACCTCTAGCAGAACAAGGTGGACCAATGGCAAGGCCAGTTCAGCAACCTCTTGATAGAGGCGCAGATCCTACTCGATTAGCTCCGGTCCAGAGAGTAGTACGTCAGCCAGTTCAACCTCCGGTCCAGAGTCCTGCCATGTCATTCGACCCACGGCCTGATGTAGCGCAATCTGCTGCTGCTCAACCCAGCCCAACACCTCCTGCAGGCCCTACTCGTACGGCACCAGAGCCGGTTATGCCAGCTCAAAGCCCAGTAGAGAGAGGCCCTCCACCAAACATCCCTCCAAGAGGACCTGAGGCTGTTGGACCAAGCGTTCCAGAGATTAGTCCTAGTGGAAAGGTAGTGCCTGCTCGTTCACCAGTCTCTCCAAGTATGGTTCCACCAACCTTGCCTGAGTCTCCAACCGAGGAATTAGAGCCTGAGGAGGTACTGCCTACTCCAGTACACAAGCAAGTATCCACCGAGAAAGCACCTCTAGTCCCAATCACATCAACGGTATTATCACCTAAGGAGACTGAGAAGAAGGCTGTATCAGCCCCATTGGTACCTGTTGAAGCAACCATTCTAACGCCCTCAGAAGATTCAGTTCCAAGTCTCAAACCAGTAGAGGAAGAGAAGGTGGATGATGCACTGGCTAGCCTAACTCCAGTAAATGTTCCAGTCATGGCTCCGGCAGTGGAAGATGAGGAGGTTAAGACCTCAACCTTGACACCTGTAGCCAAGGTCATGACTCCACAGATACCAATTGATGATTTGATGCAGGATGTCGAGGATTCCGAAGAAGAATCTGAAGAGCAGCCTGAGGATGAGGATATGGATTCAATGATAGAGAGTATGTCAGTCAAGACCCCTACTATTGCGGGGGTTGACTCGGATGAAAGCGAAGAGGACACTTCCATGTCTGCAAGAGGACCTCCTCCTAGTGCTGGAAGTAGAGGTCCACCAAGCGGCGCAAGAAGAGGTCCTCCTCCGGGCGGAAGCAGAGGTCCACCAAGCGGCGCTAGACGAGGCCCTCCTCCAGGTACTGGAAGTAGGGGCCCGCCGAGTGGAACCAGAAGAGGCCCGCCAGATTCAGGATCAAGAGACTCCGTCGAGGCAGACTCCTCAGCTGATGATTCAGACGCTAGTGAAGAAGAATGAGCCGTATACAGGCACATTTGATTGAATCTAACAACCGTCGCTTTGAAAGGATAGGCTCTAATCGATGGCCATGCAAAGGAGATACGCGGCTCTGTTCTGCATCTTCCTGATGGCTGGATTATCATTATCTTCAATACCAGTAAATGCTGGTGGAAATCTTGAGGATTCTGGAAGTAATATCGATATACTTGCAGGAGAGACTGCCACGTGGTTGGAGTTTGATGAAAACAAGGTGTTTTTCCTCTCTACGGATGGAGTTTTACAAATTCATGATTTTGTTGAAGGCGAACATACATTGATTTTCGAGATGAATGGATTGCCCAATTCTCATGTCGCAGTCCCAGATAGTAGTAACGCCCTAGTGGCTATTGGAACAGATGATGGTATTTTGGTTGTGGATCTCAATAACCAAAACATAGTGCAGAATTTCAGTACCACATTTCCTGTAACCGCTTTGGCTTGGGATATCGACGGCGATATCTGGGCGGGTCAAGGAACTGGAACCAGAAACGCTCACGAATACACAGTTACAGGTACGGCGACTGGGCAAGTAACTTACACCCATTCGATTGGATTAACAGATGTAGAGGTTCTCCCCGATGGTCGTGTTGCAACTAGTGGTAATGACAAATTGATTTCTATTAACAACGTTACAGACGGCACTTCTTCGATATTGAATGAACATGAGGATAGAGTATTGGCTTTGGCTGTAGATTCTGAAGGAAGATTGTTGAGCACATCTTCAGGTGGGACCTTGATTAGATATGATCCCAGTGATTGGACTTATCAGAGCCTAGAAACTGGAGCTACTAATCAGTTGCAATACCTGCTGCCAACCGATGATGAGATTCACCTTGGTTCGAACAATGGGGTATATCATTCGGTTGATCCAAGCAGTCTTACTTCGGTTGAGGATTACCAGATAGGAGGACAGGTTAGAGGGGCTGATCGTGGCCCTGAAGGGCAATTGTATTTGCTTGCGTCTCTTTCTACAAGTTCCAATGTCAGGTTATTCGATGTCGATAGTGATGGTGATGGCACAATAAATTCCAAGGATGATTTTCCAAATGATGCCAATGAAACTAGAGATAGCGACTATGATGGTGTTGGAGACAATTCTGATGTTTTCCCAGAGGATCCTTCAGAGCATAGCGACAGGGATGGAGATGGCGTTGGAGATAATTCAGACGTCTATCCTGATGATGAATTCGAGTACAAGGATACAGATGGAGATGGCTATGGCGACAATGGAGATGAATTCCCTGAAGACTCAACACAATGGGAGGATTGGGATAATGACGGCCTTGGAGATAACCCCTTGGGGACCAATCCGGATGAGTGCCCTAGTGTAAATGGAGGCTCAAGCCAAGATCGCAAAGGTTGTCTAGATTCGGATGGAGATGGTTGGTCTGACCCTGATAATTCATGGCCTGCCAGTCCAAATGGATCAGCAGACGCATTTCCCAACGAGCGCACTCAATGGGCTGATAGTGATGAAGATGGACATGGAGATGATCCTAATGGAAAGAGGGGGGATGCATGTCCGGGTCAATGGGGAGATAGCCGCTATGCTTTGTTCCCAATAACCAGTACCGATGGTTCAGTCATTGACTATGAACGAATTGAACAATTCGGTTGTCCAGATGGAGATGGCGACGGGTATGCTGATCACTTAGATCACCTCCCTGAAGACCCAAATGAATTCAGAGATGTAGATGGAGATGGAGTAGGAGCCAAAACAGATTATGATGATGAGAATGCAGCCATCAAGACTCATGATGATTGGTGTGCTAACAATCCCGAAGATTCGAGTGACTATTGTTCCGGTCTGAAAGATACTGAATATCAAGCCTATGTGCAAGAAATAGAAGATGATGGTGGTTCCCCGATGGGTTACTATTCTTGGAGATCGACCAAACAGAGTACAGAAACACAGGAACAAACCAAAGATGATCAGATGGATGAGCGAATTGAACAGGCCTTGAAGTACGGGGGCATCTTGTTCGTTGGATTAGTAGCCTTGTTATTGATAGTCAACGGTTTGATGAAGATGGGGCGAAAACGTAGTTTCACGAAGAGTTTCGGCGACTCTAACTTTTCACCTGAAGCCTCATTGGCTGAATTGGCTGCACATGAATCGGGAGAATCCTTTGAGGCAATGGGTGGAGTCATTGAGGAAGATGGTTGGGGAGATGAAGTAACCCCAATGGAGATGGCTACAACTTCTGAAACAAACTATGGTGATGAAATGTCGATGGAAGAATTGGCTGGTATGCCAAGTAGCAGTCCAGCACAACCAGTAGCGCAGCAAACACCACCGGTAGCTCCACCAGTTCCTGCTGAGGGATTGCCTCCAGGGTGGACTGAGGACCAATGGAAATGGTACGGCCACGAATGGTTGGCTAACAACGGGCGTTGATCAGTGAAAGAAGATTGGCAACTCAGCCTTCATCTTACCCAATTCTGCTCCATTGAAGATGGAACTACCCGATGCATCCTTCATGACGTTCATCATCAACCAGAGGAATGTATTCCAAACCATTCCGTCAGCATGAAGTTCAACTCGATTCATGGCAGCCAATTCCAATAATACTGATTCATCGGAATCAGCGTCGAAGAGAGCGCGAATCAATTGCTCAGCATCGAATTTGTAGGTCGGAGGTTTAGATGGCCTATCCGCTTTCATGCCAACACCTCAGACTGCAAAGGGCGACATCGCTAATTTGCGTACTAGAGCGTCGACATCCATTTCTTCAAGTTCAGAGAATCTAGAGCGCAGGTCATCTACAACACCGCGCATGCGCAATACCTTGTACTGTTTCACTAAGTCAGCAAGCAAATCATCGATGCTGCGATGGTTGTCCATCACTTTCATCGAATTCAACTGTCTTCTAGTCTCAAAACTCACGCTCACCGATGTCATTCCTGCTGCCGTCATGGTAATCCTATACCTGTGTACAAAGAGCGATACTTAACAGCGTTGTTGTAATGAGTAGAGTTGGATTACTCATGCCTTGATGCCGAGCTCTCTCTTTTTCTTCTCTACTCTTTGGTGGAATTCTTTAGCAAAAGTCCAGTATTGCAGGCTACCTCTTCCTTTACTATCATTACCGCGTTTGTGTAATAGCACAGTAGGAGCACCTTCCGAGGGCGCTTCAGCAATTTTCACTAATCGTTGAATTACAGTAGAATATACGTGCTTCGGGAAGTGCTTTTTCACTTCATCACATACCGAATTAGACAATTTTGATTTCGGCATGACCATTGTCATTACGATCCCCATCAACTTCAGATGTGGATTGATTCTCCTTTGTACCAATTTTACCGAGTTCATCAATAGGCTCATTCCTTCCAATGCGTAGAACTCTGCTTGGACTGGAATCAATACCCATCGCGAGGCAGCCATCGCATTGATAGTCAACAGTCCTAGGCTTGGCGGAGTGTCGATGATGATGTAATCGAATTCGTGTTCAATGGGAGCTAAAGCCTCTCTGAGTCTAGTTTCACGGCCTAATCTGTGAGATAACTCAATCTCGGCCCCAGACAAATGAATCGAAGAAGGAAGTAGCCACAGATTCTCTATTCCCAAGTCCTTGGGCAGTCTCCGATTTGGATATTCAGTCTTCCAGGCCTTCTGCATGTATCCTGTCAAGCGCTCAGGAGGTATCAGAAATTCATCCATGAGGGGCAACTCTTCTCCACTTTCATTCATCAACAGATCGTGTACGGTTTTCTTCAACTCTCTCTTCTCGATTCCAAAACTAGTCGAACAGTTTCCTTGTGGGTCTAGATCGATTAACAGAACCTTGGAAGGAGGAATAATCCAGCGGTTTCTATCCTTTTCACCACGAGCAAGAGCGGCGGCTAAGTTGACCGCTGTAGTTGTCTTTGCACAACCTCCTTTCTGGTTGGCTACGGTGATGACCATACTGTATGGGTCCACTTGAATTCCCCCTGCTCAAACCGCAAGTAAAGCCTTCACCTTTGAAGCGATGGGTAAGCAGTTTGTTCAAGCAGGCTGAATGACCGGTACTGGAACTTCAGAGAGAATCTTTCGCATGATGTGCATTCCAGTGATTCCGCGAATCTTGGCTTCTGGTTTCATCACGATTCTGTGGCTGCAAATCTGTAGTGCGATGCTCTTGATATCGTCTGGAATGACGTAATCTCTGCCATCGATGGCTGCTGCTGCACGGCTTGACTTGAACAGGGCTTGACTGGCACGAGGACTGCATCCGTTGATGATTCTGTGATCCTCACGGCTGCGCTGTACGATTTCAACAACGTATGACAGAATAGCTGGGTCGACGTGAACTGTCTCCAGTGCCTTCTGCATAGCTACCACCTTCTTTGGTGAAGTGATTTGCACGACATCGTGTTGGTCCTTTCCACGCAACTTTCGGCGAGCTAGAATAGCCTTCTCTTCAGAACGGTCTGGGTACCCCATACTCATCTTGATTAGGAAACGGTCCATTTGCGCCTCCGGTAGTGGGTAGGTACCTTCCTGCTCGACAGGGTTCTGAGTTGCTAGAACGACGAAAGGTGCAGGTAGCTTGTGGGTGATACCCTCAATGGTAACCTGCTTTTCTTCCATTGCTTCAAGCAATGCAGCCTGAGTCTTTGGCGGAGCACGGTTAATCTCGTCAGCCAATAGGATATTACAGAAAAGAGGTCCAGCACGCAATTTGAACTCGCCAGACTTCTGGTCATACATGTACGTCCCCATGATGTCGCTTGGCAACAAGTCAGGAGTAAACTGTACACGCTTGAACTTACATCCTAGGGCCTTGGCGAAAGTATTGGAGAGCATTGTCTTCCCTAGACCTGGGAAATCCTCCAGTAGCATGTTTCCATTCGATAGGATACCTACAGTCACTCTGCGTAGGTTCTCCTGCTTACCGATGATGACCTTTCCGACCTCATTCATTAGGCCATTTGCAATCGCACTCACTGTGGCGATTAGGTCCTTGGCACGGTTGTCTCCTCCTCCTCCTGCTCCGGCTTGATATGCTTGGGCCATGGTATACACTCCTGTGGACGCTACCCCACCCGTCGGAATCGTACTTCAAGATTGGGGAAAGAGACTTCACGCAAAACTGTCTGAAGAAAGTCCCCAGAATTGCCAAAATCGCTTATCTTCCCCAGAAATGGTTCTCTTTTCGATGCAAAATGATGAGTTCTTGATAGATCTCTTCTTCCATCGCCGTCATCTCCAGTTTACGCAAACGTTTGGCGTGACTTTCAGGGATATCTACCAATAGGATATCTTCCTCATCGATTCCCCTACCTACAGTTGCTCCTTGAATTGCTACCGCTACTTCGTCTCCTTGACGCGCCTCTTTCAGCACTTCATCACCAGTGCGCAATGATTGTACTCTACCCACTGAAGTGCCATCCGGTTTCATCAAACGTTGACCTTGATGCACTCTTCCACCAAGTACTCTGACCCCGACAACCGCAGGGTTACTCCTACGGAAGATGTGGTCGCTGAGAATTAGTAATTTACCGGGGTATACCAACGCTTCTCTTTGTGCCTCCTCAATAGCTCGCTTGGTTTCTTCCTGCCACTTCTCGAATCGCTCAATGATGTGATAGATGATGTCTCCATCCATCAGTTCGACAGCGGAATCATCAGAACTCAGTTTCTCTGCAACTTCGTTCAATGAACCAGTAGAGAAGGCGAGAATCACTCGATGCAAAGGATCTGCAGCATTTTCAGCGGTCATCAAATCTCGTTTGTTGATTTGTCCAATAGTCGCTAATCGAATCGGGACCTCGAGTTTCTTCAACTCCCAAGCTAGAGCTTCTAGGCCACCTAGCGTATCCGCTTTCAGAACGACTCCTTCCTCATCCATACTGAATGATACCTTTGCTTCGTCCCAAGCCAGAGCTTCAGCCTCTTGTGCTTGTTCTTCAGTATTGGATAATCTAAGTGAAGTTCCGGCAAGGACGTTTTCCAACCCCGGCCCACTAATCTTGATTCCAGCTGCAGCTTTGACATGGTCGAAATCATCCCAACGGTCTCCAGCATCTCGCATTTCTGACATCCCACGTGGACGGAACATGCCCTTGATGTGAGTCTGGAAGGGGCCATCTTGCGATACCAGTGTAATCTTGTCTCCCTTGTTTAGTTCTCCTCGATATAGGATTACATCGATAGTTTTGCCAAGACCGCGTTCATCTTTCATCTCTAGAACCGTTCCTTCAGCAGGACCCAGGGTATCCCTCAATCTCTCTTCAAGGAAGCGTTCTGCAAGACCAATAGTCACCGCCAAGAGGTCTGCTAATCCTTCACCTTCCTTAGCAGAACAGGGAACTACGGCGATATCCTTGGTGAAATCCTTGATTCGGTCATATCTCTCGATATTGAATCCATGTTCTGAGAATTGCCCAACCAATTTCCACCACCGTTCTTCAAAATATTCCTTGGCATCTGATCGTTGATCAGCGAATGCCTCGATAAAACTGCGACCAAATTTTGGTTGCCAGCCATGCAACCGGTCAATCTTATTGGCCGCTATGACGAAGGGCGTACGTTGCTTACGTAGAATCTTCACCGATTCAATTGTTTGCGGTTGACAACCTTCCATCATGTCGACAACTAGAATCGCGATGTCGGCTAATGCTCCTCCTCTGCTGCGAAGGGATGTGAAGGAATGGTGTCCCGGAGTATCGATGAATAACAAACCTGGGGATTTGAATTTCTTTCCTCCCATCATTTTTGCACAGGTTTCGTTCAACAATTCTGCAGGCACTTCGGTAGCTCCGATATGTTGCGTAATCCCCCCAGCCTCACGTGCCATAACGCTGGCCTGACGTTCTTGTCCCAGTGAACGGATATGATCGAGAATACTGGTCGTACCATGGTCGACATGCCCAAGAACGCTGACTATTGGTTGGCGATTCTCTCCCAATAGTGGCGCTTCGGCCTCTTCAGGTAATTCTTCATCGCTCATTCCTCTCCCTCCTCG
>CAXRJJ010000088.1:0-11792 GCA_964230945.1 Yoonia sp.
TATGAGAAAAGATGGAACAGACATCATAACATGGACCCTGAAATGATGGATTCTTTGCAGAATGAGATACCTGGATATTCTATGCGTATGACTGAAATCGTAGCAGCAATTTTGCGACCTCAGATTCCACGTTTGTTCGAAATCCATGAGATTCACAAGGCCAATTATCGCTATCTTGAACCAATATTGGACTCACATCCCAATATTTGGGTGCCTAAATGTCATCCCAAGGCGGAATACTTCTGCGACACCATGCAATTTCATTTGCAGGGATTTAGCAGAGAGGATGCTGACCGTTTCATTGAATTGATGGAAATGGAGGGCTTAGGCATGCAGATTTTCGGTGCAGATAGAAATGCTAGGGATTTCAGACAGTGGCATTACCTTCAAGGTGATGAGGACGTCGATTTACCAAATACTGTTCAATTCATCGAATTCGCCTGTGACCTTTCTTTGCAGCCGCATTTGAATCAAGGGCACATGGATATTATTGCACAGGTGATTTTCGATGTTCTCGATTATATCAACAATGGCTGAATCAATAAACACAGCCGGCGAATAATTGTGCACCTCAAAGGTGTGCATCAAGAAATGCAAGGACCTGTTTACGCATTTCGGGAGTTTCTACGTGCCCGATATCAGAATAACGAACCATGCGCCAATTTTCGGGAGAGCCCATTTGTGAGTAGATTTCAACCAAGTGCTTGTTGATCTTTTCAAGGCCGTGTGGTGGAGTCAATGGATCGAGGTCTCCGGCCAAGGCTAAGCGAGGTCTTGGAGCGATCAATTCGTTTATTCTGGAGGTACTCCACCCTTCTTTGAGTAGATTTGGAACGAAATAATAGACACTATGTCCATTCAAGTTGTTGGTTTCAATCAGTGCGTCAAAGTCACTCAAGCAACAAAGATCGATACAGACTTTGATTCGTTCATCCAGTGCGGCACACCACCAAGCCATCGTACTACCCATCGATAACCCCATGGTTGCGATTCGTTCAGAATCTAGCTTTGGATGCTGTTCAATCAAATCAAGGGCTCGAAGATTGTCATAAACCATCATCCCCCACATGACTTGTCCATTCCACAACATTCGTTTGAATGCAGCAGCCTCATGGTCGTGATTTCTCTCGCCGAAAACAAATGTATCAATTCCGATTGTAGCGATTCCTTTTTGCGCGAGAACTCCTCCATACGGGGGGTCCAGAATTGCAGGTCGGCCCGTCAATATCTCTTCTTTGCCATGTTCATAATGGCCCCCGTGAGCATGATTGTACAATACGACTGGGAAAGGCCCATCACCTTCAGGTAGAACTACCAGTACAGGAACACTTTCTAGGCCGCCGAAATCGAGTTTCCAACGCTGAGTATTCAATCCATGTTCCTTCTGTTCACTAATCATTGTAGCCGTGGTAGGAATTGAATCATCAGGCAAATCCCCTAGTAGAGAAATCAATTCCTTGCGTGCCTCAACTTGTTTCAGTATTCGGTCTTCCATAATTTGCCCCCCAATTCTTCCCACTCATCTGATTGCGGATGCGCAGCATTGTGATAATTGGTGAATTCTCCGAAGTATAATTCTCCCTTGATGTCAAATAAATCCAATCTAGTGTAGTCGATGTCTTCGCAGAGTTTCTCTGCAACCTCTACCATCTGTTCTACATATTCAGGAGAGAATCTTTCATGCAGGTGCTTGAGTTCATCTATCCCTGGGAATTTAGGATTTGATTGTTCTATGCGACTTCCATCAGTGCGATATATCGACTGCCGATGTTCAGTAAATCTACCTACATCGATCTGAATCCATCCCACTTTGCCATGGAATACGTGGAATTTGACGTCATCAGGAAGCGCACCATCGGTTAGCAGCATTCCTTCGATCATTACACCTGCCGGTGATATCTGTTGAGTTGCCCACTCCAGTTTCATTGCGTATTTTTTCTTTAGCAGACGCGACAATTTCCGCTCCATCCAATTTCTCGATACTGTTCTCCCTTTGTGGTCTCTACCGTTCTCAATAATTTTGTACAATTCCCCAATGCTCATTTCTGAAGCGACTTCCTTGATTGGAACACCTGAATTGTTAATGAAATAGATTCCATCTCCAGACCAATGATTAGTCTTGACAACGTATCTCTCCGGAAGTTCTTCCCATGGGATGGATACTGGTCTTTCAGTTGACCACCACAACAACTCTGGAACTTTACAAACTCCCTTTGAAAGAACATACTCCCTTGCTTTGTACTTGTCTTCAAGAGTAGTAAGCAATGGATTTCGGTCGTATAACATGCGTCGATACAATTTCTGCGAGTAGAGATGTTTCTTGCTGTCATCCAATTTCAGCCAATCCAGTTTCTCCTTCTTCTGGAATGGCCACATGTTGTTCTCCGGCCCCCTCTCAAAGGCTTTGGATTTCAACGATTCCCCTCGGGCAAGTCATGAAGTAATGAGGGGCTGTATCTCATTGTCAGGTGCGAACCTTCAAGGGCGTCCCTCAGGTCGAGAGATAATGAGGTGGACAGCATCAGGAGTCTGGTACTGAAGGCACTGCTGGTCATCGCGGCATCGATGATTTTGGTTGCACCTGTGATTGCTAACCCCGACGGTCCGCCAAATCTCAATCTTGAGCAAGACCCGACCATCGATTTTGGTTGTACTTGCCATGGTGGTGGAGTTGCATCTGATTCGGTTATTGTCAAGATTAAGGGAGTCCCTCAGGCTTATGAAATTGGAGCGACCTACAATTTCACAATTTCACTATCTCATGATAGTAATACCGAGGGTGGTTTCCTACTTTCTGACAGAGGTAGCGGTACATTCACTGTGCTTGAAGAAGAGGGTGTAAGGGAAGCTATGGGCGATCCCGATTCAGTCTCCCAATCCTCATCAGGCAATGACTGGCTAGTACCTTGGACCGCCCCAGATAGCGACGTAGGCGTAATTCACTTTTCCTTGGTAGGAAATGCAGTTAATGGAGAGAATGGTGCTGATGAAGGAGATGCATGGAACATATTGACCTTCAGTATCGCTGCACCTGGAACTGCAACAGTTTCGGATGATGAATCACTTACTCTGCGAACCATCTCAGTTGGAGATTATGACAACTTGTTCAAGCAGGAAGTCGATCCAGAGGCTTTGGAGGCTGAGCGGCAAGAGGAGTTGGCGCACAACTATTTCGAATATGGAAATCTGTACTACTGGACTACTCTATCGATTATCATTATCGCTGCAGTTGTTCAAGGTGAGTTCTATGAACGCCGCTTTGGAGGCGGACCTGAACATCTTGACATGAGATTGGCCGTACCTCAGGGTATTCGTAGAGGGATTCTATTCATCGGCTTATCTTATCTCTTCTTTTGGTCATTGAATACTGGTAAGCCATATGGTTGGCCACTTGTATTAGGTATGCTCGCATTGTGGGCTGGATACGGTATCTTCCGAACCTATTCACAAGCCAAGGCTCCAGTAAGAGTAGAGGACATGTTGTGACCGTAGTGGTCATGACCTGAGTGCTCTTGCAACATTCATGCGAAGCGAGTTGAGTTTGTCCACTGACTCAAACCGCCCATTGACTTCGCATCTCGATGAATTAACTGGAAGGGCTGGCCTTCTGTTGTTTGCTTTGCTAGCATTTTCCTTGTTTTGGGTTTGGTGGGTAGACGAAATATTGTCTCATTATCTGCAGATTCTTTCACCTTGTACAGTTCAGGAATGCATGTCGGTCTATGCACCCGCAGAATGGGTGGCAATTCGTTGGTTGTCAGTTCTGTTGCTCTCAACAATTTGCATCATTCCCCTGATTTGTTGGCAGATGCATTCTTTTGCCAGTCCGGGGTTGTTACCGCGCGAAAGGCGTTGGTTACGTCGATTCATTGGTATCGGTGGCTTTCTTGCGGTTTCCATAGTTCTAGGGACTACACTCTTCGCTTTACCGAAATTGTACCTGTGGGCTCACACTGGAGGTAATGCTAGTGGTGTAAATGCAGCATATGATGCGGTTGAATTGCTTCGTCTATCACTATCTATCGCTGCTGTAGAATTAGTTTTCATCTTGGCTTTATTGGCTTCATTGATTGCAGGAATGACCGGTCTGTTGAATGCAGCAACTCTGAATTGGTGGCGTTGGCGCCTACATGGAATCTCACTGTTGCTGATATGGGCCCTGCTTCCGTCTGACTTAGTAGGACCCAGAATGTTGCTGATGTTATTCTCAGTAATCGTGCTTGAAGTGTCATTTCTACCATTCTCTTCTGCACTACAAGGAGATCAGATTTTACCTGCTGGAGACGGTATTCTTGATTCACAGGCGGCACTTAGGAGAATTGCAATTGTAGATTGTAGTTGTTCGGGAGCTTGTACTATCACTGACCAATATGCAGGTTCTGCATGCATGGCGAAGCATACTGCTCAAGCATTATGCTTGTCGGCAGAAGAGAGAGATATTTTGATTCAAGAAGCCATGATGCAGAGGTGGACTGATGTGATAATTACGGGATGTGACTCAACACCATTACCAGAACATCTCAGGGAGAGCATGGATTCATTATCGATTCAAATGCGAGGATTATCTCTTCTAGATATTGCAGCAAGTCGGCCTGATGGAGAAATATCTTCGAAGGATTTGCAATTTGCCATGGCAGGTTTGAACGACCCTTGGCCCGAGGGGGATATTGAAGGCCGTTTAGATTCAATCAGCAGGGACGGGAAGTTGCATGTTGGACGAAAGATGCCTTGGGGCTTGGTCCTCGGCAAGAAGGATTATTTTGTACGCGTAGATGAACCTGAATCGTTGTGCTCAATGCCAGATGTGGAGATTCACAATTAAATCGTTAATCCCGTAAATTACAGCATTTGAGCAGAAGCCTTCTATCGGTTGTTCTTTCACCCCGACCTGTTATGAAGGCACGCATCGCCCTACCAATCGCTGCCGCGTTCTTGCTTCTTGGCGTAGTAGGTTGGAGTAATCCTGAATTTGTAGACTCTCTTTTTGAGGAGGTTCGCGATAGTGTAAATCCTGTTGATGAAGCGAGTATTGTTCCCTTGCAGAAAGATGAGAAATGGTTGGTTGTAGTAGTTGATTTTGATGACGCTCCTGCACAGGTAGGTAGGGATGTCATTCAGGCTCAGAGGCTTCTAGATGGAGATGATGGAGCGCAAGGTTATGTCGATCAGTTGACTGCCGGAGCCAGTAGTCTGGAGATAACTTACGTCGATGAAGTTGTTCGGGCGTCCCATCCTTCTACGCATTATGGCCATGATCAGGATGGGGACAGAGATGTTGGTCTAACTGAAGGTGGCCCCGCAGTATTGGCAGCGCAGGTCGTTGAAGAGACCGCTCACAGCATTGATTGGGATGATTTTGATCTCGATGGGGATGGTTCAATCGACCGTTTGTTGATACTTCATACAGCGACTCCTCAAGAAGACGGCTCAGGTTCCAGTAACCGCATTTGGAGTCACTTTGGTCCATTGATGGAACCGGTACCGGTATCAGGTGGTTTGAAAGTTCACCACTACACTATGGCCTCGTTGAAGTCATCTAATTATCGCGGCACCATGATTCATGAGATGTTGCATCAGATTGGGGCATTGGATCTTTATGCGGTTCATGATGAAACAGTTTCTCATTCGTGGTATGGAGTTGGGGAATGGGACATAATGGCAAGTGGAAATTGGAATGGTAATGGTGCAGTTCCAGCCCTACCTATGGCGGCATCGATGGAGTTGTTAGGTATCGATAGACATCTTGAGATTTCAGATGATGACTGGAGTGATACATCAGGAATCTGTAGTGTTACTGGTTTCGAGTTGGTTCCAATCAGTACAGGGGGCCAGACTTACCGTATGAAGTTGGCAGAAGGTGAGTGGCTGTGGATGGAAAACAGAGGTGCTAGCGGTTTTGATACACGTCTTCCAGGCCATGGATTATTGGTAAGTGTGCAGAACATCAATGTCGGTGATATGGAAGGAAATGTGGTAAATCATGATCCTGACCTACCTTGGCTATATGTGGTTGAGGCAGATGCAGGTGATGAATTGAAGAGGGCTGCAGACAAGGGTTCTGAGAGCGATACATTCCAAGCAGGAGATACATTTGGTGCAAATGGGATCCCCGTTCGAGATTCACATGGAAGATTGGTACAGTGGACTGCAGAGGTATCGAATGGTACTGATATGGGGCTACGCATAGATTTGAGCAAACCTGATTGCGATTCCAATTTTGAGGTATTACCACCTTCGGGAGCCATCAGAACTTTGCCAGGGGAGGCATTTTCATTTGAATTCAAAGGAGATGGTTGTTCACCACAGATTTCATTGATGGCATCTGATGGCAGAAATATTTCCAGTAATTCTTTCATTGCGAACTCAATTTGGTCAAAACAGGAGTTGCGATACGAGGCAACAGCACCTGCTGGAAGAAGCGGTCTAATCAATGGACAGATATCATGTGGTAACAATACGCCATGGGATATCGAGATTCCTTGGTCATCTCATTCCAATCGGATTCAACACACTTTGACTGAAGCAGATGTTCCAATTGATTCTATCAGTCAGGTAGTAATTGAGTTGGATATTGAAGGAGATGACACACGTGCAGTCAATGTTGTCATTTCGGGTCCTTTGGAACGAATCGCATCTGTTGAACCTAGGATAGAGGTTTCTCAGGGCTCAACGCTGATATTGAACGTAGATCCGAATGGATTAATCACACCAGGAATGTTGGCGAAAGGAGAGATTATTTTCGTTGACGATTTAGGACAGACCGAGAAAGTTGAGGTGGAATTGACAGGTGAGTCAATTTCAGGTTCAGCAGATATCATTCGAGGCTTACGCGATCCTTCTACAATGTCCTTAGTGGTCTGTAGTTTGGCAGCATTATGGGTCGTACTCGGTATTGATAGGAAGAAAAAGCCACCAGTTAGGGACTCTCAGCCTACTTTCAGAAGTGTAGATGATTTCCACACTGAGAGTCTTGTATCAGCGCCCCAACAAGATCCGTTCCATTCCGAGGAATACTGATTCATTCTGCAAAAGCAGGGCTGAAATCCACAATTTGTTTACTCCGGCAGCCAGTCTGGCTCTGAGGCATGCTTCGTCCCAAGAACGCGGTTTTTGTTCAGGTGTGGATAACAGCCAAGGTGCGTGCGCTTCTCCTACAGGTGAATCATAAACTCTCCATCTACACCCGTATTTGAATCCAGGTCTAGCAAGAAGGCCATTCTCTAACAGCGTATCCAAAATCAGGACCTCTCCTGACATCTTTTCTCCAGTAGTCTTTGATTGCAACCAAGAGGTCTCTATGGCATCTAAGCATACTCCTCCCGCTTGTTGTAAACCGAGGTTCTCAAGAGGCCAATCTTGGCGATTTATGAATCGCCCCTCGGCACTAACAGTACTGCATTCCAAGGATTCTGCGATGTCGTCCCATGCATGCTTATCTAACTTGGAAGGAGGTAGCATATTCCCAGTTGGAGTTGTTCTTGTCAACTTGTATATTGTGCAATCATACTCCGGATCTACTACGACAATTTCTGCTCGCTGCCCCTGTGCCTCAACAATATCTACCCAGTTCAGTATATTTTCAAGTTCTAATGAATCGGTTGAGAGAAACCACCTGACTTGGGCAATAGGTGGTCCTTTGGAAGGATGGTCTGTTCGATTCCATCTCAGACCCCATGTTGATGAAGGAATATTGTGGTCGGAATTTTCTTCTCGGTATAATTGCAATATCTCTCCACCCGATCTAACCGCTTCTATTGCGACAGTCTCATGCAGGAATCGGCCGTCTTCTGCTAGCATTTGGTCAATGAAGTCAGTAGATGGCAAGGCAATGTTTCGATGCCAATGGCAGTAGAGGACTTCTGCAGAACTAAGGATAATTGCGCCATTATCTACTGTTTTTCCGAGTGCTGATTTCTGCCATAATCTGCTAGAGACAGGTGCTTCTAGTCTCCAACCACCTTCGTCTTTCTTGAGCCCAGTTTTCAACGATTCAGAACCCGGTTCTCCAATGTGGAATACAGGTCTAGAGTCTCTGGCTCTTGGCCGAAGTCTCCTTTCCCCTGCATCACTCATGGAACTTCGGCGACGGCATCAAACATCAACCCGCCGCACCACATCCCTGAAGTGCTGTATCAGATGTGCACCATTCGGTGCAGGCATGGTTGAGGGCCAATTAGGGGAATTAACGGTCGAGGAAAGAGTCCTCCTGCATCTGTTTGAGAATCGCTTGCAAGAAGGGTCTTGGGACGCTGAAGCCAACAATACTCAGGCTGGAATTTCTAGTGCAGTTCACATACAAAGGAAGCACCTCCCTCGCACATTGAAGCGAATATTGGAATCTGAAGAGGTGCTTCAAGAAATGCGCCATGTTTCAGGTTCAAAGCAGCGTAGGAGAGTCTATGATTTGACTCAGAAAGGCAGATCTAGGGCGAATGATATCAAAGAACGTGTAATGTCTTTAGTCATAACTCGAGATGGTGAAGAAGTAACTTTGGAGAGTCTCGAATCTACTGATTCAATGCTCATCACACTTTCACATATCGATTCGAATCGTTGTTGGAACGAAACACCCCTACAGGTACCAATCTCTCAGGGGAAGGGCGATGTAGGAATAGAGGGCAAGGTAAGCGAAGCATTGGTCAAGGCTGTGTTTGAGCGAGCCTGGAGGGACGGAAGTCTTTCTGAGGCAGAACGAGGAATCGTAGAAGAGATTGTGAATTTCTTAGGAATGAGTCCCGAAAGAGTCACTCGAATGGAACAAGATGCGCTGAACAACCTAAGTGAATCAAAGGGTCCGGACAGGGAGAGAATCTATCGTGATCTTCTGGAACAAGCGTTAGAAGATGGAGAGATAATCGAAGAGGAATTGGTTATGTTGGAGACGTTACGAACGACTTTGGATATTGACTTGGAAATCCATGGTCGTCTTGTGGCTCAAGTGGTTGCACATGCAGAGTTGTTGGATAGTCTAGAGCCGCATTTCCATCCATATGTCGATGCTGTCAGGACTGCTCTTGAGGATGGTATCATCAGTTTGGACGAAGATGCAATCTTGACAAGTCTCCGTCGTAGTTTCAATATTCCAACTGAAGTTCATGTAGCGATTGCCACTAGTATTCGGGACAACATGAAATGACAGTTACCACTGCGAGGAGTTGAGAAGATGCTGGAAGAAGGCGATTGGGCCATTCATGATGGCTTGCAAAGGACTAGGAGACTCGTCGAAAACATGGAGCCTAGCCTTGTGGTTTTGGTTGGAGACGTAATGTTGGACCGCTATATCTACGGCTACGCAAACAACCTCAATCCACGAGCCCCTGTGCCAGTTCTCAAGGAAACGCATCGCGAGCAAGGAGCAGGTGCCGCCGCCCATGTTGCTAGAGGTTTGCATTCATTGCAGATGGAAGTTGCAACTTATGGGGTAGTAGCCGCTGATGAAGCCGGACAAGATGTCATCGAGGCATTGGAAGAAGTGGGGATTTCATCCGATGGAGTGGCTTTGTTGGAAGATTGGAGGACTACTGTCAAGACAAGGTTCATCGCTAGCCGAGAGAGCCTTATCGCAAATAAACAGATGATGTTGAGACTTGATGAGGAAGCTGGGACAGATGTGCCTGATGAAGTGGCTGATTTACTGTGTGAACAAGCCATTGAAAGATTATCTTCGGCCAAGGCCTTGGTCATCAGTGATTACGGTAAGGGAGTTGTCAATGATGAAACCGCGAAAAAATTGATTGATGCAGCCTCTGAAACTGGCATACCAGTAGTATGCGATCCAAAATTGACGGGTTTGCACCGAACAAGGGGTGCTGATGTGGTATTGTTCGAATCCAGAGGGTTGGAATTGATGCGCCGCAGATTGTCAAAGAGTACCCCTGAAGAGGCGGCTGAAGAGTTAGTTGCCGAATATGGTTGGGGGGCCTTAGTGGTACTTGGTGGACAGACTGGCCTTGATTTGTACAGTTCAGAGGGTGAGAATATTCATGTGGATTGTACTCTACCTTCACCGAGTCAACAGATAGGTCTGATCGATGCAGCAGTAGTGGCTGCAATCGCGAGTAGGATTCTTTCCCTCACCGATGTGGACATGGCACATCTGATCAATGCGGCATGTGAGTGCATTTTAGAGGCCGAGGATGCGGATCATTTCGCCATTGATAGAAGAGAACTTTGTACTAGAATTGATGAGATTGCTTGGGCAATGCAGATTTCACAGAGGTAGGGCCATGTCATCTTGGCCATACGGCACAACCGCCGATATTGGAATCTGTGTATTTGCTAGCAGCCCAGAGTCATTGATTTGTCAAGCAGTAGAAGGGATGCAAGGGATTCTTTTGAGTAGCGAGGGAATTGAAGCAATCAAGGATTGTCCATGGCATCATTCTACGTGGAATCTACCATCATCCAATGCTTGGGATAGAGATTTGGTAAGAATTTTGGAAGAGGTATTGTTTCGTTGTGAAGTACATGACGAGTGGGTTGTCGAACTAAAACTATTGAAATTGCAAGAGGATGAGGAGAATTCACAATTGGCATGTCAGGTTGCTTGGGTCGATGCTGAAGCCATAGAGCGAGAAGTGGAAATCAAGGCTGTCACGCGCCACAATTTGCGATTCATAGAATTGGCAGAAGGCCAAGAAAGCATTTCACAATATCCCGAAGTTCCAGTTGTGAGAGGTCCCGGATGGTTAGCAGACGTTGTCTTTGATATCTAGGTGGGAGGGCAAACGGTGGACGCTCGTCTCCCAGAACCAATCCCACGCACTTCCTCCATCCCGGAACCCTGAGGCACCCATGGCCCCGAGTAGGGCTGCTCCGTTCCCGGCCTGACCTGATTCCCCGGTTATGCGATTCCCGTTTCCTTCCGGATACGGTTCACGACAACCCGAGTCACTCAGGGGCGAGACATCAACGTCCATGCGTAGGAAGCTCTGGGCTCGGTTACGCCGCCCGAAAGCGTTCAGACCACCAGTCACGATTTGTGGTACAGGGTACGTCACCACCCCTCCTATCCCATACATTGGGGGAGGTTTGTCCCATTTCAACCCTACGTCAAGGCTCCAATACTCATTCTTCGTACTTACTGGGACAACCTACAGTAATCAATTCGGCTTCAAGAATCCATTCTCCTTGACTTTTCTTTAGTATGCCGTCTACAAGCACAGTCAATCCTTCATCAAATGCTTGTGGTATCGCTGCTTGAGCAGCATCGATTGAAAGGTTGTATTCACTTCCTTCAAGACTGAATGTCAATGATTGTGAGTCGTATGATCCATTACTAACCACTCCCCTGATACTAACTTCGCTTTTTTCGTGTTTATCAGGTGATTTCATCAAATCGTCAACAGCCATCGAGGGAACAGGTTCTGAGAGGAAAAGTGTGGCAGATAGAGCAAGTAGGGCCAAGCAGCCTGCTGCTAGCAGCCTACCTCTTCTAGACAACATTTTCATTCCTCCTCTCCCAATGCTAGCCCTATGGCTTGGTCAAGAGATGAGAGCCCATTCAGTTTCAATTTTCTCTCCAGTCCATTTACAATATTCCTGATTACACTCGGTCCCTTGAAGACCAATGCAGAATATAATTGCACACAACTAGCGCCATGAATGATTTTCTGCCAAGCATCTTCAGCGGTGGAAATCCCTCCTACTCCAATAATTGGCCATTTTCCCTGGCAGCGTTTGTGAATATGTGAGATGATTTCTGTTGAGCGTTGTTTCAGGGGTTGTCCAGACAGCCCACCTGCTTGCTGTACGAATGATTCAGACTTACGATTCATAGGTTGAGGGCGCTC
>CAXRJJ010000089.1:0-4194 GCA_964230945.1 Yoonia sp.
AAGAATTGACCTTGATAAAGAAAATTGTTTCCGCCGCAGGGCTTGAAAACCACGTCATTGATGAGTTGACATCTTGGGTAGATGATCTTTGGAAAATTCAAGCAAAGGGTAGAGCCATAGTTGGAGTTTCCTTACCAGGAGACGATATAGTGTTGGGTTCGCGCTAAATCGCGCGCGCAAACGCGTGCGTAGCATTCAAACGGAGGGCTCTCCCCGCTGCGGCTGGTGGGTGTTTGCGTCCGGATGGGGTTAGTGGCTGGTATGCTCGATTAGATCGGGTAGAAAGTGACAGAGTTGTGCAGATGAACACCTGGCTAGAAGCTTGGTCTGAATCTTTGGAACAGGGCGTTCCTGTCGCCGCCATATTACCAGAGGGATGGCCTACGCTACCTGCAGCTTTGCTTGCAGATGCTGGTCATGTACTCGACCAATTGTTAGCTAGACACGATGCTGAGCAAGATGGACGGAGCCCAAGGGGCGCTCATGCTATTCCCGTCAAAGTAGTGGATTCAATCATTGGTGATGAAATGCAACCTCCTGCAATTTCAGCAAAGAATGAGCCAGATCAAAAATTGATGGCGCTCGATGCGCTACCCCCAGGTTTCAGGGACCGATTGAAAGAATTAGCAATCGATGTTGCAGATGAAACTGAAGGGGATGAATTGGTTGAGGATGAAGAGTTAATGCAGGAGGTGTCTAATTCGCACCGCACGATTTCAGGGATTCCTTTGCCTTTTGCAGACCCTGCTTGTGGGGCTGGAGTTTTCGCTTCACGGTTGATGAAGAAACATGCTGATTATTGGAATGTGCTTGACAACAAGGAGAAAATGTTGGAAGATACTCGAAGGCTGTTTTCTTCAATTCAGTTGCTCGATATTGATGCTGTGGCCGTTGATATCTGTAGGAAGAGGTTGGTGTTGGAAGCACGGAAGCTATCCTTGAGTGGTGAAGAAAGCCACATGATCTCTCCTAAAGAAATGCAAGAAGCAGTAGAAACTATCGTACGTGAAGGAGATACTTTGCAAGAAAGTTGGCCGTGGGAAAAATCTCCACGGATTTGTTGTATCAACCCACCTTGGTTGAGAATAAAGGATCGTTTCAGAGGGCACCCAGAAGGGTCCACATTGAGAAAAGAACTTGGTAAAGCTCTACGTTCCTGTGTAAATGAAGATGGCAATCCAAGATTCTCTACAATGCGTGGAAATGTCAACCTATACCGTTTGTTTATCGAAAGAGGGCTGCAGATAATCCAAGAAGGTGGTAGCCTTCGAGCTGTTGCACCAGATAGCCTACTTAGAGAACAAAGTAGTGCCCCTCTAAGGCGCCTCATGGTTGAAGAAAACTGTTGGAAGGAATTGTGGTGTATTGAAGAAGGCAATCAAATCTATCCCGGTATTGCTCAAGGAGTACTGATTATCTCACTTCAAAAGGGCGGACATACTGAAGAAATAATCTCGATTGGGCCCGTAGAAAGAAGAGATCTCCTCTCCGAACAAGGAGGTATTCACAGCCGTGTCCCAAGAATTACCATCGCTCGGCAAAGATGGAAAAAATGGACAAAGGGGACATGGGCAATCCCACGTTTGCCACGTGATCCAAATGAAAGAATTAGAGTATTGAGCGTAATTGATGAATTGGCAAAGAGGCCAAGATTGTCCGATCCTGGTAATGATTTGGCAGCCGACGGAGTTACCGCAAGAATTCGAGTAGGAGAAATTGACCAGACTTCCTTCTCCCATGCCATTAAGGCCTGGAAAAAATCAAACAAGGCGATTCCATTTGTACGCGGCGCTCACTTCTCAAGTGATGAAAATGGACGAGTTACAATCAGGCACCCTGCTTTCGGAGATATCGAAGGGGAGAGAGAGCAGGCTATGTGGGCTGGTGACCTACCAAAAAATCCGCGGCCAAGATTAGCTTGTCAAGCCATTGTCAACTCCCATCAGAAACGTAGGTTGCGGTGGGCTGTCATGCCAGAGGGTTGCGTACTCGGAAATAGTGTGAATCATCTTCAACTGCCTGACGCTGTAGAGAAAAGGTTGATCAAAAAACATGGTGATTTGCAACATGGGCTTGAATGGATTTGTGAGCAACTGAATGACCCGCGCCTTGACGCTTGGGCGAAAGCTTGGGCTGCAAACAATAACGTGAATAATTATGAATTGGAAACTTTACCACTATCCCTGATGGATGGAAGCGCTATTTCGGCTTGAGAAGTATATTCCTCTAGAGTTCATATTGTAGTGATTCTTGGGTGGCCTTTATTATCCGCACCTACATGGGAAGAACGTCAGTGTTAACGTAACCGCAGGTGAAAGACAAATGGGGATTAATCCAAAAATCGGCATCACAGGTCTCCCAAGGAGTGGGAAGAGTGCCGTCATGGAAAAAGTCGTAAACATGCTTGATGAGGAAATGCGCCGCGACGCTATGAGTCGTGGACTCGATTTAGATTCTCTAACTTTCATCGGTGGGATGAGGACAAAGCCATTGACAGAAAATGGTGAGCGCGTTGGTTACAAGTGCATGAACATCAGGACTGGTGAAGAAGGGGTTATAGCTCACAAGAACATTGATTCACGGCTTAGAATAATGGGTTACGGTATCGATACAACTGCTTTAGAGGAAGTTGGTGTGCCAGCAATTGAATTTGCAAAGGAAGAATGTGACATCATTGTAATTGATGAAATCGGCAAATTTGCAGTCGAGTCGGAAGAATTTGTTCAAGCAGTCAGATCGGCATTGGAAGAAGATAAGCCCACAATAATGACTCTACACAAAAAGAGCCGGCACCCTTTGCTTCAAGATATACGAAGAAGGGATGATTCAAGAATTTTGGAAGTTACTCCAGTCAATAGAGCATTACTCCCATACAAGATTCACAAATTAATGCATGAATCGTTCTGAGCCGTTGACTTCATTGTCATGTTCTTCTTCGGAGTAGGTATGGATAACCCCGCGCTGGTGGCGCGCCGCGTTCTGTTTGGAGGCGGGGTAGGGTTACTTCTTGTTGCATTTCTATCGTTAAGGGAAGGGCGCTTACCGCTTGGGGTAAACATTGGATGGTCGGTCGTAATTGCGGGTGCAGGGATGATTATCTTGGCTGCCCTGATTTCGTTGGACCCTCTAGATGAAGGAGTATTGGCGCGATTTTTTCCGGCCAAGGATGAGGCGCTTACAGGAATGGATGTTCAAATGGAGATAGATGCTGAGACAAAATACGAGGATACCGGTGGGGCGTGGGCACAATTGGAAGAAGCGATGTTGAGTGCTAGCATCGGTGAATCGGAATGAGGGAAAGATTGACCCCCTGCGGCCCTTCGGCAGGTTTGGTGAAGAGATGAGTAACGCACCGGATAATCTACGATATACCAAAGAACATGAATGGTTGAAAATTGAAGGTGAGGAAGTATTGATTGGGATTACCGATCATGCTCAAGATGCTTTAACCGATATTGTGTACATCGAATTACCTGAAGAGGGAGAAACCTATGGTGAAATGGAAGAATTTGCAATGGTTGAATCTGTAAAGAGCGCTTCACCAATCTTCGCCCCTTTGGCAGGAAGTATTACTGCAGTTAATGTTGAATTAGATGATGCACCTGAAATGATGAATGAAGATCCATATGGCGCAGGTTGGATAGTCAAGATGAAACTTGATGATATTGCGGCCGTGGAAGGGTTGATGAGCGCTTCTGAATATCTATCTATGTTGGATGAATGAGGGGAGGGTGTGTCCTCAAGACCACGATTTACCATTTACGTCGATGGTTCATGCCTAGATAATCAAAATGTCACAGAAGACACCCCCGCGGGATGGGGAGTTGTTGTAATCACAGGTGATTCCGGCCTCGGTAGGGGGAATGGTGAAGTTTTTGACGAAGATTTTGGAAAGGTCATTACCCAAGCAGATGAGGAAGAATGGTTGGGAGCAGAAGTTGGATCAAACAATACTGCTGAACTAACTGCTATGATAATGGGATTAAGGTGGTTGTTGATTGAAGGCGGGAGTGAAAGAGCATTGATTAGAACAGATTCCACTTATGCCGGAAACCTTGCTGATGGAAGTTGGAAAGCTAAAGCCAATCTAGAATTGGTCAAACGTCTACAAGACGTATGGAACGAGGTTTCGGAAATCAGAGATTTGGCTTGGGAGCACGTAAAGGCGCACCGAGGGCATCGGTGGAACGAGAG
>CAXRJJ010000090.1:0-2855 GCA_964230945.1 Yoonia sp.
GCTTCTTCAGAGAGGATGTTACGTGTCTTTGCATGGACAGTTATTCCTTTGGCCGCCAATTCCGCTTCCATGGCCTTTCCGTCTACAATCCTACGAGCAGCACTTCTTGACAGAGCTCTACCTGCGCCATGACAATTACTGGAGAATGCTTGACTTCCATCTTCTATTGGTCCTGCCATAACCCACGATGCTGTGCCCATGTCCCCCGGCACCAATACGGGTTGCCCTGTAGGAAACGACTTCAGCATCTCATTTGAGTTTCCAGCAAGAGCGCGGGTTGCCCCTTTTCTATGAACTAGGCAATTGCAATTTGAGCCATGGATAGTGTGCTCCTCGAATTTAGCGATATTGTGGCATACATCGTACAACAGACTTGCATCACCATCTCTTCCCAAATGCCTTTGCAAGACATTTCTTGCTCGCTGAGCCAACGCTGATCTGTTGGCAAAGGCAAAATTTCCAGCGGCGTTCATCGCTTCAATGTATGATTGCCCCTCTTTGGAGTGTACAGGTGCGGCAGCAAGTTGACGATCTGGTAATTTCCAGTCCCATTTCTTGCTGTACCAAACATTCCCATCTTGACGATATTCTCGTTCCAATGTATCAACGTGTTCACTACAAACTTGATGGCCAAGCCCTCTTGAGCCAGAATGAATCATCATGCATACTTGTCCTTCACGTAGTCCAAATTGCTGCGCAGTCTTTTCGTCAACGAGAGAATCTACAACTTGTAGTTCCAAGAAATGATTTCCACTTCCTAAGGTTCCAAGACTTTTGATGCCTCTTTGTAAGGAACGCTCACTTACAGCATCTCCTTCGTTGTGCAGGATTCCTTTGCTCTCAATGGAGTCAAGGTCTTCATCCAATCCCCACCCGAGCTCTACTGCAGCCTTCGCCCCAGAATTGAGAATGTCTTGCAAATCTTGCTCACGTATACTGACTCCTCCCTTACCACTTGCTCCTGCGGGAACCTCCTTGGCAAGGTCGCGGGCTAATCCCTTGAGGTCGCCGATTTCAGACTCTTCGATATCCAGTTTCAACAGTCTTACTCCACAATTGATGTCAAAACCAACCCCTCCGGGTGAAATCGCCCCTCCTTGTTCTCCATAATCAGCATCCGTGGCTACAACTCCACCGATTGGAAATCCATATCCAAAGTGCCAATCAGCCATGCCCCACGCTTCTCCAACTGCTCCAGGTAGAGATGCTGCATTGACCAACTGCCCTGGGCTACGATCATCTGCTTGTGATTCCAAGTGATTTTTGTCGCTAACTAATCTGGCATCGACTTGCATCATTCCATGCTTGCGTATGCGATAGGTGAATGGGCCATCCTGCTGCAGGTGCCGCTTCCACTCCGCCTCCTCGCCCATGTGTGGCATCTCGTTCAACTAGGTGATATAAGCACATGCGTGTCAGTATAGCCGTTTCATTGAAGGTATGAATCGTTCCGAGGTAAGTCGAGGGACAGCGATGGGGCTTGGTGCGATTGAGTTGCCATTCTTTCATGAGAATGGTTTCATACGCCGTAAATGTATCGAATCCGGTCTATATTTCTGGACTAGAGATGAGAGCCGAGAGACCTGTGGTGACACCAGTAGAGACGAATACAGTTTCATCGGTAAGCCGATGATTTCCGGATATGCCGAACGCGGTATGGCACTCAAAGACAAGATGAGAGAGACCTTCATCTCCTTTTTCGAACGAAGGGGGCATAGCAGAGTTTCTCCATACCCCGTTTTGGCCAGATGGAGAGATGATATTCATTTGACAATCGCGTCAATCGCGGATTTCCAACCACACGTCACAAGCGGATTAGTTCACCCTCCTGCAAATCCTTTGGCGATTTCCCAACCCTGTATACGTTTGACCGATGTGGATGCAGTAGGTCGTTCAGGAAGGCATTTGACTACTTTTGAGATGATGGCGCATCATGTGTTTAATCGACCGGAAGAGGGTGAAGTCCATTATTGGATGAATCAGTGTGTGGCATATTGTGACGAACTCCTAGTGGAGGAGTTAGGAATAGAGTCTAGTGAGATCTCCTATGTTGAGAACCCTTGGTCAGGAGGAGGTAATGCTGGTGCGGCTGTTGAAGTGATGGTTGGCGGACTTGAATTAGCCACCCTTGTATTCATGGATTTAGAAGAACATCCTGATGGTGATGTGGAGATTGGTGGTCTGAATTATCGTAAGATGCCTTTGCAGGTAGTAGATACGGGCTATGGTTTGGAAAGGTTCTGTTGGGCTGCTGCTGGAACACCTACAATCTATGAGGCGATATATCCTGAATCTGTTGAGTGGCTCAAGCAATTGGCTGGATTCGCAAATGTCCTCGATAAACTAGACGCTGATATGGACTCTTTACTATCCGAGTTGTCAAAACTGATGGGCATTATGAATATTGAAATTGGTTCCAATGAGAGTGATTTGCGTAAGTTATTGTTGCAGAGACTAGAAGATTCGGGAATTTCGATTGATGAAGTTACTTTGGCTGAGGTACTCGAGCCCTTGGCGCGGATATATGCCATCCCCGATCACATGCATGCATTGTGTAATATGTTGGGAGATGGTTTGGTTCCTTCCAATGCCAAGGCCGGTTATTTGGCGAGGATGATGGCTCGACGAGTTCTTCGGATGAGAGATGAGTTGGGGATTGAGGTTTCACTGGCCGAACTCGCTGCTCACCACCTTGACATCAACTATTCCGATGAAGGAATGAAGCAAACGCGTTCTGGGCTCATGCAAATACTGGAACTCGAAGAGTCTCGATACAAAGAGATGCTTCGTAAAGGAAGCAATGTCGTCGAAAGTCTGCTGGCAAGTGTTCCCAAGGATGCTAAGGAGATACCTGA
>CAXRJJ010000091.1:0-11230 GCA_964230945.1 Yoonia sp.
CGCTTGTTCACGATTCTCAATGTCAAGTGAAAATTCAGGAAGCGAGGTTATAGTGAAAGTAATTTCATCCGAACGAACTGTTGAGCCTGAAGTACCAGAAATCACGACAGTGTAATCTCCTTCAGTAAGGTTATCAGATAAGGTAAGAGTCAATAGTGCCATGAAGGGGGCGGAGCCTTGGGCGAAATCCAACTCGGCTGTAACCCCTTCCGGAACTACCGCTGAAAGTGTGACATCTGCTCCAAAGCCGTTCACAGGTTCGATGAAGATTGGAGTGGGCACCACCCAAGGAACGCCTCCTGGAAGGACTATCCACGGGTCCATTGTCAATACTTCAAAATCTGGGTCGTTGTCAACGGTGAATGGTACTGTAATTGAACGGTCTCTTCCACCATTGGAACCAGTAATTGTCAACTCGTATTCGCCACTTGACAGATTCATTGTATCGACTACAACTGCGCCAAGGTCATCTATGGTTAGTTGTTGATTATTGTACATCAGTGGTGCATTCTGTGAATTGACATTCGCGCTAATATCTACTGTTGAATTGAATTCGTTAAATCCTACGACATTGATCCAAACAGCAAACGGCAGCCCCATCCTTGCCACATCATCAGGTACGCTAGGTAGGATGGTAAAATCAGGAGTTGCCCAATCGTTGTTTCCTTCGCGTCCAGAAAAGGATTGTATTCCGTTCGCTGAAACGGTACTTTGTCCAACTGTGAATGATTCTGTACCCAGATGGCGATAATTCAGCGGCAAGGCGTCCGAACCATTCAATTCTATGTCAAGCATTGAACAACCACCCATTTCGATTGAAAGCGCAATAGTTCCAGTACCTACAGATGCTTCACTCCACACTTTTCCTTCAACCAGTGGGAAATTGAACTCGTTCATTCCGTTAGAATAAGTCAAATCCGATTTGATGACAGTTGTCTGATCAATGCCGGATGGAATGCATCCATCGTCGATTGAACCACCACCGCCGGTTCCTCCGCCACCAGTTCCGCCGCCGCCATTTCCGCCTCCTTGGCTATCGCTACAGCCGAAGAAGTCAACAGATTCGCCTGCTGGAGTGTTTGGACACGAGTCTTCGTCGTCGGAGACGCCATCATTGTCAGCATCTGACGTACCTCCACCACCGTTATCATCTGGACAGCCGTCATTATCAGCGTCATTTTCTGAATCTGCATACTCATTGGGGCACGCATCATTTGAATCGGTTATACCATCACCGTCAGCGTCGTCATCGCCTCCGCCGCCACCGCCATTCTGTTCATCAGAGCACCCCCAATCATCAACTTCTGCTCCTGATGCGGTGCCAGGACAATCATCCCAATCGTCAGAAACGCCATCACAATCACTGTCTGGGTCACCCCAATCGTCCGTACAACTTCGACCGGATGTATCATCCATCATCGCTCCAAATCCGCCACTGGTTTCGATGCTTGAAGACATGGAGAGATTCTCATGGACCAAAGAGAGTGTATCTATTGCATAACATGCAACTCCAGACTCTTCGTCAATAGTTTTCATTTGCACACCTTCCATATTCATGGTCAGGGTAGCTTTTCCTTCGATACTTACACGGTAACAATCCTTTCCGGAAACAGTATCTGTTCCAGTTACTGTCATCTGTTGATATTCATCATAGGTAACGCCAATGAATTCTGGCATTGAAACAGAAAAATTCCAGTAATCTCCATTGGTCCAAACAGGCGCACTTTGATCATCGGTGGATGCAGATTCTGCAAATTGGTAGGAAGAAAGTGTGGAGGTATACATGATGTTGCCTTTAGCATCGTACGTATCTGCTGCAACATACCAACCAACCTCAGGAGAATACCATTGGACCAAGTATCCAGCATCGACCTCGAGGACATACGCGCCACCACCAGCTTCAGTCATGGTTGCATTTATCGAAACACTGTATACTCCACCGACTTCGGTTGCATCCTCGTCGAGGAAAATAGTATCGCGCATTTTTCCGGGATTGCTTGAACCATGGTGAGTATTCTCTTCATCCCATACAGACATAGAAACACCGTCACCTGAAGCATGTGACAAGGTAAGGAGGAGCGTTTGGCCTGGCTCTAGCCACACTGAATACCAATCGTGCTCATCATCCCACATGTCAACCGAGCCGCGAACTACGTCTCCTGGATACACTTCCTGACCAGATGTATTCACATTATTAGGCTCAATTTCATTGATTATTTCCACTCCACCTTCCTCTGTGAACCAAGGGGTTGAAGATTCAAGCGGGGTTGGGGTAATCAACAATGGACTAAGGACTGACAGTACAAGAATTGATACTACAAAATATCGCATATCATGCCCAATGTAATTCAGTATTTCAATTTGAGCAAACTAAGATATACACAGCAAGGTCAGTATTATACCATATTGATAGGCCCACGAGGACTGTAATCATGTGGGGTAGGCGTAAGAAGCAGGGCGCTCGTAAGCGTCGCGATTCGGGCAGAACCTGCCCCTTTTGCGAAAGCGAAAATGAGGCTGATGCAACCACCTGTCACCAATGTTACTACGAATTAGATGTCAAAGCAATGCATCAAAGCACCTCGGTAGTAGAAGTGGAAAAGGACACTCTATGGGGTGAATTATTGCAAGAAGTTGATCCTTCGCAAGAAGAGGATTACTCAGTTTCCGTTATTACAATGGATGAGATGACTGTCGAGGTCGATGAATACGAAACCGTAGGCGATGATGAAGTTATCATCATGTCTGAGGGCGGCCCCAGTTTTGCTCAAATTATGGATAGCGAAGTTGCAGAAAGTAAGGCCGCTGAAAAGGAAGAGGAAGCATTGGTCGCCGCTCCTACACCCAGCATCCCAAAGATCGAGGCAGTAGTAGAAGTCCCTAATGAGGTGGAACTAGACACTACAGAAAACATACCGGAAACTATCGCGGAAAGCAAAGTTGCTCCTATTCCACCAGAAATTCCAGCCATCCCTGAAACACCCGTAGCGCCTGCAGCTTCACTGACGCCGCCTCCGGTTCCAAGTATCAGTGGATTTGATTCATCGGAGGAAGAATTGGATGATGACTTGGATGACATTATTGCAGCAGCCAGAAATACTGAGGTAAACGGTGCTACAGCCGCCCCTCCACCTTTGCCTACAGTTGAGGAGGTTACTCCTGCAGAGCCTGTACAATCACCTCCACCTATTGCTGCCCCTCAGGCTGCACCTATTCCGCCCCCATTACCTGCCGCGGTTGTGGATGTTCCAACTCCTGAGGCACCAGTCGTAGCATCGGCGCCACCAGCAGCTCCAGTAACTCCTCCTTCGGAACAGGTGAATACCCCTCCTGCTGCTCCAGCAATACCCAATGGAAGAGCATCAATTTGGCCTTGGCCACAATCAGAACCATGGGATTCACGAGAATTACGAAGAGAGATCATCGATGCGATGGCAGCAGCACAAAGAGGTGACAGGACCGCTGCCGCCGAAGCCTTGGATAGGTTCGGACCACACCTAGGTGATAGATTCGAAGCTATGCACCATGTTGGTGCCCTATTACACAGCATAGGTAGGCAGGAAGAAATGAAACAAATGGTTTTGGCAGCCAAAGAACAGCATCCTGATGACCCCAATGTTTCAACAGCAGTAGCCGCTCTCATGCAATCATGATGATTACTCGGGCGACCCCCTCTCTGCGTTTGGGCGGGGACTTCATTCTAAGGCCCGTACATCGAAGATTGTTGAAATCAGTTCTTGAAGCGTATCAAGAAGACCCCGATGGAGTCAAGACCGCGCTACCATGGTTGAAAATCGATGAAGATATCTCAATGCAGATGTCAGATTTCCTCTTTGAACTAGAAATTCATAGTAACTCAGGAAGAATACATTTCTGGAGCATACATGAAAAGACTGCAGAAGACAGTTTCGTAGGCATGGTTGGTTTAGGTGATGAGTTGGTCCTTAACGAAACGGATTGGAACCTTGGATACTGGGTAGTGCCTAGATATCGAAGAAAAGGAATAGCTATCAGAGCGGTCAACGAGGTTTTCGCATGGCTGGAATCAAAGGGTGAAGAACTACTGATTGAGATAACTGTACACCCCCACAATGAGGCTGGTTTGTGTACCAGCAATGCGATTTGCAAAGAATGGGGAGGAATGCCCGTTAGTCAAGAATTACATCCTGTTGATATTGAAAACAGAACTGTCATGCACCATGTCCATATTATCCCATTATCCGGAAGAGGAGAGGATGGAACTGAGTGAACCGAAATTATGGGTTACCGTCGACAGCGACGATTTCAGACATTTACCAAAGTATCAGGGGCATCCCGTTCGCAGCCGGTTTGAGCTTCCGCAAAGATATGCATCCCTCGAACCAAGTTTAGAATTGAAATCTGGAATGGAAGGGTTCAGCAAATGGATAGGTAGGGGAGGAAGTGCTACCCTTTTCATCATCGCAGACCAATTAGATTCGATGGAATTCAAAGAATGGTTGCAAAAATTGATTGGAACAGGGAAAGTGAAAATCGGGGTCCATGGAAACACGCACCGCTCATGGTCAGCATGGCCTGAAGACAAAGAGGGATTTACCTCTGAATTGAAAATAGCAAATGAGAGAATCAAAAAGTTCGCACAAAATGCATGGAGACCATGGTTCAGGGCCCCCGCTGGATATATCGCACCTTGGATGGCCGAGGTTCTGAATGAACAAGGATTCAAAGTCGATTCATCCATCAACCCAACTAGGTTGTTGTTATCAAAAACAGGGAAAGGAAGATCATGGAGAGCAGTTGAGAAAGCGATGCAATCGAATGGGTTGGTTGAGCGGAAATGGTTGACAAGCAAACTTCTGGGAATCTCTCTACCTGCTTGTGGCCCCGCCCTGCACATGCGAAGCATAGGCTGGTTGTCAAAGCGTGCATGGAACAAATGCAAATCATTAGAGAGAGCAGATGATTCTGTGATTGAAGATGCTTCAGCGAATGTTGTGACCGTCTATTGGCACTTGTTAGATCATGCCAAAAAAGCCGGTGATTGGAGCCCTCCGCTAGAGTAATTCTGCAAATTTGTTCGGGAATATGCTTTTAGTGGTTCGACAATGGGGGGGGTCTATGTCTGTTGAGGCTATGGTACAAGGAATGATTGATGAATTGAGCGCTGCACTTGGCGATGCTGCCAAGCACGATGGAGGAAACTCCGCAGCAGGAACTAGAGTGCGCAAGGCTATGCAGTCCGTAAAGGGCGCTGCACAGGACGTGCGCAAGAAGGTTCAGGCAGACAAGAACTCTCGCTGATTACTCAGTGTTGAGAACTTGATTCGTTCTGTGCATGATGATCCAGTCACCACCCCCGTTCATCCAGGGTGCCGATGAGGATTCTGCTATTTCCCAGTCTTCATTATCGAATGTTACAGTTGATTCTGGTGACAAGACAACCCAGTTCACCTTGGATAGATTACCTCGGTTATCTAATTCAGTTCCGTTGAACAATTCTACTTGCCAACCGCTATCGGTTGAACGCCAGTGTCCCGTTATGTTTCTAGAACCATCAGGATCTAATTCGAGATGAAAAGAATACAACCAGTGCATTCCCAATGTTGCTTCGCTGATGAATAAGAAATCCTCGCCCTCTTCCATCTCGGAATCGAGATATCCTGCGGCATCAGAAGTCCAAGAGCTCTGCCCATGAAGAGTAGCCAATAGGGACAACGGTAGAATAAGGCAGATTCCAACCAATACCGATTTCCAGTGCGGCCCAGGTTCCTCTAGGGAATAACACTGCATGTCTAGCGTGGATTCCTCGTCATTGGTGATTTGACGAAGGCGCATGATGTACCAGAAACATGGAATGAATAGCATGGTAGCATATCTACCATTATTTCCCATAGTCCAAATCATCCAAGGCCATTCTGCCTGCCAAAGCAATGATTCATGCGTCCACAAAGCAGCCACATAGAGAATGAGTCCTGTAGTCATCGCACCAATGACAGCAGCCAAGAGTCCTGCCTCCCTATCGATGATTGTGGAAGATGATGAGATAGAATCTTTGAGAAATGGCCAAAGAACCATTCCAAACAGCATGAAGATAATGGCGACATCGAGTGTGGAGAATAGAACCGCCGAAATGAAACGCAAAGGTGCCTCTCTCATGGAAGATATCGCAAGCCCTGATGGAGAGAGGAGCGCAAAGCCAAGGAAGAGGGCTAAGACAAAGCTGCTTGAGAAAATGAAGGCTCTATGGGGGCGTCGTGTGAACTTGATCAACAATTCATTAGTTCCATCAAGAGCGAAGGCTACGAAACCAATAATGAACAACAACACGGCAATTGTTGGATCAACGCCTTTGACTGTGGCTCCAAACAATACGGCAGCAGGCGCCATCAACCAAAGTAACGGCATTCCTTTGCCACCAGTTCGCAGCCCCAATAGTAAGGTCAGTAATGCAATACTGATGGCTATCAACATCATTTCCTCTGGATAAACTCGACCTGCAGCAAAAATTAGTGCTGGATTGATACTAACCAAAGCGGTCAATCTGGCTGCAGCCTCTGTCCCATACAATCTCTCAGTACACCTCCATACAGTGAAGAGCATGAAGGCTGCCAATAGCAAGGCTCCAGTTTGCAAAGCATCAGTACTATGGCCCAAAAAATCCATCCAAAGGCCTAGCCAAGCGTGCCAAGCCCAGTAAGTCAAACCTGTTTCTGGACTGTAATCAGGATCAGATGACTGTGGGTCGATTGGCCTTGTATGGCCCCAATCAAGTCTCTCCCCCCCTCCCCCATCCTCGACAGTAACATATGTTGCGTGAACATGAGCATCCAAGCCGATCTCACTAACCGAAGTAACGACGATATGCATCAGTATTCCCAGCATGAAGAGCAAACTCCAGAATTTGCTGGAGCGAGGGTCCCACCAGGGGTGAACGGGAGGTTCTTCCTGCGCGCTCATCAAAGATGGCTGAAGATACAGATGTTCAACCCTGCGCGCGTAAAACGGCCTTAGAACTCGAATAGGGTGGGTTGCCCACCTTTGCGGACTCTTCCTTTCAAGCGCTTTAGGTTACGCTCTAATCTCTGTTCGCTAAAATCAAAATCCTCCAAAAGGAATTGGCGGAGTCCGTTCTCATCTGCCAAGCCTTGTTTCATCGATTTGACGTCATTACATGGATGGTCGAGAAAGATACTCCTAATCTGTTCGAGGTGTTCTGGAATCGGTTTTTCCTTGACCTTGCAGATTGTTTCGATATCACCATGTTCCTTGATCAACTTCAAGCCAGTCTTTGGACCGATACCTTTGATGCCCGGATGGAAATCTGTACCAATCATTATCGCCAAATCGACCAATTGTTCTCTAGAGATTTCATTGTCAGCAAGCAATTCCTCCAATACCACTTTCTCGGCGCTGACTAAGCGGCCGCGTCTTCTTTTTCCATGCGACATGAGATTACGAATCAACACTGGGCTACCATATAGCAGTGCATCCCAATCCTGAGTTGCTACAATATCGATATCACCCTTACTGGCCATTACTGCAGCCTGTCCCTCTCCTTCTGCTGCTGCATCAATCCAAGGTACACCAAGCAAATCGAGGAGTTTCTTCGTCTGATCTTGCATTTCACTGGTGTATTCCGCTGCTTGTTGACCATATTTCTGGGCCCTTACCATATCTCCTGCAGCCAATGCCTCATCCCATTTCCTCTTTGCTTCAACACGCCTCGCCTTGCGTTCTGCCATGACATCTGCCTTCAAGTCTGGATGTTTGCCATCAAAGATGTAAACTGGTTCTAGACCTAATTCGATCAAAGTGGTAGTCCTTTCGAGAAAGCCGATTAAATGTGGAGTTGGCCGACCTTTAGTATCTGACAATGGGCCGCCATCTCCATCTGGCCCTCTATTCCTCATCGAAGTAATGAATTGGAAAGCCACGAGGAAAGCATCGATCCCAACTGTCTTACCTGCAAGTTCAGAGAGATCGATTGAATGAGAATTTGCAAGATCTCTGAGATTACACCCCATCTTCACACATCCTCTTCCTGTTCCAACATCCAGGCTTCATAAGCGCGATTGGAACGGTGTTGAAGGAAGGCTCCGATACCTAGCAACAAGACACCTACACCGATACTAGAATACATTGGAGTATCTTTCCAAGTCGGGTCCACATTAGTCACAGTTATTGCACTTGAAGGAATCACATACAAGGTTGATTCACCATTGTTCAAAGATATCGTTCTTGTATCATTGGCGTATGAATTTACATCTTGGGTAAGAGTTGCGCCCCATTGCGGAACAACGTCAGTACATTCAGCACAACGCTTGACCATGACGACATCAATCAGCACTCCCTTGCCTTTACTGGGGTCAACCTCAAGGACAGAGAAGAATTGTTGAACCTTAGAAAGACCATGTTTCGTGGCTGAACCCGGGTCTGAAAATGTAGCAGCATATTCATCAAAACCCATGCCATAGACATACATATCCTTGGGGCCTTTTGAGCCTACAACCTCAATGCTGTTCTCATACACAGAATCTAGCGGAAGCCACAACTGAAATTCACTACCTTCTGGGAATCCTGAAAGGAATTGGTTTTCCTCGTTTCCTTGACTAACCAAATCTTCGGGCGTCAATACCGTTGACCCTAAATCACTCTCTGAATAAGGAGTAGTCATTGTGACAAAGGGCATGACAGTAACCGAGAACAACATTCCTAGCATCGCAATGATGACTGCTGGAATCTTCAATCCAATAGGGGGAGTGAAAGCAATTAGTGGGACGCCACATGCGATTATCACAACGCCCCAGATTATTGCAGTGAATGAAGAAGATGATTTTGTGCCGATGGTGCTGAAGCCATTTCCTTTGGTAGCAAATGGACTCTCATAGGTTCCACCATCCTCAACCTCCACGACGAACTCCTCCGGAGGAAGTGCAGGAACATCGAGGTGGAACTCATTCTTCAGGTAGAGAGTATATCCACCACTGATATCATGGGGTTTAGTGAATTCAATCTTGATACCGATTGAAACGTTCTCTTCTATTTCCTCCAAGTCGTGTGAAATGTTGAATTCATAGCGGTTGCTTGAGCCTTCAATCGGTCCATTTAGCAATACTCCCCCAATGAAACTCTGACCGTACATTAGATTGAGGCGAACCTGCTTTGTACAGGAGTCTTGGCTTTGTTCGCAATTCAGGTTTAATGTGAATGCGCCTGAAAAGGGAGTGCTAGGATCCATTCTAATCGGTTCAGGGTTGGGGGCGCTTCCAGCAAATGTGAATGCTCTGTTTCCACCACCGCTATTTGCTTGCCCGGGCAAATTACCTTCGGAAAATTGGCTGTCAGAAGTTCCATCAGATCCAGCATGGGTCCATGCCTCCCAGTAGGAGTATTGTTGAGCATCCTGAACTCCATACATGAACATCCGTGAATTAAGGTAGGACGTAGGAGTGCCTTTCGGTGGCTCTTCTTGGAGATCCTCTTCAGCCATGGCTTGAGGCAATGAATGGATGAAGAAGCCCATCAAAGCCATCAGCATCAGTAGATGCACAGCAATGGTACCTCTCCCCGCCATCATGCCGCCGAATCATCCGTCTGTCAAGAGGTTGTCTAAATCACGTCTTGGCATGCAACCTGTGAATAATGGTGACGTATCAGACCTTGTTGTGCAACAAGGCGACTTGGTGATTGGCAGCGGTTGGCATCCTGCATTGTTCAGAGCCGAAGTATCTGCACTTACATCAAATGTTGATGAGTCCCTGACCCCTAGAGTGTTGCGCGTACCGAATTCCAAAGGATTGGAAAAGGCAGCCACGGTAGATCAGGTTCTACAACACTTTGGCATCTCAACAATCGATAATTTGGACGATGACTTCAGCGATTGGTTAGAGGTTAATGCCCTCTCGATAGACCAAACTGTAGCAATTCGCTGGTCTCGACATGGTGAACGGACAAGCAAAGGAATAGAACTAGCCAAGAGAATGGGGGGCATATTACACTCCAATGGCTTTAGAATCCAACTTGAGGAACCTGAGCAGACAATACAATTACTGATTTCTGGAAGTGATTTGTTCTGGGGCATTCCACAACTTTCTGAGCCCCCAAGGAAAGAATGGAAAAATCGGGTGGCAACTCAAAGGCCTTTCTTCAAACCTGTCAGTCTTGACCCTCAACATGCTAGATTGATGATCAATTTAACTGGAAATGGTGGACCTGTTTTAGATCCCATGTGCGGAACGGGTGGTTTACTCATCGAGTCTGCTTTGATGGGATTAGACTGTACTGGCGTTGACCTTGACCCTGAAATGGTGGAAGGGAGCAAGAAGAATTTGCAATGGTGTGGAGGCGATGCAATAGTGATTCATGGTGATGCAACCCAACTTGCACACTTAGACATCGGCGGTTTCAGAAGCGTATGTTTTGACCCACCATATGGGCGTAATGCTTGGCGTTCAGATTCAATTCTCAATCTATTCACTTCCGTACTAAATTCGATTCATTCTGTATGTGAAGATAATGCGGTCATGTGTTGCATGTTACCTGCAGATGTAGAACAAGTCAATGTCATGGGTATGAAATGGCAGAAGATGAAAGAATTGTTCGACAAAACTGGTTGGCGGATAGATGGGGACTGGAAGATTCCGGTGCATGCTAGTCTCAGTCGTCGCCTTGTGCGCGCCGTTCGGATTCCCGTTTGATGCTTGCTTCCAATTCCAGCAATAGTTGTCTTTGCTCATCTGTAGCTTCAGGAAATCCTTCTGGCCATGGGCACAAATCGTCCTTGAACACTCGATCATTCATATCAAGAACCACCGGGTATGTTCTACAACCCATAGGTCGAAATTCGTAAATCCAACATACTCCCCACGCGTTGACATCCTTGGAATCGGTCTCAAGAAATACGCAAGCATCGGTTACTGGAGAATTGGCCAACTCCAATATTCCTCCTGTTTCTGACAGGGGTTTGGTAAATTCCTCAACCGGTAAATCCAATCTGCTCGTTATTCTCATGGCATCTTCCTCGCTCAGTGGCATCTTGGTGTCGCGGCAACATCTGCTACAGCCATTATCGATACAAGGGGAGCCCATCTGAAGCACGTGATGCGACCGTTGCTTTCAAAGGGCGGGATGGGGGCGAGGGCAAATGGGCAATTAGGGTAGTCTGGATATCCTTCCGGCCTTCGGAGCCGGAGACGTGGGTTCGAATCCTGCATTGCCCGCTTGAATGATTGGCGCTGAAATTAGTGGACAT
>CAXRJJ010000092.1:0-10873 GCA_964230945.1 Yoonia sp.
TGCTACTATTGACATCAGAGCGTGAGCCTACAACTAAGGAATCAGATGAGCCTGAAATAGCAACCCCTGAAAGCGGCATGATTTGAACGACAAGAGTCAGATTTCGTGATTCACCCTCAGAACTGAGAATGACATCGAATAGATGATCTCCCAACTCGGCATTTGAATCAGCCTCCAAGGTTACCTGCAACTGTAAACTTCCCAAAGCAGGCAAGGTCGTGTTAGCGGAAGAATTCGCTAAAGACAATGAGAGATAGGATGCCAAACCAGAACTGCCCAACGACACTTCCTGCTCAACAGTTCCTTCACTAGAAATCAATAGGGTGAATGTGGTATTGGAATCTGGTAGAAGTTGCACACGATTATCCGCAGGACCGGTGAAGGTAAAGCCGGATTTTGCTTTAATCTCAAGGTTTGCACCAGCGCTGGCAGTTGCCTGACTAAAGCGGCTCTTTGCGCTCAAAGTGAAAGTAGCTGAACCGACCAAATTGCTGGATTCGTTAATTGACACGGTGACTTGGAATTGTTCACTTGAACCACGTGCTACAGACAACCAAGTTTCAGGTGCTGACACCTCCACTCCGGTAGGAGATTGACTCTCGAAGTAAATCTCCTCATCCTCACTGCCATCATTCGAAACTACCCATGTCGCAGTCTTGGATTCCCCAGGCGCTAAAGACATGACCTGAGATGGAGAATCCAATCGCAAAGCATGTGCAACCGATATTGTAAGGTTGATTGTACCACTGTGCAAGGCACTGGATTCGGCCACATTTGTAGCCAGCAAGGTAACTGAACACGTATCGTTAAGATGGGCTGAAGAAGGAACATCAACCTGCACAGTGATGGTTTCACTTGAACCTGAAGTGAGCAAAGTGCCGTCGGGATTCAATACTTGGAATGAACAAGCACCAGTGCTTGATTCGACTTCATGCAGATGTTCGGCATCATGAGTTCCTAGATTGATGAATGAGATGCTAAGATTGCCACTCTCCCCTGGTAACCACTCATGCGCAGAATCAGTGATATCGATGTGGCTACCATTGTACTCTTGACTTACATTTACCACTAGGGTGGTCGACCATGTTAGATTCCCTTTGGTGCTACCTGCTTTGAGGCTCAGTCCCTGATAGGTAGGTGCGATTCCTCCCGGCACGGTAATTCTGAGGGTGCGGTTTCTACTCTCCCCGGGGCCCATATCGATCAATTGGTCATTCAACCAACGAACTTGCCATCCACTTGGAACCGCTCTACCCAAGGATTGAATCATGCTGGTACCATTCCCAGTGCCATTACCGGTACCATTACCTGTGCCGTTTCCAGTGCCATTACCGGTACCATTCCCAGTACCGTTTCCAGTGCCATTACCTGTGCCGTTCCCCGTGCCGTTCCCCGTGCCGTTGCTCGGAGGAACAACGATACATTCATCTCCATCGTGGAGACAAATATCCACACTCGAACTAGACAATACAGTAGCATTCCATGTCAAGTTGGCCTGTAAAGAAACATTGCCCTCAGGACTTGCATTCCATGATTGACTGAAATTCATGGACGTATTTGATTGGTTAACCACATGGTTGTCGGACCATATCAAAGAGCCGTTGTTTGGATGATATACATCTAGACTCAACCCATAAGCTACTGAAGGTGTCAAGTGCATAAGGCCAAGCGAAATTGATAGATTACCTGAACTGGTATTGTGCTTGCTTCCATTAACTGGAGATGATAAACTCAAACTTTCATTACCACTTGGTTGAGGTTGACGCGCTAGATTCCAATCGGACCACCATTGTGCCAAGTCTGGATCTTCTTCAACATCAAGGACTATTGAATCGATGACATTTCCTTCATTCACAATTGGCATCACGATATCCAATGTGCTTCCGGGAGCCATACTAACAAGTCCCTCATCTCCTACGCCTGTAGTTTCGATTCGCGCTCCGTAATCCGGCATAACTGAAAGATGGATAGTAATGCTCGAGGATTCTGAGCCATCGGTCTCGTTGACGTGGATTACCACGCTCCCACTATCGGAGATCGCCGCGCCCACCGCCAACCTAACCACGATTGTAGTATCTTGTGAAAAGGTAGGTAAGACATCCTCCACAAGTTCCTGAGCTGCAATCACACTCCATGATGCCGCAATACTCGAGGAATCAACAGAGACATTGTAATCTTCAATACTCGAACCATTGTTTTCTATGGTCAAGGTCACATTGGTTGAATCTCCAGGCGACAACTGTACATGCACAACATCCGCCGATAGACCGATTGCGGTAGATGCCGAAACATTTCCAAGTAGCAAAGGAGACATGGATGCCCCAAGCAATATTGCCACCCACAGGGTGGCAGAACGTACCCTGCCGAATCCTCCAATCACGCAACTCCGACCTGAAGCGTGCGTATAAGGCACATGGACATAGGATTCCTCAGCATACAATACTCTAAGCGGCGTGCGAGGGTTCAAGTCCGGAGTATGACGGCCATACCTCATGGCAGAGGCAAACCTGCACCCGACGTCGTTTCGAAGCCACAGTCTTGCACAGATTCAATCACAAGGTGAAGAACTCATTGAACAAGAGGTTACCATATGCGGTTTTGCCCAAGCAATTCGAGGCAAAGGAAAGATCTGTTTCGTAGACTTGCGAGACGGTACCGGAACATGTCAGGTATTCCTCAAACAAGGAATTGTGGATGATGAAACACTAGCCAGCATCCAAAACCTCAGCAGAGAATCAACCGCACAATTCACAGGCACCGTAGCAAAGAAGAGACCCCCAAAAGTCGCTGAAGGAGAACCTGTTCCACCTCCTGAATACGAAGTTGTTGCGACATCAGCAACTATTCTGGCTCAGGCTGAAACTCCCTTACCCCTCGGAGTTGCGGATGATGTTCACGTGGAATTAGATACTCGATTAGACAACCGTTTCCTCGACCTGCGAAGGAAGCATGTCAACGCCATCTTCAACCTACGCGGGAAGATTCTCCAATATGGTAGAGAACACTTGATCAATGAAGGTTTCAAGGAGATTAACAGTCCAAAAATCATCGCTGCGGCAGCAGAAGGAGGAACCAACCTCTTTCCGATGAAATACTTCGAGAGGGATGCCTATCTTTCTCAAAGCCCACAATTGTACAAACAATTAGCAGTACTAGGTGGATTAGAGCGTGTCTTTGAGATCGGCCCTGCTTTCAGGGCAGAAAAACACGACACTTATCGGCATTTGAATGAATTCGTCTCTTTCGATATCGAGATGGCATGGGCTAACGACGAGGACGTTATGGGCGTGCAAGAAAGAATGATTCACCATATTTGGAGCAGTATTGCAAACAACGATAGCAACCTCATCGACGACATCAATTCGTTCAGAAGAGCACAAGAACAAGAAGAGATAGAAGTCGAAATCCCAACCTTGCCATTCCCAAGAGTCGAATACAGCGATGCCATTGAAATGATTAAGGCAGCAGGACAGGATATCGAATGGGGAGATGACATTGAGGCGCACCATGCCGATATCATCGCCGAACACCATCCGGGGTTCCATTTCATCCCTCGTTGGCCGATGTCGATGAAACCATTCTACATCTACCATGACAAATCTGAGACTTCACAATCTGGCGGCCAATTGTCGCGCGGTTTCGATTTGAATTATGGCAGAGATGAAATGACAAGTGGAGGGCAACGAGAGCACCGTACTGAAGTCTTGAAACAGAACCTCTTAGACATGGATCTTGCCCCTGACGACTTCTCCTTCTATATCGATGGATTCCGCTTTGGTGCACCTCCACACGCCGGTTGGGGATTAGGTGTTGCAAGACTTACAATGGTATTGACTGGAAGTCGCAATGTAAGAGAGACTGTGTTGTTCCCTAGAGATCGTAGGCGTTGCACGCCCTGACCGAAAACAACGGGTATGAGCGGCCCCTCCGAGGAACGATGACGAAGCCGCGGTTCGCATACTTACTGCTCAAGGAACACCCCTACGGGAGAGAGATGCTCAAGCAGATAATGTCCGAAGGTTTCGTCCCTGAAATCATCATTTCCGAGGTCTCTGAAATCGCCGATGAAGAACGTGAGAAATTCCTCAAAAGAATCGAAGGAAATCCAATTGCTGCCAGCATTGAGGAACAAATCGCTGGACATGAAATAGAGCACGTCGAGGTAGCCATTCACAACTCTGAACTGGTTATGCCATTGATTGAGAACAAAGAACTCGATTTAATCGTCTTTGGCGGCACTAGAATCATCCGCGGAGATATCCTTGAACACCCGAAACACGGCGTTATCAATTCCCATCCAGGTCTGTTGCCAGATTGCCGCGGTTCGGCATCACCTGCTTGGTCGGTGTACCACGACATACCAATCGGTTCCTCAACTCACTTTTGCGACAACGGAATCGATACCGGGGAATTACTCCTCAGAAGAGAATTTCCAGTAAAAAGAGGCATGACCTATGAGGACCTATGTTATCACACCCTAGTGCTCGCAGGAGTCTTGATGAAAGAAGCATTGATGGCTTATGAGATGGGCCAGTGGAACGAAATGCGAAGGCCGCAAGGAGAGAGTGAACACCCCACCTTCCGCAATGCTCCCGATGAAGTTCTCGAGATAGTCTACAAGAAACTAGAAGAACAAACCTACGCCCATTATGTAGACTAATAGAAGCAATTGAAATAATCAAAATACAATCGAGTTGATGATGATGAATAGTCCATACACAAATACTGCGATGAATGGAATGCGTGCACTAGTCTGTGGTGCCTCAAAAGGTATTGGCAGAGCGAGCGCAAAGGCTCTGGCAGAAGCAGGTGCGCAAGTTATCGTATGCAGCAGAGATGAAAATGCATTGATTTCATTGAGAGATTCTCTATCGGGAGATGGGCACGAGGCAATAGCACTCGATCTCGAAGATTCCGAAGCGGTGAAAACAACTGTTTCAGGATTGTTAGAAAGTGGTCCAATTCACATTCTAGTGAACAATGCAGCCGGCCCACCAGGTGGCCCATTGCTCGGAAATGAACTCGAAGATTTTGAGGCTCCGTTCAAGCGTCACCTCCATGCATCCCACCTCATTACTCGTATGTTGGTTCCAGGAATGCAAGAAGCGGGCATCGGTAGAATCGTCAATATCATCTCCACTTCAGTTCGAGAGCCAATACCCAACATCGGCCTTTCGAATACCCTTAGAGGAGCAATGGCATCTTGGTCGAAATCTCTATCCCGCGAACTTCCTGAATGCATTACAATTAACAACATACTTCCAGGATTTACCGACACTGACCGTCTATCCAGTCTTGCCTCTTCAATAAATGAGAAAACTGGTCGTTCCATCGAAGATATCCAAGCTTCTTGGCTCGAACAGGTCCCAATTGGACGCCTGATTAAACCCGAAGAGACTGCGAATGCAGTTCTGTTCCTCTGCCTACCACATTCTGGAGGAATCCGTGGTGTCAGTCTTGCTGTTGACGGCGGCAGGATGCGTTCAATCTGAGGTGTTGTCATGGAAGAAGTATCGATGGAGATTCTACGTTCACGTCTGATGCTCGCTCAATCCACTCACAATCAACAGGATGAAATGACGGTATTGGCTGATATCGCTCACCGTTTACTGAAAGAAGAAATGTTTGATGAAGGCCGGCATATGCTTGAACAAAGTCTGGACATCGCTCGTTCGCTGGATGACGACATGGGTTTGATAGTGGCCCATTGGGGACTGGCAGATACAGCCCATCTATGTGGAGATGCGGAAGAGGAGTTACTACAGTTGTCACAAGTGGTTGCTGCGCATCTGCAAGCGGGAATACGAGTTCCAGAGCAACTGACCGAGAGACTATCTGTCCTAACGGGTTGATGATATGGATACAAATCCAAAAGTTATGGAATTCCCTGAATTCAGAAGGTTCATCATTATTGGAACTATCAATGTAGCAATCTTCTACGGGCTTTATGAGGGATTATACTATCTTTCAGAAGGACTCGAACATAGGGCTGCAATGAGTTGGATTCTTGCTTATTCAATGGGGTCAATAATCGCTCACTCAACACACCGATTGTTTACATTTAGTTCGACTGTTCCAATAGAACATAGTCTTCCTGCGGCAGTAATGATCTATGGAACTACTCTGATTCTTTCGACGGTTTCAGAAGTCATTCTAATTGAATACTTGATGTGGCATCATCGGCTTGCTTGGCTGGTAAATGCATGCGGCTTTGGAATTGTCATCTATATCGCATTACGGCATCTCGCTTTCCCGGTAAGATTGTCTGAACAAGAATAGAATCGCCATCAGGATATCTTTTGACTCAGAAACTCTTCGATATACCATGAGCGCAAGAGGGGAGGCAATATTGCTGGTTTGCTTGCTCATCTCTACGAGCATGGCTGGATGCTTCGGTAATGAACCCGAAAATGAAGTCAAACCAGCACTTGAAATCGAAGAAACTGTATTTTCTGCACCTAGAGGGCAGTATTTCACTATTGAAGTTGATTCCAACGTAGAATGGACCGTTAGTCGTTCACCTGGCGCTTTCTTCATGGATGAATTCGGAGTCTTACGAGACGATGTCAACTTCACCTACCCTGCTCATGCGCAAAATTTCACCATGCTAATTCTCGATACCGAACATGATGAAATCAATCTGAACATCAGTGCAGGAGATGAAGTTCTCAATGTATCAATAACCCTTGAAGACAGTTCAGAAATGATGCTTGTAGATGGACGAAGGGCCTATGATACCATCGATATGTTGACCAGCCAATACAACAACCGCTGGTGTGCATCTGCTTCATTGCACGAAGGTGGTGCAGCATACGAAGCAGCGGCTGAGGCTATGGCCACAAGAATGTGGGACATGGGGTTCGACCATGTAGAAGTGACTCGCTACGAAGATGATCCCGATCAATTGAACGTTGTCGGATACAATTGGGGGAGGGTTAATCCCGACGAATATATCGTCATTGGAGGACATTTCGATATCGCATACATGTTCACTCCACCGGGTGGAGGTACTAACGAAGGAGCCAATGACGATACCTCGGGATCGACCGTTTCTCTCGAGATGGCTCAAGCCTTAGCACAGATGGAATTCGACCACACTGTTGTCGCTGCCCTTTGGGCTTGTGAAGAAGAAGGCCTACTGGGTTCTCGCGCATATGTTGCTCACTTACCAGAAAATGTCTCGGTGCGTTCATATCTCAATTTCGACATGGTCGCATTGAATTACCCGATCACTCCTCCAACTGAGCCCTTGATGGGACCAGGTGGAGAGATATTCTCCGCCACCAAGTATGATTGGAACATTGCGGTTGCAGGCGCTGAACAAGAAAACTTGGAACGTATGCACGCCTGGGTTGGAGAAACAATCGAAGACGATTTGCGGTACCGTCCTACTGAAGGCAATCCCATCAATTGGCAAATTGCAGAATCTTGTGCATCCGACCATTGTTCATTCTTTAGTGAAGGTTATCCGACATTCAACTTCTTTAGCCCAGGTGGAGACATATCATTCTGGCAAGAATGGCACTCACCATCAGATACTCTTGAGTTCATGACGGCGAAGGCCGGTGGTCAAGATGGAATGGCAAGTGGATTCAACAGTTTGGTTTGGACCGCTCTCGACATATTTGTTAGAGTGGACAACGCTGAGAACTTCCAAGGAACTTGGGCTTCGAGTTCGCAATAAGCGAATCATTCTGCAGAGATTCGGTATAGCGTTCCATGCGCATATTCTGCATAATACAAATCCCCATGCGGGTGGAATTTCATGGCTAAAGGAGTAGCAAGATCATCTACCACGACAGTTGACTCTCCTCTCCAGCCCTGCGATGAATTCTGATCTTCAACCAAATCGACCTGTAGAATCTGTTGACCAACCGGGATAACCGTATTCCACGAACCGTATAGGGCGACGTAGACTGTAGTCGGACCTCCAGGCAGAGTGGAATTCAATGGCCGCCAATCAACCCCATTTGCTGAAGAATGCGATGCGAACTCAGCAATAGGACCTATTGTTCCCTCCGGAACAGGATTTTCAGGGTCATCATCTGGCCAACCATAAGCAGAACCAATAGAAAGTAGATTCAATTCCTCTGGAGGGTGGTCGCCCTCCCAATCTCTACCGTTGTCAGTAAAGACATATCCAACTTCAGGAACCCAAGCGCCATCGAATGAGTTTCTGACTCCCGATGCTATGATTTCGACATCTCCATTCCATGGATCGATGCCCAATAGTGCAGCATTACGTTCATCCGCTTCTTCACAAACATTGCAAGTTGAACCTGAATGCCAAATCAATCCATTCGCACCATCAGACATGATGGCATTGGTCTGATGATTCGATGTAGGGACTCCAGTTACCAATGTTTGATGACTCGACAATGTCCATTGCAAGGGGGTAGAATTGCGGTCTATATCCCACGCATTTAGTTCTCCTCGTTCAGAAACAAAGAGGCGACTACTTCCATTTTCGGAATCGCTCCAAACGAGCACTCCATGAGGTTCTACCAAATCCGATAGTATCGCTTTTTGAGAAATGAATTCTCTTGAGTCTCCTAACTCCAATGCGACGATTCGGCCCTCACGGTCACAGACCAGTAACCAAATTTCATCCATCCAATGAAGACAGGCAGGGTTACCCAAACCATCTGCAACTTCCACTATTTTGTGTTCAGCAATCAACACCTCTGGTTCTGGTTCAACCAGATATGGCCAAGCCTGCCTAATTCCCATCAACAAAATCAAAACAACAAGAACAACTAGTGAGATCTTGATGATTTTTCGCTTCCTACTCGGTGATGATAAAGATGCTATTTCAGCGACTGAATCCAGTTCTTCGGACTCATCCATGCCTCTGCATCCCCGCTCGGACTATGACGATGACGCACTACTGAGCAACCGAAAAGAACGGGTATCTTAGGCCTCTTCGCGAGGACGAGGGGGGCGGCCAATGGAGTATGATATCTTCTTTTCAATCTCGCAAACCCCTGATGCAGATGGCTTTACTCCTAGTGAACAAGAGATGATGCGGAACTACTTCCAGCAGGTCGAATTAGCCGACAAATTAGGGTTCGGAGTTGCATGGTTGGCGCAAGCGCATCTGTCCACTATAACACAGAAAGAGAACTCAAAACCTGTTGTCCCTCATTGGCAGGGAGAGGTCGGATTGTGTACTGATTTTCCCCAGTTAGCAATGGAAACATTCAGGCGCACTGAACGGATTGACGTGGGGTCAGCTGTAGTATCCATTCTCGCTAGCGGAGGACCCATTGCTCAGGCTGAACGAATCGCCAATACTGTACAACTGCTTGGGCTTATGTCCGAGAGTCGTAAACTGCATGTCGGTTTCAGTGCAGGTAGGTTTGAATTCATGGCTCGACCCTATGGAATCAACCCTCGAAACGCAGTGGAAGAAGAAGCATGGCCTGCCTTGAGAGGCCAAATTTTCCTTGAAGCAGCAGATATCTTCCTACGGCTCTTGCGTGGCGACAGCATTTCCTCCGATGAGACTAGAGAAACCACTCTGAGCCGAGAGAACTTTCGTAGCGACGATGATTGGTTGGCAGTACAAGAGTCAGCAGAAGGACTTGAACAGATTCCCATCGACAAAAGATATGTCTTTGAGAAACTCAGTATCGTTCCCAAAAATTGGCCGCGCCAACAATTGGAATTAATCGCTGGAACCCATGACCCGCGCGCTCAGGAATTCGTCAACTCCATCTTACCAGTGAAAGTCTTCAACCTGTCAATAACTCAACCCGAAGTCATTGAAGCAACCCATGCTAGAATGGCAAATTGCTATCACCCCGATGGGGGAGAGTGGCAGAGAAGGGATATGCCGAGGACATCGTTCGTTTTCTTGAATGCCGAAGAGGGGCTGAGTCCTGAACAACAATCCAAAGCAGCTAATGAGGAAGCGAAAAAGGCATTGGGCGCTTATTGGGCAGCTCTTGAAGGCACTATCGATCCCAATAAGGTTGAGAAAGCAGCAAATAATGCACTCATTGGTAACCCTAGCGAAATAGCACAGCAGATTCGCGAGCGGTTTCACCCTGATGACAGAATAATGACTTGGTTTGATTTCTTCAACCATGATTCTGAGCGCGTATGCCGCAACATGCGCGCCTTCATCGAACAAGTCGTACCGATAGTGGAGGGGAGCGAATGAGCCTGAGGCACGATTCGCATTCAGCAGTCGCCCCGGGAAGACCTGGTTCTGGAATTTTTCCGGATTCGCCCTTAGGAGAAAATGTAGAGGGCATACCTAGCGGCAGGGATGTCGAATGGGAGCCATTGGTAGACTACAGGCGAAATGGGGTTTCGGAAACCACAATTCATGGAGCTGTAGCTTGGTCACATGGAGACGAAGTCATCCACTCCTTTGGAGGAAATGTTCTATGCTATGGACGCTCTATGATGAAGCCATTCATGTTGAAGGCCTTTGTCGATGAACTTGAGAACGAAACGAATTGGGAACAGAAGGCGATTTCGGTTGCTAGTCACAATGGGGATAGTGAACACGTCGCTGCTGCTCAAAGTCTACTTTCAGAATCTGAATGGGGCCTAATGTTGACCCCTTTGGACGTGCCACTAATTCAGTTTGGGAGGCAGGTAAGAAGACCGCGTAGGTGGTATCATACCTGCAGCGGAGAACATGCGGCCATACTCAAGGGATGTAGGCTCAAAGGTTGGAACAGAGCGGGATATACTCTCCCTCATCATGAAGTCTTCAAATCCTACATGCATACTTTACGAGGATTCCTTGGAGAAGAGTGGCAACCACTGAGAATTGCAAAGGATGGATGCGGACTACCTACTGTATCTAACACGGTGAATGAACTGGCTCGGATTTATGCAGGTTTGGTCCGCCAGAAGA
>CAXRJJ010000093.1:0-9188 GCA_964230945.1 Yoonia sp.
AATTTTAGTTGTTCAAGGTCTATTTGCTGCCACGTTGAATGTGGTTCTGGATTGCGCCAAGACAGGTAGATGATGATGAGTACGTAGCTGGCCAAAGAGGCTAGGCCCCAGACCCACCAGTCCATGCTTTGGCATGGGATGTGGCTGTTATCGTTATCTGAAAATCTCAATTTTAGAACATGTCAAACCGTAGCGAGTTTCAAGACCCGCCCCAGCACCCCAGCAAACATGGGACTGGGCCAGCGCCTCGGTGTTGACGTCACGGTCTTCAAGCAAAAACAGACATGGCAAGCCTTTGGAATCAGCATAGTTCTGTTCTCGATAATTGCCTGGTCTGCTCTGACTATATTCGACTCAGCATACAAGGGATTCGGAACCAGTGATGAAGCGGAGTTGGCTGTTGATTTCGTGGTTCAGACAACCAATCGCAGCGGTATCGATGAACTGCATACAAACGATACAGGCGTGTTCAGACTCTCAGATCATCTTGGTAAGGTCGTGATTATCGATTTCATGGCTATTTCTTGTACAGGTTGCGAATGGGTAACCAAACATATCGATGCCGAGTTATCTGGATGGCAAGCAATGGATGGTAAAGATGTGGTTGTCATTAGCATTGGAGTGTATTACAAGGGAACTTACATTGAGACTATCGAAGAACTCGATGGGTGTTTTGGAGATAATGATACAGAAGGAGAGGCTAGTACTTGCCATTTCACACCTTGGACTCTAGCGACTGGAGATTTGGATGCTGCAATATTAGATGAAAATGGTTCACTCGATGGTGAGAGAGACGATTTGATGAAGCATTACTCCGTTGCCGCTCCACCCGTTGTCTATGTAATTGATCATGAGGGATATCCAGTAGCAAAGGAAGTTGGTGGTTCTTCTGCTAAGGATTGGAGCGAGTTTGATGCCAAGGTGGTCAAGGCGATTAAAGGCGAGGCAGATGATGACAGATTTGGAATCGAGGCATTGCAGGTAGGTATGGGTCCAGTCTTCGTTTTGGGTCTCTTCGTTGGTGTTCTAGTCTACTTCTCACCTTGCGCTTTCCCAGTATTGCCTTCATACATCTCATACTATCTGAATCTTGGATTGCGTGAAGAAGAGATGCGCGAGTCTGGCAAACTCAAGGGTAAAATGCCGAGTAGTCTCACTATCGGGTTGTTAGCTGGATTGGGGATGCTGACTTTCTTCTTGGTCATTGGAGGAGCAATTGTTGTTCTAGACCGTTTCATCAATTTCGCTTCTGTGTTTCTTTACATTGCTTATTTCGTCGCAATATTGTTGGCAGTTCTTGGAATGTTCATGTTGATGGGAGGAACTGCCAAATTGATGGGATTCGTTCAGAATTTGGTAGATCGTTGGTCTACCTCTGAATCAGATGAGACCTTCACGCCAAGGAGAAACATGTACCTGTATGGGGTGGGATATGCAGCAGCATCCATCGATTGTACTGCTGCAGCGGTGTTGCCGTTCGTTGCCTATACCACGTTGGCAGGAGACGGCGCCACTATGGCTGGCTTAGCCGGACTGATGCTTTCGGTAGTACTGTTGATGACCCTAGTAACAATGATGGTTGGATTGGGTCGAACCATGTTCATTGATTTCTTGCGTAGAGCGACAGGCATGATCAAGATGGTTGGAGCATGGATGATGACTTTCGCTGGAATTGGTCTTCTGTATTATCTATCTGCGGCCGGTCTTCAATTCTCTTGAACATCCTCAAAATGAGTTTCTGCCTCCTCGCTTTCACACCATGCAAGGGCAGGCTTGAGCATCAACCACCATGCGGCTAGTCCTGCGGCGATACCGGTTACCAAATCAAACACGAAATGTTGCTTAGTAGTCAAGATTGAGATTGCCAATCCTGTCCAGGCCAACCAAAGAGAAATCTTCCAGAAACGGGATGTCTCGTTCTGAGTCATCCAATGTTGCAGTGCAAATACGATAATCATGCTATGAACGATGTGAAGGCTAGGCCAGGAATTCCATGGAACATCGAGTTGATAGAGAAAATCAGCATAGAACATTGCCCAGAAACCATCTCCATCCTGATATGATTGTGGAACTTGTTCGGTGACGTGGATGAAGGTCGGGCATAGAATGAAAATGACGAAAATCATCCAACTCATCATAAAGAGAACTTGGTGTAAGACCAACATCTGTCTTCTACCCAAGTCGCTCTTTGGCGCGAATAATGCGCCTGCTGGATAATAGAGATAGAGAGTGATGTAGAACAGTATCGAAGGTCCGATGAATGGAATCGCATCATCCAGAGCGATTACAGGGTCTAAGCGAGAGATTCCAATCGAACTCATCATGTCGTTGATTACCATGTATGGTATGGCGATTAGAAGAATCATTGTACCCCACATCCATATCGACATGTACCAGCCATTCATCCCCTCTCTTTTTCGCCAGACCTTCCTCCAGAATGGCCAAGGTTTGAGAATTCTCGGCAGGGGTTTGCAACTCATTCTTCCTCCTCCTTTGATTGGATTTCTTCTATGCCGATTACTCGATCCGAGATTCTCTTTGCCTCATGTGCATCGTGGGATACCAATAGGGCGGCCACACCTCGCTTCTTCAACAGACTTCTGATACTTACTCCGAATTTTTCACGCGCCCAACTGTCTTGGCTGACAAGCGGCTCATCCAGTAACAAAAACTGGGGTTGCGCTAATAGGGCCCTCATGATTGAGATTCTCTGCTGTTCTCCACCAGACAAGGTGTTGATATTTCTCTTTTGATATCCCGCTAGATTGAGGTCTTCCAGTGCATTGTCAATGATTCCTGCAACTTCTACGCGGGGAGTGGTTCGCGGAATACCAAGGCCAAGATTGCCTGCGACATCCAGTTGGGGCATCAGTAGGGTTCGTTGGAATATCATCCCGATTCCCCGTAGTGAGGTCGGCGTGCTGGTTACTTCATTTCCAGCGACGATGACCTTTCCAGAATCCACTTTCTGCAATCCACAGATACTTCTCAGCAGCGTGGTCTTGCCAGAACCATTCCTGCCAATGATGCAGACAATCTCTCCTTCTTCAACAACGAGATTGAGATTCTTTAGCACCTTGAAATCATTGAAAGAGACGTTCAATTCTCTTATCTCAAGAGCGGCGGTCATATTCACAGCCCCCCCGACTGTTCAGGACTTCTCAGTCTTTCCACCGCTAAATGCAAGATTGTGCAACAGGCTAGTAGAATGGATGCAGCAACCATTGCAAGTGGACGTGCGAGGCGGTCGAATGGTCTGGCAATTGCGGCATCTATGAACATTGGAAGAGTAGCATTTTCCGATGCTTTTAGCATGACCCAGCCGGCTCCGAATTCGCCAAGCGAAATAGCGAGAACTAGGGACATGGCAATGATAATCGGAGCTCTAAGCAACCTCATTCTAACTCTCCACCAAGATTGCATAGGGCTCAGTCCTAGAGTGGCAGCGATTTCTTCATGCTGCGGGTCAAGGTTTCGCATCGGTTGCAATAGACTTCGTACTGCGAAAGGCAGCGCGACCATGCAATGCCCGATGAGTGGTAGCCACCAAGAACGAATCAAACTCGAATCCAGACTCATGATGCCAAGCAATACGCCATAACCAATCATGACGCTAGACAGTGCCAAAGGCGCTAATGCTAGATTCTCATTGAAAGACGACCAACGTAGATTCCAGACTCTGCTATTTTGGTCTTCTTTTGCTCTTTTTTCAGCCCTTATACAAACTTCGGATACCAATAGGGCGAAAGGGATGACTAGAAGGGCAGCGAATATAGCGTAAAGAACTGAGTTGGCAAGATGATCCAACAATGACATGCCCCCGATAATCGCATCTCCCGAAAAGGCCTTGTTCCATGCTTCGGTTGAGAATGAACCTCTGACTTTTAGGCTAGATCTGAAGATTAGAATCATGGGAGTGACAAGGAAGAGCATGGTCAGGGCGATGAATGAACCTGAAAGTACAGCACCTTTCTGCTTCAGCCCAATGCGAGGCCTAGTTTGTTCATCGGCTAGAGGCCATACGTCTGAACGTCTTCTTGCCAGTCGAGATTGTATCCATAGGGCAGAGAGAATGACCAACAATTGTATGCTGGACAGAGCAAGTACTACTTCGCTGGCGGAGGCGCCATAGCAAGTGTTTGCCCCAGATGCACAGATTCCCGCGGCTCCTCCTAATTCGGCCATCGCTCTTTCCATAGTGTGATACTCAAAGCCGCCAAGATGCAAGATTATTGCAAATGAGGTAAAGCAGAATACGAAAGTTAGAATCATCGCAGAGGCGATGTATGGCCAAAGAAGCGGATACCAAAGGTTGCGTATTCTGGAGATTTTTGTCTGGCCTCCAGGTAGCAGTTTGATTTGCTCAACCATGTCTTCATCCAATCGGGAGACCACGGGTTCTACCAATCTTGTGAACAAGGCTAAATTGAACCAGATGTGTGCTAGAAGAATCGCCAGTAACCAGCCTCCATGCTCAAAACCAAGTAGTGAATTCATCCATCCTATTGTGCCACTTTCTCCAATTAGATCCAGTCCAACAAGGCTATGCAAAAGCCCCTGCGGTCTAGTCAACTCGATGAATCCCATTGCGGCAACTATACTTGGGACAATGAATGGTAGTGTACTCAGTGTTTTGATCAGATTGTGGGCTGGCCATTTCCATCGCCCCAATAGGAATGCAAGAGGAGTTCCAATCAATGCGGTCGCAACAGCAGATGAAACTCCAATCATTAGTGAGAATGAGAATGCATCCTTAGTTTGTCTTCTAGAGTCGAGATTTGAAACAGCATCTAGTAGTCCAAGTTCGGAGACTTCGTACAATCTCTGCCAGGCCATCAAAAAGGGAATAACCATGGCTAAAATCAGAACTAATGCAGGAATGCCCTCCCAAGGTTTGGCCTTTGTACTCATGCCATTGCCTCATCCCAGGCTAGCAACCATTCATCCATCTCTGAACCTATTCTTTGCATGCTGATATCAGCATCAGCAGCGGGTACAGCAGTATGTTCGCTATACGGTCCCGATGGAAGACTGTGCTGAGAAGATGCTGGATACATGACGTTGGTATCTGGGATGGTCGCCTGAAGTTCCGGACTTAACAGAAATTCCAGAAAGGCTTGTGCTCCTTCGATGTTCACTGCTGGTCCAGCTGCGATTCCAGCATATTCAACCTGCAGGAATGAAGCACCCGTGATGTTCAGTGCAACACTATCGGTCCCCCCTCCTCCCCAGTATGCTTCTGCACCTGGTGAATGGCAATACGAAACTACCGCATGTGCGCCACCGATGAATGAGTCTTCCCAAATCCCATAGCCTGCTTCGTAATGATTCAGATATGATTCACTCCATCCGCTGGTGACTATTACATCGTTGTTTGACATCGCATGCCACCAATCTCGATAGTCAGTACTTGTATCAGCATCATTCTCAAAATAGTCAATCGTTGCCGCTAAAAATGCTCTGCCAGGTGTGCTGCTGCGAGGATTCTGTACGGCTACCTTTCCTTTCCAGTCATCTTCCGTGAAATCCCAAAGGTCGTCCGGCATACTGACATTTTCACCATCAGCATAGCCGCTGTCAATGTTGATGCAAACTCTACCCCAATCAAATGGAACTGCCATGTTGCCATCATATGGTGCAAGTGCTTGAGGATGCAACCCCGTGAGTTCCATACCATGGCTACGGAATAGAGAATGGTCTAGTGCGACCTGTAGGAAACTGTTGTCTATACCAATGATTAGATCTGCTAGGGGCAATTCCTGAGTGCGTAGAGCATTTTCCAAGACTTCTCCCCCATCTCCTACTTTGGTGAATACTACCTCATACCCGCTCTCTTTCTCGAATTGTTCAATCATTTCTTCAGACAATGCGTATACATCGTAGGTGAGAATCCTTACTGTAGTGGAATCGACTTTTGGCTCGACGCTGCCCAAGCACCCAGACAAACTAGCAGTTCCAATGACAAGTACGAGAAATAGTGAATGCAACACCCGCAATATCATGCTGACCCACTCTCTTCTAAGGCGTCGATAAGTGCATGAGTTCTGTCAACAACTTCGCCTGCACTTGATCCAACGACGAATAGATGTGGCTCCCAACCAAACCCTCCTGCCCCTAGAATAACTTGGTAATCGTCTTCTTTACAGTCGATATTCTTACCATCCCAATGGGCTAAGTTCCATTTCATTTTCTTGACACAGCGGTCGATTAGGCTGCTATTGACATCTTTGGAATTTTTGTTCAGAGGCGCTTTCAAGTTGATGATTGACCCTCCAATTCCAGATCCTCTTGCCTTTAGCAATACTTTGGATAGGCTGGAACTAGCACCCATGGTCGCTTTTTCATGGTGTCTGATACGCCCATCAATTACTGATAACCTTCCGGGAAATGCTGCAACATCTTCCTTGCTAATCGCTTCCGGAAGACATGACGCGAAGTTCATTCCAACTCCTGAAGTCCAATTTCCGATTCTATTTGGGTCGAGTCTAGAACAGGACCATTCCAGTTGCCTCAGTAGTCCGGCTTCCTTCGCGCCACCTTCTAACTCTACTCCAGTAAGCGTCTTGTTTGACTGGAAGGAATGTCCGCCGCTGAATTGGATATCCATGATGATTCGCTGCCTCTCAACTCTAATCTTTGGACCTTGGATGATGAGGTATCTGGATAGTTCATTGGCCCATGAATCAACAGCGTCTGAATCGGCACTGGGTAATTTTGGAGGCGTACGCAGTAATTGACGTGAAACTGTACTTTGTGTTGAACCAAGAATGGCGGCAATCTGGTTCTGACTCCAGCCTGCACCATTCAATGTCTTAGCAATCTGCATATGTAGTCTGACCAACCATCCGTCTCCGACTCCGCCTAGCATGAAGTGGCCACTGCGATGTACTTATTCAACATTGCTCAAAACCTATGCATGCTGCATTAATAAAATCGAGGCTGAAATTCTCATTGTTTACAGATGAGTTGTAACCGCATACTCAATGTGCCGTGTCAGTACGCAACGTGATGTGCAGAGCGAAGATGTTGAGCGTCTTCTCGACCAATTGACTAGCCACATCAAGGCCTGGTTGAAGGAGTCAGAGGGTGAAGGCCGAGTCACTACATCGCCCACGCCTGCTGAGATAAGAATGCGTAGTAGGTTGAGCCCGCCTTTGGAAGGTGAGGGCGTCGAGGGTGTGTTGGAAGGAATGGATGATTTCCTCAAGCATAGTGTGCGTACTAATCACAGGAGGTTCATGAATCCGTTATGGAGTGGATTCAATGTCAGTGCATTTGCAGGAGAAGTCTTGACTTCATTGGCCCAGACCTCGATGTACACGTTCGAGTTGGCTCCCTTTGCAGCTATGGTTGAACAGGCAATTATCAGACGAATGAATGAGTTAATGGGATTTGCAGATGGCTCTGGAATATTAACCACAGGTGGATCTAATGGTAACCTTCTAGGGGTTCTATGTGCGCGTCATTCATCCGACCCAATGAGTCTGCATAAGGGATTAGATGGACGAAAATGCGTTCTTTTCGTTTCCGCTGAATCACATTATTCTGTATTTATGGCGGCAAATGTCATGGGACTTGGACTTTCTAACGTCATTAAGGTCGCTTGCGATAAAGATGGTAGAATGCGTCCAGATTCGTTAGCAGAAGAGATTGCAATGGCCCGCCGAGCGGATTTGCAACCTCTATGCATAATCGCTACATCAGGAACTACAGTAAGGGGTGCTTTTGATCCTCTTGATGAGATTGCAGAGGTAGCACATGCAGAAGGGCTGTGGTTACATGTTGATGCTGCTTGGGGAGGTGCTAGTATATTCAGTTCCAAGTATGCAAACTTAATCAAAGGCGTAAACAAGGCTGATTCAGTGTGCTGGGATGCACACAAGATGATGGGGGTCCCATTGGTTTGCTCGGCATTCTTAATCAAAGACCCCAAGATTCTCAAGTCGGTATGTAACCATACTACTGGTGCCCATTATTTGTTCCATGAAGAGAATGAGGGCATTGATCCAGGGCGGTTGTCTTTGCAATGTGGCCGTAGAGTAGACGCTCTCAAGTTATGGTTGGCTTGGCGCGAAATTGGTGACGCTGGCTGGGCAAGAATGGTCGAACAATACGTTTCCATGGCTGATTTACTTGAGCAGAAGATCAACGAGCGGGAAAATATGGAGATGATGTCATCGAGAGTGTGGGCAAATGTTTGTTTCAGAGTAACTCCTGAGAAGGTTCCAGAAGAGGAATTAGACCATTTCAATTCGCGACTAAGGCAATTGTTGCTGAATCGTGGAAATTATATGATTAGCAAATCAGAAATCGAAGGCAAACAGATTTTGAGGCCCGTCATCGCTAACTTGGATGTTGATGAAGCCACTTTGGATGGTCTTCTTGATGAATGCGAGGAATGTGTAGAGCACATTTTGTCCGGACAAATCTAATCACTATCGGCCTTGGTGGCGTTTCATGAAACCCAAACGCGAAGTTGTTGCACGCCGGGCTGGGCTGAACTTAACCGACTCTACGGAACCCGGATTTACTCGTAAAAAAGGACCAAAGAAAAAGGGTCCAAAGGGTAAACCTGTATTGAATTGGCATTATTTCGATACTGATTCAAATCGAATTAAGGATGAAGAAATTGTTGCCAGAATTAATTCTTTGGCAATTCCTCCAGCATGGACAGATGTTTGGATTTGTTCTGATGAACGAGGTTTTCTTCAGGCCCTAGGAGTTGATTCCAAGGGCCGTAAACAGTACCGTTACCATGCTGATTGGACCAAGACTGTCGCCGAGATGAAGTTCGATTCTATCCAAGGCTTTGCTGAGGTTCTTCCTACAATACGCGCTTCGGTCAAAAGAGATCTGGCTTTAGACGGAATGCCGAAAAGCAAAGTTGTCGCATTGGTTATTTGGTTGATGAATTCATACAGTATCAGAGTGGGTAGTGACGAATATGCGCAGAAGAATCAGACTTACGGTTTGTCTACACTGACTGAAGGGCACATGACCAAGATAACTGGCAGCAAGGCAGAGGGTGACCTCGATATTGAATTGGAATTCGTTGGCAAATCTGGCAAGAAATGGAACCGTACTGTAGAAGATGATGACATTTGCAGATTGATTCTTGCTTCAGGTGAAGTTGGTGGTAAAGACGATGATCAAGATTTGTTTATGTTTGAAGATGAGAACGGTGAAGC
>CAXRJJ010000094.1:0-8451 GCA_964230945.1 Yoonia sp.
GCAATCGCATTCCAAGCGATGCAGACCGGACACCCAGTAATTGCTACCTTCCACGCATCTTCAATTGTCAAGATGATTCAGAGGTTTACTGGTGATCCAATCAACGTACCGATGCGTTTCTTCGACAACTTGAATTTCGCAATTTTCCAAGAGGTAGTGGAAGCACCAGGAGGAGGAATCGCCCGAAGAATCACTGGAATCGACGAGGTCATCGGTTACAACAAGCATAGCGATGGTGTCCTGACGAGGGGAATGTTCGAATGGGATCCGGTCAAGGATAAGCATTACTTCCGAGGAATGTATCAATCCCATCTGCTTGAGAATAAGATTGCAGCATTGGCTGGATTCGCAAACAAGCGTGAAATCTATGATGACATGATGAAGCGTGCTGAAGCCATTCAAAGAATGTGTGACAGGGGGCTGACTCACTATGACGATGTCTTTGACCTGCTAGGTGTGTATTACATGCGTGGTTGGGATGCATTCTCCGAGAGTATCGATACATGGGTGCCTATCGAACAAGACTGAAGGTGGAATGAACAATGAAGCGGATGGCGCTGTGGCAGATTGCCATCCGTAGACTCGAAATGCCGCCTTCGAGATTTCTCATCTTATATGTCGGAGGAGCTGCTTTAGCAGGTTTCTTGACAGCAATGGTATTGGTATTATTGACACCAAATCTGTTCACGGGAATCATTGCACTTGCACTAATTATCATCTTACCTGTGGTTTCTGCTATCGCAGCAACATACTTTCCTTTACTTGAGGTTCAAAGAGCTGCCATCCAGATAGAAAAAGAGATGCACATGTTCATCACAAGAATGGGGATTCTATCACTTGGTGAAATCGGTGCTCAGAGTATCTTCGACATTCTCAGGCAGATGACTGATTATGGAGAGTTAGCATCTGAGGTCAAGAGGATTGAGATTCTTGTTGACAAATGGCACACCAGTCTCCCTGAAGCTGCCAGAATTGTTGGTCAACAGAGCCCTAGTCCACTATGGTCAGATTTCCTTGATAGAATGGCATTTAGTATCGAGGCCGGTCAAAGAATAGACGAATTCATGAGGGCTGAGCAAGAGACAATTGCTGAGCAATATCATACATTGTACGATACTAGATTGGAAAAGGTAGATTCTCTGAAGGAGATTTATGTTGCTCTAGTTTCTGCTGGTCTATTCGCTCTGGTTATCGCTGGGATTCATCTTGTACTCTTTGAAACAGGGGCTCCCGGTGCTGACTTAATTACTATCTTGACTAGGATGCGATGGTTATTGTTAGCATCTATGCTCTTTGTTATTCTACAGATTGGAGCATTCTTTGCTTTCAGAGCTACGATACCTGATGAAATGACTTTTGCTAGAGACGAAATGATCACTCCATATCGGAAGTTGTTCACACAGAGTTGGATACTTGCTGGCTCAATTAGTGCCATATTGTTGATTGTCACATCAATTCTCTCTTTCATCTATATCGATACGTTGGTTGCTCAGTGGGATCGCTATGGTCTGATTCTCATTGCGGTACCTTTCACTCCAATGTTGATTCCAGCATTTCTTGAACGTAGAGAGGAAGTACAAGTTGGACGTAGAGACGAGTCCTATCCGGGATTCATTCGTGCTTTGGGAGGAACTGCTCAGGCGAGGTCGGCCGAGCCTTCAGCAACAATCAAGGCACTACGTGGAATCGATTTCGGTTTATTGGATACACCAATCGAAAGATTGGAGAAGCGCTTGTCAACTAGAATTGATTCTGAGAGAGCATGGGACTATTTCTCTTCTGAGACCAATTCAGATATGATTACTAGATACAACCGGATATACATCGAAGGTGCTCAATCTAGCGGTTTACCTGCCGATACTGCGGACTTAGTAAGCAAGTCTACTACCAGTAACCTCTCATTGAGGCGCCGTCGTTCACTCTCTGCAGGAACCATGTGGGGAACTGCTCTTGGTCTTCTAGTTGCAACAGTTGCCAGTCTGAATGTTACCATCTCCATCGTTTTGCAACTCGGTGGAACGATTTCTGGTGTTGCCTCTGGATTCGCAGGCGTGGACGTCGGAGCTATCGCAGATTCAAGCGCAGGATTTGGATTGCCAGCGCTTGAGAATAATGCGGTTATCGATGAGAATATCAGAGCGTTCAAGATTACCATCTCCCTTCTGATTCTGTTGAAGGTTACTGTTCTCGGCGCCATCGCAACTAGATTGAGAGGGGGAGGAAGGACCTCTGCTGTGGGTCAGATGGTACAAATGGTTTGGATTGCTGGAATCACCAGTCTGATTACCGCAATGCTGATGGATGCCTCGATGGGAATGTTCTCGTTGGAGACTTGATCAACTCTCTTCTTTGATTCGTTTCTTACTCGCTGCCCAAGAGCAAATTGGACAATTCACGAGGTTGTGATTGCGCGCTGGGCAGTATTCTCTTCCGAAGAATATGATCTGTAAATGACGACGATGCCATTCCTCCTTTGGAAACAGGGTTTTCAGATTCTTCTCGGTCTCAACCACGTTTCTCGCTTTTGATAATCCCCAACGAGAAGCCAAACGATGAATGTGCGTATCTACGGGAAATGCCGGAACCCCGAATGATTGCACCATGACTACTGAAGCGGTCTTGTGTCCTACTCCTGCTAGATTTTCCAATGCTTCGATATCGCAAGGAACTTCGCCGCCGTGTCTATCGATTAGTTGCTGTGCCATCAGGTGAATGTTTCGCGCTTTAGTGGGAGCAAGACCGATTTCTCTGATGATTTCCTGAATTTCTGCTACTTCGAGTGTGACCATCTTTTGTGGGCTATTCGCTCTTGCAAATAGTGCAGGTGTTATTTGGTTCACTTTCTTATCAGTTGATTGAGCGGATAGGAGAACTGCAACTAACAGAGTGTACGAATCCTCATGGTCAAGAGGGATTGGGGTTTCAGGGTACAAATCGTCGAGAATTTTTGAGATTCTCTCGGCTTTTTCGATTCTGCGCACGTGCATCCCAACTCAGATTTCTGCATTGATAGCGTATTCCGCTCCTGTCTTCCAGCCGAACCATATTCCAAGAATCATCCCGAGAATGGGGATTGCATTACATGGCAGCCATACGGCGACATCCATGTTTTCTTTTGAGGAACCCATCATCCACCACGTAAACAACCCAAGGAAGACCGCTGGAATAAGGGCCATTACTCCGAACAACAGAGCGCGGAAGGTGCGCATGAAGAAAGCGCCGAGGTTCAATGCGATAATCTTGCCTTCATACGCCTAAGGATTGCGCGACATCATCAGCGTTCTTACTGTTGAGAACATCATTAGGTCCTAACCATCCTTTGCGGGCCACATCCACGCCATATCGAATATCACCTAAACCTCTGAGATCGTGCGCATCTGGATTAATGGAAACAGGAACTCCTAGTTCCTTAGCGCGTTTACATAGCCTCCAATCTAGGTCTAAGCGATAGGGTGAAGCATTCAATTCAATCATCTTACCTGCTCCATCTTCATTCATCTCAGAGATTGCATTCAGAACTTGTTGCAAATCCACTTCATAGCCATCCCTTCCCTGTAGAATCCTACCGGTGGGGTGACCAAGCATCGTGCAACTTGGATGTTCCATCACTTTGATCAATTCCTCGGTATTTGTTGACTCGTCGCGCCCTTTCCACTTTGGAATGGCGTGAACGCTGGCTACTACGTAATCCAGTTCAGCTAGCGTCTCATCATCATAGTCCAGTTTACCATTTTCAAGAATATCTGATTCAGTTCCGTGGAATAGGCGGAATTCAACCCCTTCTTTTTGCCATTCAGCATTGTATTCTCTAATTTTCTTACCCTGCTCAAGGAGGTCATCAGCTACTAATCCGTGTGCAATCTGCAATGATTGTGAATGGTCTGCTATACCCAGCCACTTCCAACCCATTTTCTGGGCAGCATCAGCCATTTGTTCAAGACTGGCTTCTCCGTCTGAGAGAGTGGTATGGTTGTGCAGACTGCCTTTGATGTCTTTCAGTTGCAGAAGTTCTGGTAACTTTGTGGCCTCAATTTCTCCCATATCTTCGCGTAATTCTGGGGCTACCCAATCCATTCCAAGATGTCGATAAATATCCTCTTCGCTACTTGCAGCGAGTGAATGTTCAGCAGCTTCAAGCCCCTTGAGGTCGCCGGCCAAATCTACAGGAATCAAGCCAAATTCATTCAGTTTCAAGCCGTTGTCTATCGCTAGTTGTCGCATCCTGACGTTGTGCTCCTTTGAACCTGTGAAGTAAGCGAGGGTGAAAGGAAAGACCTCTGGAGATACAAGTCTGACCTGTGCATCTATCGTGCCGCTGGCTTCCAATTGCTCATAATCTGCCCCGCCGATAGCGTCGAGGACGTTGTTATCGAGAGTTCCAAGCCTGAATTCCTCATCGAAGATGCTGGTGTCGAGAATCAAACTGATCTTTGATGAACCCGCTCCCTTGACATCGGCTATTCCAGACAATGAGAGAATGCTTTGACTGACTTTATCGTGGTCTTCATTTTTGGCTGCTACAACGATGTCTAGGTCACCGATGGTCTCTCTTCTACGCCTAGCAGAACCTGCTAATTGCGCCATCAGAACACCATCCAATGCAGCGATTCTTTGTTCCAATGCTTCGCCATAGGCCAATCCAACATTCAGTCTGCGTCTTGAACGGAATCTGCTCAGCAATTCGATACCATCGAGCATACGTTGCTGCGATTTCTCTCCGAATCCTTTCATCGGGGCAACTTCTCCGCTATCACAAGCATCTTTGAGAGCGTTTACAGAATCCACTCCTAATTCGTCGTACATCAATTTGATACGCTTAGGGCCCAATCCTGGAATGGCTAGCATCTCGATCAATCCAGCAGGGGTGCTGTCATGCAATTCATGCCAATCATCCGCCCACTCTCCTTGTTCTACTGCTTCGGTAATTGCTCCACCAATTCCTTTGCCGATTCCTTTCAATTCAAACAACAAACCAGTAGCGACCAATTCTCCTAAGTCATCGCTGAGACCTGAGATGACTCGCGAAGCATTCTGGTATGACCTGACTCTGAACGGATTAGCCCCTTTCAATTCCAACAATACTCCAACTTGATGTAAGACTGAGGCGACTTGTGAGCGAGAGAACCAGGGTGGACCCGTGCCACGTTTCTTCGGTAACGACCACACACCTGACTTGACCAAACCTCTCCCTCGGACCCGTATGGGTCATCGCCCTTCAATAAGCATGTCATTGTGGCGCAGACAATGTTTGACGCTGGGGTTCTTGAGACCCTTTCGCAATTAGCTTGCGGTATTTCCCTAATCGGTTTCATGTTTGTAGCCTCTGCTTCACGTTCTCAAAGACTGGAATCGGTGGTACAATGGATGGTTGTAGTCTCAAGTTTAGTAGCCGCAACTTTGCTGTTTTTACTGTGGTATTCTGGTGGTTCGATGTGGGGTTCGGAAGGAATGGTCAGACCATTAGCAGTACTCAGCATACTGATTGCTATTGCAGCACGAATGAATCTCAAAGGCGCTCAGATATCACAGGGAATGAATCCTCATCAGATGATGAAAGAGAAGCGCGAGCAAGAATAACTCCTCGATGCCCCGTAAGGATGTCGTTATGTGTGATATGCACATCGCACCTTGCTGAACACCATGTCTTCAATCACTTCTGCCCGCCTCGTTCGTTGCCCTCCTCGCTGGTTATTGATGCGAATAGAGACCGACGAAGGCTTGGTCGGTTGGGGTGAGGCGATTGGAGATTTGCACGAAGAGGTTGAGGCAGGTCTTGCTGCGGCCTCTGAACGTATCATTGGAGAGGATTCCAACGATTTGAACCGCATCGTTGATCGCTTAATGAGAGGAAGGTTCTGGCGTGATGGTCCGGTTCTGAATACTGTTGCAAGCGCTGTTGAGATGGCTCTTTGGGACATTAAGGGCAAGCGCCTCGGCGTACCAGTTTGGCAGTTGCTGGGTGGTAAAGTCAGGGACAAAGTTCTGGTTTACCGTAATCTATGGGGGGCCAGTCCTACAGAGTTCGCTGACTCTGCTAGAGCAGCACTTTCTGAAGGATTGAAGGCGATGAAAGTAAGTCCTGCCGGTCCCACAACAGCGATTGCCAGCGATGCCGATTTACAAGGAATCGTTGAGGTAGTTAGGGCGGTCAGAGATGCGGTGGGTCCAGAGGTAAAGGTAGCCGTTGATTTGCATGGCAGATTGAGTCCTGCTGCAGCCCGTAGACTGATGCCATTATTGAGTGAATTCGACCCTTGGTTCATTGAGGAACCCTGTTTGCCTGATGATTCGTCTGCACTGAGGCTGATAGATTCTGATCTTCCACTAGCGACGGGAGAGAGGCTGTTGACTCTGAATCAGTTCAGGCAACATCTTGAACCACCATGCATCGATGTGATTCAACCAGATATTTCTCTTGTCGGCGGAATATCTGGTGCGATGTTAATCGGTCAGATGGCATCCATGTCACAGGTATCTTTGGCTCCGCATTGCCCATATGGCCCCGTTCAGACTGCGGCTAGCCTGCAGGTTGCAGCGGCCAGTTCTGCCCATCAGATGCAAGAGGTCCAGAGTCTTGGTGGAGCAGGCCTACCTGGAGGTAGGTCAGGTGGGGGATGGGCTTGGTCATTCAATCTGCTCAAGCATCCATTCCTCGTCGAAGATGGATATGTTGCTGTGCCTGAAGGTGCTGGTTTAGGAATCGAGGTCGATGAGGAACTTATTGCCGAACATATGGATGAGTGGAATCCTCATCCTCCGCCGATGTGGACGCATCCCGATGGGGCCTTTGCAGAGTGGTAACTGCCGAAAGATTCTATTTGTTCGAAATTAAGCGAGTTCCATGAGGGTCAGAGCAATAGTCATCTTTCTCATTGCATTAGCAGGTTGTGGGGCTGCTGTGGCTGCACAGATGAACGATCAATGGCATGTGATTGAAGTTGATTGGGATGTAGATGAAGGGGGATTTACTCGTACTGGTGAATACACAATAATTTATGGTTTGGAAGAGGCTAGAGCCACTTCTGAAAATTGTTTTAATGATGATTGTGAATCAGATAATGAAGAAGAAAAGATGTCTAAGGTTGTTGAAAATTGTAATTCACAAGACGATGAAGAACGGAAGGAAGATTGTGAGGCAATAGCCGCTGCAACGACAAATACCCTCTACGCGATGAATGGTGTCTATGGTTGGGGCTTGTTCGCAGTTCTTGCCTCGCTATTTGCGATTATTGGTATCTCTGGGAACAAATTTGCAGGTTTCTTCACTCTGATTCTATCCGTGTTGCTTTTTGCAACCGCCATTTATCACATAATGACCTTCCCTGAACTTGGTGACTCATTCACCGATGATGATTACGATCAAATGAACGTCTCAGAATATCCCGGCCAAGCCACTTGGATTCTTGGTGGAGGTGGTATCTTGACATTGATTGGTGCAGTCCTCGGTTTACGAGGTGGTTCCAAAGATGATGGATATTCAGACATGCCTGAAAGCGGCAGTTCGTATTACCACGGTTCTTGGCAAGATTAGTCTTCTAACGGTCTAGCAACCAACCATGCCAATACTGGTGCTGCAAGGATGATGGGGCCACCAACTGCACCGATAAATGCAGGGCCGAAGTCCTTGCTATGAGATGAAACAGTTTGGCTGACGTTGAAATCATCAGCGAGTGGTTCAACAGAGCGATTCATAGCTAGCACAGAGAAGAAATCACACTCAGATGCTGAATTGAGAGGCCCCGAGGGGGCTCTTTCTATGGTCATGGTATAGAGACCGTTTCCAGTACTCCAAGTCTCTGCTTGAGTCACCGAGTCAACTAGCCTCTGCAATTCTTCCATTGAATCAGCACTTAGGTTGGCTGGTTGGGAGAAAGTGGTGTTTTCAGCAAACCCTATTGCTGATTCTTCACCTGGGAATCCACCGCCTTCAACCTCAATAGTGGTTCCACCAGTTGATGCAAATTCGGTCGGTGATTCCAGAGTGAAACTATGTTGTACATCAAAGTCTACTGTAGCGGAATTGCAAGACGTGGCCATCGACATTGCGGCAATCTCGAAGGTTGCATTATCATCATATGTCCATGTATGAGTCACTGACTCACCTGGCCCTAAAGAAGAATCAAATATCGTACATTCCACGCCAAGAATGCACGTCGAACCATTTGGGTTGAAGAAAGACGCAGTCCACACCTCCTCAGTGGACTCATATTCCGAGGACATGGCAGTACTGCCGGCGGCTATGATTGCGACTAGAATCACTCCGATCATCCCCCACGCAACAGCCATCATGGTTGAGCGCCTCTGGCCTTCCAATGAATCGAATCCAGGTACTCTGGTGAGCATCTTGTCGGTGCCAGAAACAAGTGCTCTCTTGACATCATTGAGATTCTTTTCTGAAGAATCAGCTAACTGCATCTCCTTGAACAAGAGATAACCGATCAATGGCCCTGC
>CAXRJJ010000095.1:0-26920 GCA_964230945.1 Yoonia sp.
CCTGATGCACTCGTGGTTAGATGGTGAGAGTCCAAGTCCCGAGGATGCAACCGCTGCCCGCCAACTATTGGATGTAGAGAGGAACAAGGTAAAGAGAGTCATGCAATGGAATAGGGAATGGCCTAGTGGGATTATCCATCTTGAAGACATGCCGGCTTGGTTGATACCTCCCGCAATTAGACAACTCAGGCGCCTTGGACGTAAGGGTTCCATGCATTTGATCAGTGGAGGACATCTGCTTGAACCAGGCAGTTGGAGATGGTATGTTCCAGCAGGATGTAACCTGCCTAGTAGGGTTCAGATTCTATCGCCAGCACTATCTTGAGGTCTGAGTTTCGAATAGGCACTTTGATGAACCGATTTTGCACCCATGCGCATCATGGACATAACCATCATGCTAGGTTCCAAGTCAGACATGCCAGTTGCTCAGAAGTGTACCGATGTGCTCGATAGATTCGATGTTAAGTATCAATTACGAGTTGCTTCGGCTCATCGCTCTCCCGCCTTTGTAGAGGGTATTGTACACAAGGCAATAGAAGATGGGAATAAGATATTCATCGCTATGGCAGGCCTTGCAGCAGCACTTCCTGGTGCGGTTGCTGCATTGACCACCCGTCCTGTAATTGGGGTGCCTTGTGGTGGTAAGGTGCCCTATGATAGCCTACTATCGATTGCACAATTACCCCCAGGAGTTCCTGCTGCAACCGTAGGAGTGGACCGTGGAGATAACGCTGCTTGGTTGGCCCTTCAGATGATTGCATTGATCGATGATGGAATCGCTGCTGCCTTGGTCGAGGAGAAAGCGGCAGCCGTTGAGCGAGTCAAGCAGATGGATCGAGAGGTCCAGGGGTGAGCCCATGTTTGATGTTGCGGATTTCGTTGAAGAATCCGTGACCATGCTCAAGGAAAGAATAACCGAGACTGCAATCATCGCTTGTTCTGGTGGTGTTGATTCTTCGGTCGCTGCGGTCCTTGCCAACATGGCGGTGGGTGAATTACTCCACTGCGTCTATGTTGATACTGGTTTCATGCGAAAGAACGAGACTGAAGAGATTGAGGAAATGCTTGCTGGCATGGGCCTGAATTTGACGGTAGTTCGCGCTGCAGACCGCTATTTCGAAGCTCTAGAAGGCGTGACAGAACCAGAACAGAAACGTAAGGTCATCGGCGAGTTGTTCATACGAATCTTTGAGGAAGAACAGGAAAAGGTAGGTGCCAAGTGCTTGGTGCAAGGAACCATCGCTCCCGACTGGATTGAATCGGGGGGCGGAGTACGGGATACGATCAAGAGCCATCACAACGTTGGCGGTCTACCAGAGGATATGACACTGGAAGTAGTGGAACCATTGCGAGACCTCTACAAGGATGAAGTCAGAATGGTCGCAAGACATCTGGAAATCTCAGTTGCGGACAGACAGCCCTTCCCAGGTCCGGGTTTGGCGGTACGTTGCTTAGGAGAGATGACGCCTGAGAGAGTGGAAGTTGTCAGGGAAGCATGTCACATAGTCGAAGAGGAACTTGAAGCTGCTAGTCAGAGGGGAGAGATGGAATTGCCTTGGCAATACTTCGCAGCGCTCCTACCTGTAAAATCGGTTGGGGTTCATGGTGATGTACGAGCCTATGGGGAGACTGTGGTAGTAAGAGCAGTAGCCAGCCTTGATGGTATGAGCGCGCGCTACTCAGAGATCCCACATGCAGTTCTACAGAAGATATCTACTCGGATTACAAACACAGTCAAAGGTGCGGTAAATCGAGTTGTCTATGATATAACTCACAAGCCTCCAGGGACCATCGAATGGGAATGATTACTCGATCATCTCAGCATCAAAGACTTCGGCCTCGAGGATTGTCTCTTCCTGTTGGATTTGCTGTGCTGCCTGCAATAGTGATGTCCTGACAACTGGTGGTGGAGAGGTGGCAGTAGAATGAACCGGTTCTGCGTCGATGATTGTTGCCTCCACAACTTCTTCTTCCACAATATCGCTTCTTCTATGTTGGCGCCAGTTTTCAAAGGCAGTACGGGCTTGTTCATTCATCACGAGAACGAATGCAAGCAATAGGATTGCCAGCAGCAAAGGAAGCCACCAGTTTTCTGCCATCCAAGCAAACATTCCTGTGAACCCTTCATCATCTCCTTCTCCTGTGTCTGCTGAATCTATGTGTTGGAAGAATGATCTCTGCATGGTTACTGACGTAGATGATGCACCGGAAACTGTCCAGTCTCGGGCTTGCTCCTGATTCATCTCTACTTCCCCAGGTGCTAACCATACCTCTACCTGAATCGAATATGGTGAGCGGGGACCAGGAGTGCTGGGATTCGGAGTAAGGCAGGTTCCAATCGCATTCCCCTGAACATCGAATCCCCACCACGAACCTTCGTCGATACCACCGACAAATTCTATTTCATCGCCATTGACGTCGTTGTTTTCGTATTCTCCATTTCCATCTGCATCTAGAGCAAGCCGCAAATTTGCACCTGTTGGGCACAGGATATTGCTCGACAAAGGCGTGTATGACATCGTTGCTACGACGCGTGTTGTTCCGGCAGGTATCCAAATCTCCTTGCGATGAGCGCTGGCAGGAGGGAAATCGCTACCTGATGCGAAAACCGCGAATTCGCCTTGCCAATCAGCATTGAGTTGATCTCCTTTAGTGGTCTCGGGCTCATCGCGTATCACGTCCTGAGACATGTTGTACGCATCCCAAACTGTAGCCTCTGAGTCCTCTTCTCTGAGTTGTTCTAGTGTCATTGCCAGAGCGACTGCTTCCTCTGAATCGATCAATCCGTACCCCTGAGCATCAACGAATTCTCTGCCATCCAGTCCAGTTTCAGAATAATCCGCTAGATTATCCCCTTCGACAATTCTGTTGGCAGTCAGTTTGAGAATCAGTTCAACTTCATGTATCGGCCTCTTTGCGAGTGCTGGTTGTGCGAGGCCTGATGGGTCATGTAATTCCACATCTCCTTCTACCGCGAGGTCTTCATCGACATCGCTCATTGTCAATGAAGGTGCGGCTTGGAACATCAGAGCAGCGAGTCCCGCAACGTGAGGTGTTGCCATGCTTGTGCCGCTTATCGACAGGTAGTAGTAATCCAGATCACCGCTGGCTATGTCTCCAGCACCAGTTCCTCCTCCAATCATGGTGGTTCTAGCAGCAGCACTCCAGATGTCTACACCCGGGGCTGCGATATCAGGCCAGGTTCCTATGTCGCTTTCGATGCCTCTGCTGGAGAAATCAGACATTCCGATTCCATCTCTATTGGAAGCAGCGACCCCTATGGCACTGGGAACTTTGGCGAATATGTTCGACCTATCATCAGAACCATCTCCTCCATCATTGCCATTGGCAAAAATGACAGCAACATCATTGTCATACGATAGTTTCTCGATAATTTGCACTGTCAAGTCATTTGGGTCATATGAGTCGAAGGGGAATCCAGGGCCCCATGAATTGGTGACCACACGAATGTTCCATGCTTGTTGGGTTGGTGAACCGGGTGCTGATAACTGGTAGGAATATTCCAGCCCGGAATATTCGTCAATGGTGAATGCTGCTTCGCCCATGGATAGCCCAATCAACCATGCATCTGGTGCGACCCCAAGCTTGTCTCCTGCACTGGCATCTCCATTTCCAGCAACCGTTCCTGCACAATGAGTTCCATGCCCACTTGTAGTGTCAGTATTCTGCATCGGAATCCAAGCAAGACCGGGAGTAGAGGAGCCTGCACCTTGGTCGAGTTTGGCATTGTAGATGACCTTGTCACCTTCATCTGGAATGCTTGGATTGTTTGGATTCTGAGGGTTATAATCCAAATCGGGGTGAGTCGCATCGATTCCCGAATCGAGAACCACAACGGTTACTCCTTCACCGGTTATCGTAGGGTGACTCGGGTGTTTACCACCTGCTTTGGTGAGAATCTCTCGGTCCCACACGTCTCTAGCGCCGATGACATCAACCGTCTTGTTCATTTGTAATTCGATAGGGGCATTCCATTCCACCCATAGGATTTCGGATTCTTCAGCCAACGAAGAAATCGCTGCGGCTGGTCCTCTGGCGAGAATACTTGGCACAACTTCAGTCTCTCGCAGACTGACGATACCCCTGTTTGCTAACCATTGCACATCTTCCGTCTGAATTTCTCTATCGGCGAATTGGATGATGACTTCCAAAGGTGTTTGATTACTGGATTGGTTTAGGATGTATGTCAGTGCAGGATCGATATTTCCGTCTTGTTCGGTGAATTCACCATGTTCGACGAAATCCAATTTCTCCTGTTCGGAAACTACGGGAACAACTGCAGCAAACGACGAGGATAGGAGACAAGCGAGAACAAAGAACATGCCAGTACTCCTTGCCCACATATCCGCGGCCTGCCACCCTCCCGTATTGAACCCATCGCGTATACGTATGCGGGCCGTCGTAGACGGCCCATGTGCTCAAATACCCTAAAATTCGGTCATTTTCGGGTCAAGTTCTCCGTCTTTGTCAATGTACATCAGAGCGCCGCTTGTCGGGTTCGAACCGACGACCTTGGGATTAACAGTCCCACGCTCCACCAGCTAAGCTAAAGCGGCAGCGACTCGCCGAGCCGCAATCCCCTTATGACCACTACGGCCCTTGCACAGGCTCATTCAATGACTTCAATCAGCCTCTCAACAATACCAACTGAGGATTCAGAAATACTTAGACAGGCCTCCAGTCGTTGCATCATTTCTTCGCTCAATTCTTCTTCTCGATGATCTAGGTTCAGGACCAATTCTCCTTCAGCAACGCGTTTGCCTACCTCAGCGTGTATGGTTACTCCAACGCCATGGTCCACATCCTCCTCTGCACTACTTCGTCCAGCCCCCAGTTCACTTGCAACCTTGGCCAACTCAAGAGCATCGATGTACTCAACCCAGCCATCGATTGCCGAATGCAGAGTGAAGGAATTTGGTGCGATATCCAAGTGCGAACGTATATCGTCGAGAACAACTTGTGAGACTCCTTGTGCTGCACACATGCGCCTGAATGTTGCTGCAGCAGCACCAGTGCTGATACTTTCAAGAATCTTGATTTGACCTTGTTCTACACTATCCACAATACCACTCATCTGTAGTAGATGTGCTCCTTGAATGGCTATCAGGGAAACAGTATCCCAAGACCCTCCGCCTTCGAGAATGTCTAGTATCTCGATGATTTCGTGTGAATTACCCACGTGAGAACCGATGGGTACGTCCATACTCGTCAATAGAACCCTGACATTCATTCCCAAACCCTTGCCTACTTCAATCATCGAACGAGCAAGGATGCGCGCATCGGCGACCTCTTCCATGAACGCGGCTCTTCCAACTTTAATATCTAAAATCAGATTGGCGATTCCTTCGGCAGATTTCTTGGATATTATTGAGGCGGTAATCAATGGAACCGAGGGTACAGTTGCAGTCACATCTCGGATTGAATAGAGTACTCCATCAGCGGGAGTAATCCTTTGGCTCTGAGCAAAGATACAGCAGCCAACCGAATTTACAACTCTGTGAATGTCTTCCTTTCCCCCATCCGTATTGAATCCTGGAATCGCTTCCAATTTGTCGATGGTTCCACCTGTATGCGCAAGACTACGGCCAGCGATCATTGGAACTTTCAGGCCGCATGCGGCCAAAGCCGGAGCGAGTGCTAGGCTCATCTTGTCGCCCACTCCTCCAGTAGAGTGTTTGTCGACATAGAGATGAGAGTCGTTAGGCCAGTTCAAGACTTCGCCCGAATCTCGCATCAGTCGTGTGAATTCGGTTTTCTCTTGCAAAACCATATCGTTGTTGTAAACAGCCATCAGCCAAGCACCGATCTGTTCTCGAGAGATTTCTCCCGAAGTTATTCCAGAAATTATGTATTGCAACTCCTCGCAATTCAATTCACCGCCATCTCTCTTGATTGCGATGATGTCTGGCATCCACATCAGAACACCTCAGGAGGTCAAACCGATTTCGACTAGTCTTTGGTAGAGATATTCTCCTGCTGTGATCGACTCAAACTTTGCTTCGCCTCCTGTTATTCGGATTAGCTCATCATCAGGGGTTAGATCAATTTCATCGCGTGGATGAACGAACATAGGCATAGAGAATCTTCTTGCGCGTGAATTTTCAGGGTTGACCACGCGGTGGGTTGTGCTCTTGAACAGACCATTGGTCAAGTTCTGCAACATGTCGCCTGAATCGACGATTATGTGGTTATGGTTTCCAGCAACTTTGATCCAAGTTCCATCGTGATCCATCACTTCTAGACCATCTGCGGTCGCCCCTACCAAGAGAGTGATTAGATTGATATCTTCATGGGCGGAACTCCTGACACTGTGTACGTCTGCATCATCCGGAATAGGTGGATAATGTATCAGTCTGAGAATGGTATTGCCGTCATTGGACATATCGGGTAACCAATCCTTGTCCTTATCCAGATATATCGAGGCTGCTTCAAGCAATCGCGTTGATAGGTTCTCCATCTTGAGAAATAGTCCATCGATTACTTCCTTGAATGATGGACAATCTTTGTCGGGCCAGATATTACTAGGATAGGTATTGAATTTTGGATGTTCAGAGTCGAGCGTTCTTCCAGTCTGCCAGAATTCTTTCAAATCGGGAGCAGGGTTGTCTTTAGCATGCTCGACTCCAAAACTGGTGAATCCTCTCTGTCGACTGATGTGACGTTGTTCATAGGATGATTTGGTATCTGAATCCAAAGAGAAGAAATTCTGTGCCTCTTCGTATGCAGCCTCGATTTCAGGTATAGGAATCCCGTGATTCTCAAGCGCGAAGAACCCGATGTCCTTCAGAGCGTCACCCATTTGTTGAATGAATCTTTTTTGGTGCTCTGGATCTTCACTGTTCAAGTCGCGCATATCGCAAGTTGGTATGCTTCGGCCGCTCATGACATGCCCCTCCTCAGATGTTTTCATTACCTCCAGTATGGGCGTTCCACATGAAACTTGGCAATAATCAAACTAATTCATTTTGAGGCATTGTCATACCATTCTTTGAGCTGTTCTGTTGTCCACCCTTGGTCCAGATAAGTTTGCACAGTTTCCTGCGTCCAACCGGGGAATTGCGACATATCTAGAGCAGGAGGTCCCGTTGCCGAACCGTCTAATACGGGCATTGCTGAAGTCGATGAATCTAGGACAGGCAGGCTCGTTTGGTCCAATTCATCCATACTGCTAGCCATTCCAAGCGACTGCGCTAGAAGTTCTTCTTCTCCTTTCTTCTGAAGTGCGTTGATTAGTAGCCATCCTCCCAAGAGGATTCCTGAAGAAACCATTACTATGGTGAATACAGTTCCAGCAATACCCTCTTCGGCATCATTTGAATTGGCTTTTGCTTTGTCAGCAAGTTGTTCGGCGGAGCAGCCGTTGATATTGACGCTTTCATCCGCAGGAGTTTCAAGGCAGTCATCGAGTTCATCGAATATTCCATCTCCATCCTCGTCTAGTTGTGAAGGGCTACAACCTCTGTAGGATTCCTTTGCCACCGAGGCGCCACCTGTGCCTATGGCAATTTCAGAGACAGGTGTGTCTGGACAATTATCCAGTTCATTCTCCACTCCATCATCATCTAGGTCATCTGCTGTTCTCTGCTCTGCTGAACAGCCGTGAGAATTGACAACATGTCCAATCGAAGTTCCCGGACAACGGTCTAAGGAATCTTCGATACCATCAGAATCAGAATCTGGCCCAGCAGCAGCACCACAATCCCATTGTTGTCCATCATCGACTCCATTTTTGTCGAAATCATTCTTCGTCATCGCCTCTCGAATGTTTGCTTCAATGATATCTTGCGATACTCCCACTGAATTGCTTTGAGCAAGGCTGATCTCGTATGCATCGCTTAGGCAATCTCCATCAGTATCAGAGGAAAGCGGATTACCCCAGTATCGGAATTCATCAAGATTAGAAATTCCGTCTCCATCAGGATCATCACCTTCTTCTCCGAAAATACCAGATGTGGAGTATGGACTTGTTCTGTTCAACCCGTATTGAACTTCCCAGTAATCTGGCAGGCCATCGCCATCGGTGTCGGCAGAATCATTCAGGCGATTCCAGTCATTCATCCAATGCATACGCATGTGTGATGCGATTTCCTCTGAATCGATAATGACCCCCATCTCTCGATTTCGAATGACTGCATTGGCTCCCCAGTTTACCGAAGAAAACAGAGTCAATTGTCCATCGACGATGACACCTTTGTTGTGATTTTTGGTGACTTCATCTGAATCTGCCATAATGACTGCCGCTGCATCCCATCCATTGGTTGCATTCCAGATATTGTTGAATTGGTCTACCGCTTCTTGTATTTCATCATCGTAATAGTATCCATTGATTACCATGCGAACCGCTACGCCGCGTTCTGCAGCATTGGATAATGCCTCTAGCAAAGGACTTGGGCCCCATCCCCAATACCAGTCCATGTCGAGGTATTGTAGGGATAACAACAACTCCTCATCGGCTTGATCGATAAGCCATACCAAGCCCTCCATGCAATCATCAGGGCAGGTAAGTAACCTTCCTTCTATCTGGCCACTAGTGGTGAATACAGAATCGGGTAGGGAAGGTGTCTCATCTGCAGGTGCTGGTGTGCTCCACCCGCTAGGTGTTCCTTGAGTAGATGATGTGGAATCATATTCCTTGATGTGCATTTTAGTAGGGTCTTCATCCCATAGCAATCTCTCGAGTACGAGACTTGCTACGTCAGCAGAATCGATGATTACTCCCCAATCGACATTTCCAGCGCTGTCATCTAAGGGCAGGGTACTGCGGCCCCAGTTTCCAGAACCAAGCCATACGCTGCTATCATCCTTGACTGCTACCTTGCTATGCAGATAGGAATAGGGGCCATATGGTGCTCCCGAATAATCAGGTTCTCCAAACCAATATACCGTCGCTCCAGATGCTGCGAGGTCGCTAGCATATCCACGATGGTTCCTTAGGGTATAATCAGTCCACCATGTATCACCTTCGTCGAGAACTACGGTCACCTCAACTCCATTACTTGCTGCTTGTCTCAAAGCAAAGGATATCTCAGGACTACTGATTTGATACATGTGGACATGAAGACTGCTTTGCGCAGAACCAATCCATTCGATGATTTGAGCTAGTGAACCGTTTGGAGAGACGGTTGGAGTAATGCTTCCACTGCTGGAGAAGGTGGGTGTGGTACATATGTTACTCGCTCCTACTCTACTCCAACGAACCATCCAATCTGCACTGGTGTTACTATCTGGAATATTGTTGCAACCATCACCTCTGATCATAATTAATCCAGAACTCGATCCATTGGGCTCGCTCAAAGCCGCTCCGGCCCATCCCTCAATAGTTGGGTCGGCATTGCCGTAGACAACAGCATCTGTAACGCTTCCATCAGGCGCAATCAACTGCAACGCTCCTCCCGAGTTTGTCAGATATACTGAGGTATTCATGACGCTGTTTGCAGAAGTCGCATCCATCCCTGAATCCTGTCGCAAACTGGCTGCATCCGGACTGATAATGATCGATTCTCCAGCATCTAGAATCAGACTAGTAATACGCGCATCGTAGGTATCTCCTCCGACTTTGGTCCTGCGGATGATGTGATTAGCGAGGTTGACTGTTGATTCACCGAGGTTTGTAAGTTCAAAGAATTCGTTGTTTCTATCTGTATAAGATGTCTCATCATACATCAGTCGAGTGAACAATACATCGGTTTCGAAATTATAATCATCTGGATTGGGGTTTTCCAGACCTGGAGTCGGCCAAAGTAATGGCTGCCACTCGGCACTTGAATCATCTAAATCAGGACCAAGAGTTCGACAATCTGTGGTAACTGTCCATTGAATTGATTGTCTAGAGATATCATTGGGGTCGCGAAGTTCGATACTGTCTCCATATCCACTAACGAACCAAACTGGGGCGAGAATTACGATGTATTCTCCCGGTTGAACAAGTGTGGCATCAGGTGAATCAGTACTGACATTCCAGATGCGATCATGTCGAATAAGCAGCGAGTCTCCATCCTTGTCGATCATCGACCACCTTGAGACGTTGATAATCTCGCTACCATGATTATGAAGTTCAACCCAATCATCTACAGGTTCCACAGAATCATCGTAGCAATGTGGTAAGACTTCATTCAGAAGTAGGTCAGTAGAACCGGTGTAATTTCCGAATTCAGGATTAGGCGCTCCGGGAGTTGGCCACATCGATTGTATCCATTCTGATTCTGGTGAACTTGGATGTGCTACAAGGGATTCCCCTTCGCTAACGTTGCTGCTCCATAGTATTGAATGCATTACGTTCTCTTGTGCATTGATTAGTGCCAAAGAGTCTCCATTGCTATTCCTCAAGTAGAATGTGGAGGAACCATTTGACATGACTAATGCATATCCTCCCGCTTCGAGAGTAGTGTTGTTCCTATCGTACAGTCTCTCAGCAGTCAGTGCGAAATTCTTGTACCCCCCTGCTTGCAACTTCCAACCAGCCAAGTCCACAGATTCGTTACCTATGTTGAGCAATTCTACCCATTCTCCATCAGGCCAAACTGAAGTATCATTTCCATGTGGATTAGGCATGACTTCGTTGATCAAAATCTCAGCCTCTCCTGAGACGCCTCCACTCGGGTTCTCTTGCCCCGGTGTTTCGTAGGCAGAAGGCAGCCAAGCATCCTCAATGTTCTGTTGTCGAACAAGCGATGTGTTCTGTCCGTGGTCATCATCCCAGTGCAGCACGTCAACGATATGTCCTGATGGGTCTCTCAGGCAGAGATGATTGAAATCGTTCCAAAGGGTGGTATCTCCAACGAATTGTAGTAATCGGTAACTCTTGGATTCGATATTTGTTCCAGTCCCTTCGAGTGAACCATCCAGAAGAGTGACGTTTCCTATACCATCTATGACTGACCAACCAGTCAAGTCCTTGTTCGCATCCCCATCATTGTATATTTCCAACCATTCTCCACCAGCCGCGAATACTTGTCCATCAGCGCTTGAGTTGGGCATAACCTCGTTGAAGGAGATGTCAGATGAGGCATTGATAATCGAATCGATAGGTGCTGCGTTGGCTTCTCCCTGAGTAGGGAATACAGAAGTCACCATGTTACCTGCAGAATCTTTCACCAAGCTCATTCCAGAATGTGCTTTAGACCAAGATACCTTTTCAGAAATTGTTCCGTTGGGCCAAGTTAGGAACAATTCTTCCTGGCCATTGTTGAGTACCCCATAACTACTGCTTGAGTTGATTGCGACAATGCCATATTCACCTGCTTCCAAGGTCCAAGTTGAGGAATCCGCTGGGTCATAACCAACCATGTGATTCTCGTTCAAAGTTATGATATTACCAGCCGAATCGCTGAGATTCCAACCACTAACATCGAATGCTGTGCTGCCATTGTTGTAGACCTCAACCCATTCTCCTCCTGGCCAAGATTCATTGTCATACGAAGGCCATGGGTTCGGCATCACTTCGCTGATCTGTAAATCTCCACCATAGTACACCGGAGGTTGAGCACCACTGTTGTTGGAACCGGGAGTTGGTCCGGCAGAACTGACCCAATCAGCATATGCATCGGCAGGGTCTTCGACGTAAGAAGTCCCAGACTGAGCACTAGACCATGATGCTTCATCGGAGAAGGTGCCAGTTGTATCATACAGGCGTAGGGTGTCTGCAGTATTTGTCAAGTAGAAGTTGGCCGATGCATTCCTTGCGATGACCATGTAGTCTCCTGCCTGCAGATTCCATGATGCTGAGTCACTAGAGTTGTACCCGACTATGCTGATACTGTCCAATGTCAACTGCTTTCCATTGCTATTCTCAGCATACCATCCGAGGATAGAAACCGCCGAGGTGCCGACGTTGGTTATCTCAAACCATTCCCCTCCTGGCCACGCAGCATCATCATAACCTGCTGGATTAGGCATTACTTCATTGATGCAGATGTTTCCTCCACATGGCTGAGCCCTTGCCGAATGCAAGGCATTGTCATCCGATTCCAATAGAGGAGGTGGTAAGATGGCTAGAATACTGGAGGCTAGCATCAACAAGACTAGAGACAGAGATATTCGATGTGACAAGGCGACACCCCGCGCTAAGCGCAACTCGCCGAGTTGGTCAAGGGACATCAAGCATTCCCGTGCTTGCAACATCAAATGAAGCCGAAGGCATCGAATTTCTGAGCGAATGTGTATATCATAATCGGTACTAGAATGATGCCCATTCCATGGCTTCTACGAATGCCCATTCGAGGTGGCATCAGACCCATGACTACACCGACGATCAATACCCCAATGCCAATCCAACCTGTCGATAGATAGACCAAGACTGTCACGAAAATAATGACCGATAGGACCATCGTTTGTAATGGAATCAATTCGTGAAGTTTGAGGATTCCTTTACCTACTTTGAACATCAATGGAACTGCAACCAATCCTGAGGCTACGCAGACTGCCAATAGTCGTACGAAATCAGCACTTGGTTCGTTGGCTGACCACTTATCGATTGGGTACATCATCTTGAGAGCTAATGTCGCTCCAGAACGAGAGCGCCCGATGATGTAGAGGAATCCAAGGACCATGACAGTCACCGCGGTATTCACAGCTGAAAGAATGGCGATAATCTCCAAGTCCTGCTCTGAATGTGGGTCTTCAATTTCTTCTCCAGCAGCTTCTCTACGTGCCCTCTCAAGAATTTCTTCATGGGTTAGTACGGGAATCATTCCGCTTTCAAAATCCATTCCATATCCTTCCTTGCCCTGAACCTTGGCCACAACATTGCGTCCACCCATAACCAGAACTGTCGCTTGAGCAGCGGTCATTCCAGGTAGAACTCCCATACAACCTCCTGCTACTGCAGACCAGAAGCAAGGAACCACCAATGGTCCCGCAGGGGGTAGCTCCCAGTCGTCTTTCTGCGGTGGTAATTCGCTGGTAGTCGAATAGATGTCAATCAGGTTAGCAATTCCGAACAATCCCGCCAAGGATGGAAGCAGTAGGCTGGCATTTGGCATGCCCACCGGTGAACGTGCAGGTAGTGCGAACACCGCCCAACCATACATTCCTGCTAAGAAAAAGAATCCAGTAGCGGCTAGAAACCCTGCAAATCGAGAATCCTCTCCGAGCCTGCCTCCACTCAAAGTTCGCATCCATTGTGGCCATGTCAGGCGGGTTGTCTCGGTGACCAGTAGTAAGATGGAAATAACCAGCAAAATCCAAGGTAGAGCATCTCTCATTTCTTGATACAGGCCCATCTCGGGACCAAACACTATTCTTGCAACCACAATTAGTGGCAGGCTTAGCAACAGTCCCAATTGCGACCCGCGCGCAGAATATGCAACACCCTTTGCTGCATGGCCAGCAAGAAGCATTCTATGCCCAGGTAACAGTGATAGTGCTGTGTCTCCATCAGGAGCCCCGATCAATGCCGAAGGTATGTAATTCAGGAAGGTGTGAACAGTTCCACAAGAGACGATCAATGCTGCAACTGAAGACAAAGGAATCCCGAGGTCTAATAGCGCGGGAGACAGAGCCAATAGAATCAGAGCAACGTTGTTGACGTGAAATCCCGGAATCAATCCGGTCAAGGTGCCCATAATCATGCCCGCAAACATTGAACCGAGCAACCATGCGAGTTCGACTTCCCAAGACATAGAGTACCCTCCTCATGTATTCGGCGTGGATTCAGCGACAAGTGGGTCGCTATCTGCAAGTGCTTCTTCAGTATCTGTGAATCCGTCTCCGTCGCTATCAACTTCGTTGATATTTGTTCCATATACTTCTTGTTCGGAATAATCTGAGAGTCCATCTCCATCGCTATCTTCTGCACCTGCTGCTGAGAGGCAAAGGTATGTGGTGCGGTTGTTGATATCTTGCTTCTCTATCAGTCTTCCAAGCCAAGGCTGGCTGTGATTCATCGCTTGCAAAGAAAGATTCTGCAGGTTCTGAGTTTCAGCACATACCCTATCAGATGTTCCCGGACGAACAATCCATGTTTCTCCTGCACCATTGGCATCGATCATGTTACCATCAATATACACGAGGTTGTTCTCTGAATAACCCCAAATCGTGACATCGCTGTCCCATGACAAGGTTTCAGGCGCTATTGGATCTCCTTGTGCGGTCCATTGTTTGGCAACTAGATTCAGACTTCCATAGGCAGGATTCCAACCGACACTAACTGTCATCTCTAGGCGTTGTCCCTCCTCAATCCATTGCTGTCTTGAAGATTGAAATTCAACATACACACTTACCTTGTCATCTCTCCACGATTTTGCGTCTCTTACAGATGCGGAATCATCCTCAGGGGATAATGACTCAGCGAGGTAACCTGTAACATTCCATTCCTTTGATTCGTCGTCGATGTATTGTGCCGGATATGTCACAATCTGATACAACAGGTCTTCCACTCCAATTATTGGTTCGCTGCTGGCTTCTCCACCATCATCGATACAGACATCATCGATTGCTGATGACCAGACGAGTCTACCGGTCCAAGTTCCATCTACGCCGTCGAATGTCGAGGCATTGTCTTCCAAAAGTCGGCCTCCGGGTAAGATGCAAATCTTCTGATGGCTAGCCGGCCCTTGAATCCACCATGAACCGGATTCATCTTGTGATGGAATACCATCGATCTGAACGAGTTTATTCATCTCGTATCCCCATGTGTCTTTCTCATTCCAATCAAGTTCTGCCAGAGTGGGGATCACTGTGTAATCAACCATTATTTCTGGACCTTGAGTATACATGACATAGCGGAATTCACGCTCTTCAAAACGTACCTGCCCTTGAACGGTTATCTTGGAACCCGCTTCAATCCATGTCCCACTGGAACTGGAGATGAACAATCGCAATTGATGTTTTGAATTGGCATAATTAGGGTGGTCTGCGATGTATGCTGAAGTCCACACAGTATCTGGATGTACGGTTTTGGTAATGTATCCCTCTACGGTTATTGTTTGATTGAGATATGGTTCGGCATCCTGTCCGATCAATGCCAGCGGCACTTCTTCTGTTTCGGCCACATCAGAAGCTTCCCACTGAATTGCACCATTACCCAAGGATTGAATCCAGAATCGCCCTTCCCATTGGCGTACATCTCCCACTGCTGAAATGGTAGAGCCGATGGTTGGAACATCTCCGAATTTGAACCACCTCACCTCTGCGACTCCAGTATCATCCTGTACGATGATGTCCAATCTTTGAGAACCATCTGAATATGGATCCTCTACCCAAGATACCATTTTTCCTTCGATACGAACGACTTCATTCTCGTGTTCGTGCAATTCCCCAATCATAACCCTGTCAGGTTCTCTGCTTACTGCATAGAAATTCAGGGCGGCAACCAGTAATACAGAGAAGAAGAACATCGGCCATAACTTGCCATCTGCCCCTGACAAGAATACTTTGCTACTACTCCATTCAGCGGGAGCCTGGTCCTCGCCCATGTCCCCTCCAGATGTCGGTTGACTTTTGATATACGCGTTGCCATTCAAATATGTTCAAGAGTGACATGCGGGGGTTTGAAGTCATTCAGCGAGGCCCAGCCAGTTGAGGGGTAGCCGTGCGAGACAGGGTGATTCGCGATGAAATACATCGTGATATTCTAGTTCCAGCGCATATTGCTCGCATTATCGATACACGTGAAATGCAGAGATTACGATTCATTCAGCAATTGTCAACTTGTTACTATGTGTTCCCAGCTGCTAATCATAGCAGATTCATCCATTGCCTCGGAGCCTATCACTTAGCAGGCAAACTTTGTGCACAATTGCAAGCGATTCATCCTGGGCGACTGAGTGATTCAGATGCTGAACTGGTACAGGTGGCTGCGCTACTACATGACATAGGTCATCCTCCTTACTCCCATCTGCTCGAGACTCCTGAGGTCTTCGCAACATTCCATTCTCACGAGAAATGGGGGTCATTGATGCTCGAATCAAGTGAAACCGAAGTGGGCGCCGCTACAAGAGAGGTTCTTGGAGAAGAGAGGTTTGGTCGTTTGTTGGCCATAATGAATGGGGAGAAGGAACATGATGGTAAGGAGATTGAACCCTTCCTCAAAGAGATGGTTTCCAGTCAATTAGATGTTGACAGAATGGATTATCTCCTCAGAGATCAGGCGAATAGTGGGGCACAGATAGGCGGATTCGATGTTGATCGTGTCCTTAGAGCCATGCGCGTTGACGATGAAGGTCATCTATACATCATGAATTGGGGCCTTCCCGCTATCGAGGCATACTTGGTGTGCCGTTTCCACATGTACCAACAGGTATACTTCCATAAGGTGAATCTACTCACTCAGTCATATCTGATTCGTATGTTGAAGAGGGCTAGAGAATTGCATGAACTTGGGGAACTGAAACTGGATAAAGGATTGCGGAGCATGCTGGCCGATGAGAATCTAAGCGTTGCAGAATATAGTAGGTTGACAGATGCAGATGTTCAGTTGGGAATGATGCGATGGTCCGATCATTCTGATGATGAGTTGTCATCCTTAGCAGCGAGACTGTTATCGCGCAGAGAATTCCACAAATCATTGAGAATAGAGGGATTGTCGGCAGAGATGGCTGAGCGTTTGTCAGGTCCGCTGGGGCGGCTGGTTGCAGAAGCAGGTTTTGATGCGAAAGAAGACGTCATAACCGCATCGATATCCAAGCGCGGATATCTTCCCTACAGTGAGGGAATTATGCTTCAAGATGGCAGGGATGTTAGTCAGGCCAGCCCTCTGGTCTTGTCATTAGTTGAACCCGATCAGCGCGTTCATGTGTTTGTCCCAGAATCGGTTAGGGATAAGGCTGAAGCCGTGGCAAGAGATATCGTAAGGCCCTATCAGAGTAGCCTTGCACAATTTGAGGATTGAGGTGGAAACAGCGAAATCCTTGTCATCCTGATGCACCGGCCAAGCATGAGGGCCTGTAGCTTAGTCTGGTCAGAGCCCCCGGCTCATAACCGGGTGGCCGTCGGTTCGAATCCGGCCAGGCCCACTATCAATGCAATGTTTTGAGAACACTACTAATCGTCATCAGAAACGATGAATAATGCGAAGGAATACTCTTTTTTCCCGTAGGGAACATCGTGTTTTGTCAATGCTACAACCCATAATGGTTATGAATGGGGGCAGAGTGGAAAAATATGGAGATGAAAATATGAAGCGCACACCAATGCTGCTTTTCGCAGTATATCTTGGCTCGCTCATGGTAGCGCTTGCTCCTGTGCCAACGGCTCAGGCTCAAGGAAGCGTAACCCCGATGATCACATTGACTTGCAATGACCAGATCATTTCTATCGATGTTGCACCAGGTAAGACCCGTGATGGTTCTACAATGTGCTCGGTACAGAACCCGACTGCCTATGACGAGACCGTCAGTATTCAGATCGTCTCCTCCCCAGGAATTGCTGTCGCAGCCAGTGGTACTCTTTCGATTGGTGCTGGACAGACCGCTGATTTCCCAATTGGTGTTCTAGCTCCGGTGAAGGCGGAGATGAAGGATCACCCAATCACGGTGACTGCAACTGTTACCCACGTGAATGGAATAACCAACACTCAGTCTACTGTTCAGAACATGAACATGATTGTCAGTATCAAGCAGTTCTCCATGGTTCAGATTGTGGCCCAGAACTCCTTCACTCAACTACGTCCTAAGGTCGATTACACCTTTGTATTCGATGTGTACAACCACGGCAACCAGCAGGATAAGATGCGATTCTCAATACCTGACAAGAATCTCGATGACTTGCGAGAAGATGGTTTCCAGATTACTCTGCCTGCAGTCAGTATGGAGATGCAGGCTACCGACACTCCGTACAAGGTGAGAATAAACGTTCGAACTCCGAAGAATCAGGGTTGGACCGACGAGTACTTCCAGTTGGAGTTCCAGACCCAGAGCGATTTCTCTTGTAGAGAAGAAGATTGTATGACTACTGAAACTCAGATGATCACAATTTACGTTCGTGGAGTTTACCTTCCAGGTTTTGAGATAATTCCAGCACTTTCTATGATTGCGCTTGCAGCCGCAGTATTAGGTCGGCGTTTCATCAATGATGAAGAAGAGGAAGAACCTGAAACAGAATCTTCTGTTTGTTGACGGTTCGTTTGAACGGGTTCTATAACCCCGTAAATTATCGTTCCTAAGGGCGGAGGCTTGATGAGTCACCCGTGGGACGGAGTAGTATAGGTGAGTTGAATGTCAGGATTACTGGATAAGGCAAAAGATGTCTCAAAGAGTGATGGAGAAACGGCTAGCCCCAGTTCAAGTGTGGAAAAGGGCTCAGGTCTACTGGACAAGGTAAAGGCCCCGTCAAAGTCCTCAGGAGGTTCTACTTCAACAGGACAAGCAGGTATTGGCCTTGGACTTGTCACAATGTGTGTTGTAGTCTACATGGTCTGGGATTTGAACAATTGGGAAGGAATCATCCCATTCGCCTTGTTGCTACTCGCGTGGGGATGTACTGCTTGGGGTTTCAAGGAAATCAAGGGTGATTGGAATAAGAATCGAACCATTGCCATTGGTCTATCATTCCTTGTTGTCGCTGCAATCCCATATTTCGCAGCCTTCTCTTGGCAAGGTGGAAACGTCAGGGCCTCAGAATTTAGTATCGATGAAGCTAACGACAATTTGCTATTCACTCTGTATAACACAGTTGGTGAAGATGCATCTGCCAGTATAGAGGTTGGTGGAGAAGAAGTTTGGTCTACGACTGGAATTGAATATTCTACAAAGGGATATTCAGAAGTCTCTGCTCCTTTGTCTGAAGTGTACCAGGGTAGCACTTTAGACCAAAATGGGAATGCTGCTCTTACCTATACGATCAAGGTTTCATCAGGTGATGCCGAATGGGATGGAGAAATCGACTCCGAGGTTTTGGAACGAACTGTGACTGCAGCTGGCGTGGACATGCAACCAGTAACAGAGCAGGAAGATGAATCGGGAGATGGCTCAGGACATACTGACACTACACATCTTGGCTTGCAGATCGGTATTGGAATCGGTATGGAGAAGACAAATCTCAACAGAGCGGAAAGTGGAGAAGGACAGTGGGATGCTTACATCAAGCAGTTGGATAGTGATTACAGTTTCACTTTGGTCATCACTCATGATGGTTCGACTGTCTGGGATGCTTCGACAACATTCACTGTAGATGGAGATAGCATGACCTCAAGTGGGGGGGATACTGGAACTTTTGCTGCAGGCTGGATGGACCTTGTTATGAGTAACAGCATGGACACTACCAAGGATGAACTCAGCAGAGATATACATTATATTCCTCGTGATGACTTTTGGCAAGGGGATGGTTGCTACAAGGCAACTTTGACCATAACTCACACAATTTCCACTGGCGATTCATTTGATACATTCTCTAAGACCAACGGATTCCATTACTATTGGGAAGAGAATGAGAACAAGAGTCACGAAGAAGAATACAAGCCAGCAGTTGCCTGCTGATCAGTCTTCAGATTCTTCAACTGCCTCTTCTGCATCTTCGCTTTCTTCGGCGGCGGAGTCTTCGTCTTCTGAAACTTCAACATCGTACTCCTTTTCGGGCTGTACGCGCTTCGACATGAATAGTAATGCAGCAACAGCGATGGAAATTACAACGATGATGATAGTGACCACACCGCCATCATTGGCTTCTATTGGCTCTTGCCAGTCCAATTCCCCGCTGGTTGCTGAACTCGAATCACCGAGGACTATGTCTGGGTTTTCTGAAAATGCCGAGGGCATCATCGGTTCGCAGGTCAAGGTCTCTTTACCGTCTGAGAATTGAGTCCAAGTGAATTCAACTTCAACAGTTTCTCCCGAGGTGGCGTTAACCGGAATTGAAGAAGGATATGTGCTGACATCTGCTCCACTTGAATCAGTGCAAGACAAACGGATATTGGCTGAAGCACCATCATTCTTGATACTGGCTTTGACATCTACCGATTTGCCACTAGTGCCTTCCTCTTCAAGAAGTTCAACCGAGATTACGGATATCTCAGGTAGGCTGAGGGATACTTCAGTATCTTCAGTCCCCAATGGGCCAGTTTGGCCAGAGAAAATTCCCCAACCATTAGCAGTAGCAGTATAGAGAACGCTGGTTATTCTCGCATCTTCAGATTTAATCTGTCCGCTTGAATCCATCCATTGAATGATTCGCGTTGTTAGAGTCGCAGTACCATCACTTCCCGTGGTAACTTGATTAGTATCGTTCCAATAACCAAGACCCTCTAGAGTGATTTTGACACCAGAGAGTGGGGCGCTTAGAGTCTGTCCCGATAATTCGATGATCCAACGGTCGGTCTCTCCTCCCGTTCCTATGCTATCTGAGTCCCAGTTGATTTGTGCACCTAAGAGCCCCTTGACATCTTCATATGTTATGCTTCCATTCAAGTTGCAGTCGTCAAGATTCAGGGTTCCTGTGGCTCCGAGATCTATAGGTTCGAATGTTTGCATAGTAGTTGAATTAAGCGAACAATCACCTAAGCAATTGAGGTCAATACCGCTCATTGATGTGGAGTCTGCCAGAAGAATACCTCCCTCTGAAACGGCAATGTCCCACGTGGCGATGCCATCAGCCTTCATGTTGTGATATACAAGTTCCCTTAGATCTTCGACATCATCGTTGTTACTCCCTTCAAGTACGGTTATTCCCGAGACTTTGACAGCCATGAAACCTGCTGCCTGTAAATCGATTTGTACACTATCTGTAGAGACTGCGACATTACTTGTGAAATCCGCGTGGCTGCCATTTACATTTTGCAGTTCACTACCGGTGTAACCTGCTTTTAGGGTGCCTTCAGTTAATTCAGCAGTGAAGAATAATCGAATTGTTATCTCGCCACCTATTCCTTGTAGTGGAACCTCGATGCTTGCATCAGTTCTAATCATTGATAACCAAGTATCATTGCTTTCTCCGTGCATCGAACCTGAATCAATGTCTAGAGTTCCACCTTGTGAAACAGTAATGCTGGAGCCTTCTGCAATCGTCATGTTTGCGGACACGGTCAAGGTGGCTCCTGATGCGATAACCACGCTTCCGTTGAACACACCATCACTGGACCATTCTTCATCACTTGTGATTGTGGAATTGCTACCGTCACTAGGAGGGGCGGCAATGGTGCTGGATTGTATACTCAACAAGATCAACAAAGTTACTAGGCAACTGTTTCGGAAGGCACTGAGTCTTCTCATGCATTGAGCGAGAGAACTTCAGTCATTAACGACTCGCCTTCAATAGGTCGTATCAAGGCGTTTTTTACCACCCTCAATAGGGTACGTCTTTCCACCCTAACCAATAACCGAATAGGTTGAACAGGCGGTGGATGAAGGGGGTGGCCGCTAGAAGGACAAGCATTCCAAGGATGGCATCAGGATCTCCTATCGCAGAACCTCGAAGGAATAGAATTCCAAAGGTGAATGTGGCTACTGCAAACGGCAAGGTGTCTAGAAGTGGTGCTTTGCTGGAAACATCTCCTTCTCGCTTCATTCCTTTTCTGCGTTTGATGTAAGAGCCGGTTGAATCACCAATCAAAGAGGATAGTCCTAGCATTGAACCGATAAAGAAGGCTGTAATCATCGTCCCTCCCATCCAGAACCAATCCTCTGGTCCGATGCCCCACATGATGTCCATGAACGGCGCATCGTCTGGACCTGCACCAGCGAATAAACTGGCCATCAGCATGGCTTGTAAGCCGCTGGTTAACGCACCTCCGATCAGACCATTCCATGTCTTACCATCTCCTAGCAAGCGATTGCCATCTTTGTGTATCCTTCCGCCATCGATAGGCCATGGACCTAATCCGGTCTTTGGTAGCCATTTGCCCCACATCATTGCCCATGTATTTACTAGAAATCCGGGCAAGTACAACCATAGTACGGTAAGGATGAGCCAGCCGGTCCCAACACCTCCGATGTCTCCTTCCATGACATCTTGTGGAAGAACAGGCTGTTCAACATACCGGATGCTATCATGTCAACGATTATCGTGCAGGGTCACCCCCGAAGGGCCATGTCAGATGCTTCTAGATTGGTCGTGTTGGTAGTCGGAGGAGGGGGTAGAGAGCATGCTTTGTGCATAGCTTTAGCAGCCTCACCAAGCGTTACTGAGGTCCATGTGTGCCCTGGAAATGCAGGTACTAGGTTGCTTGCTCAGAATCATCCAATTTCAGCCTCTGATGTCCCAGCAGTAGTAGAATTAGCCAAGGATTTAGGTGCAGGTCTGGTGGTCGTTGGCCCTGAAGCCCCGTTAGTAGATGGTTTGGCAGATTCGTTGCGTTCTTCAGGTATTGCATGCTTCGGACCGGATTCAGAGAATGCAATGTTAGAAGGTAGCAAATTGACTGCGAAATCTGCGATGTCTGAGTTTGGAGTTCCTACTGCAGATTATCTGATTCTTGATGCTGATTCGGATATCGATTCCGCTTTGTCTTCCTACTCAGAATCTGGAGATCCTTGGGTTGTCAAGAGAGATGTTCTTGCTGGAGGAAAGGGAGTCGTTGTGACTACTGATTTTGAAGAGGCTCGAACGGCGATAGAACAAGCAATTGAGATTGATGGCAAGGTGTTGTTGGAATCTTTCCTTCCTGGTGAGGAAGCGAGTGTTCTAGTGCTGATGGATGAATCTGGATATGTTTGCTTACCCGCCAGCCAAGATCACAAGAGGTTGGAAGAAGGTGACAAGGGGCCTAATACCGGAGGAATGGGCGCATATGCTCCTGCACCGGTCTATACTGGTGAAGTACGTCGCAAAACTATCGAGCGGATAGTTGAACCAATGCATATTGGATTGAGTAAGAAGGGCACCCCTTATCGCGGAGTTCTGTATGTTGGATTGATGATTGATGAGGATGGAGATCCTTACGTCGTAGAATTCAATGTTCGTTTTGGAGATCCTGAGTGCCAAATCACTCTTCCTCTAATCGAGTCAGATCTAGCAGGACATCTATTGGCTTGTGCTGAAGGAAGACTATCCTCTGAGCATGTTGAATTCCGAGATTCACATTGCTTGACAGTTGTATTAGCAGCCGAGGGTTATCCTGGTTCGGTGGAAAAGGGAAGGAGAATTACTGGTGATGGCCTTATTGCAAATTCCGTAGATGGAAAATCCTCGTCATGGATTAATCATGCAGGAACTGCATGGAAGGATGGTGAATTAGTCTCTAGCGGTGGCAGAGTTCTCTCTGCTACAGGTATTGCTAACAGCCTATCTGAGGCGGCCGAATCTGCGTATTCATTGATTGACAAGATCCAACTTGAGGGTGCACAATTTCGAAGGGATATCGGACATAGAGCCTTGTGAGTTATCAGGCCTGTGAATATAATAACCCGTTAGGCACAAATCGTGGTACTGCGCCAAGATGGCTATGCTTCGCTATGAGAAGCACTAAAAATAGACCACAGGTGGCGTGGACGCTTCAGCCTTTAGGCTGAGCGTTGAGAGAGATGGTTCCGTATGGAGAACACAGAAGAAAAACAAGACGATAGTGGGCCAGCATTTGCGCTGGGGTGGCTAATTGCCCCTCTGGCAATCTTGCTGTCTTTTGCCACAAGCCAGGCCCTCGGCCTGGAATTTTTGACCGCCGAAGCGGGAATGACCTATGGCGTACTTTGTGCCGCAGCGATTCTCGCAACCGTACCGCGATACATCGGTACTGCCGGACTGTTCGAAATGCGTTCTTCTGTTCTCTCTCTAGCATTTCTTGGAATCTGTTTGGTCATAGCTTGGACTTTGGCTAGTTTCACTTCGGTAGGGGCATTGACAGCATTGCTCTTCTTGTTGCTAGCGATTGGAGGTCATCTGTTCGATATTCGTGGCAGGCACGAGGAACAGACCATTCTGACTTTCGCAATCATTGGATTCATGTTTGCGTTGCTAGTTGCTGGTGCAACTGATGTTTGGGCTGCTGAGGAACAAGACCTCATCAACAACAACCCCAATGACCAAATTCAGGATGGTACGCCTGGAGCCGATGAATGGAATGAGTACTATCTCAACGAACATCGACAGGCTACAGGATTCCTTTTCTTCAGCGTCTGGACGATTTCGGCTTTGATCGGAGTTGTTGTCGCTGCAGCACAACGTGGGGTATTATTCGCTCCAGGTTCTGGTAAGTGGTGGAGTTTCCTTCCTACAAGAGAGGGATACAAGCCCAATTCTTCAGAGTGGACACTGATGGCAGTATTCGGAACATGGGCACTTGCCCACCTAGCTGGCTTGATTCACTTTGCAACTGGAGATGTCGCTACAAGATTGGAGTTGTCGATTGGAGGCGTGGAGCACGGCCACATAACTTACTGGTGGTCTGCTATCACTGGAATCATTCTGTTGTTCATCGGCTTCTGTATAGCAGAACGTTGGTTCACCAGAGCAATGTTGATTACAGCATGTTGGATAATGTACACGATTGGAGGCTGGCAAGAAGCTGGATGGATGCAAGTTGAGATGCTTGAAGGCACTCAAGGTTTGTTCATCTGGTTGGGTATCAGTTTCTTCGTGTTCGTTGGCGTATTCTACATCGCTGGACACGACAAGTGGGGAGGTTGGGACAATCGTTCACTTGCCGATCCAAGCAATGCGAGACAATGGTGGCAGGCACATTGGGCCGGAGTTCTTACCATGTCTGCATTCATCGTTGCCTTGATTGTCAGAACAACTTGGAATATCATTCCGGCTATGGCCGCAACCGGCACTCTTGGTTGGGATATGACTGGAGGTTCAGACCCTTGGTACATGAAGCGAGCAGTAGACTACATCATAGCGCAGCACGCACATTTCATCTTCGATGCTGATAGGGCCTATCCAATTGGCGGAATAAATCCAAGGCCGCCTCTATTCGCATGGAGTCTAGCACTAGGTGGAATGCTGACAGCACCGTTCCTTGGCCTTGAGGCTTCAGAAGCAGTATGGTGGTCTGTAGCAGGTCTTCCTGCCCTTTACGGGGCTTTGACAGTATTCCCATTGGCTGCATTGGCAAGAGATCAAATCGGTAAGGGGGCTGGTGTCATTACTGCATGGTTAATCGCATTGATGCCCGGTCACGTAAGCCATAGCACCTTTGCTTTGGCAGACCACGATGCCTTCGTACTGCTCTTCCTATCCCTTGGATTCCATTACTACCTCAAGGCTGTTCAACACGGCGGAAATGAACGTCTGGTCAAGGAGATATCATGGCGCCCTAGGCACATCTTTGCCGCGATGGGTAGTGTAGTCAATCAAAAGAAGACCGCCGTAGGGTATGCAGTTTTGGCAGGTATGGCGATATCAACAGTCGCTCTTGGATGGAAAGGATTCGTCTACGGTCCTGCAATCATATTTGCTGCATTCAGCCTACAGATTCTGCTGAACTTGATTCGTCGTAGGGATAGTACCATTCTTGCTACTCTCAACATTATCATGCTGAGCGTGGTGTTCTTGGTGCCAATGCCATTCTATGCGCACCCACAGTTGAATCTGGTATGGGATGCTAGTGGTTTCCAGCCTATGTTCTACATCTTTGGATTCACACTGTTGGCATCGTTCATTGTAATGGCATATCGGGACAAGCCTTGGTTACTGGTATTCGGAACTGGTGTTGCAATGATTGCAACAGTGTTATCGATTTTGGCGGTTCTACAGTTCGTCTTCAATGTCTACAACGGTTGGGATGTATTGTTTACTGGAGGATATTACTTCACTAAGAACAAGATATTCGGTACGATTGCTGAGGCTCAAGCCCCTAGCAGAGGTACCCTCTTTGCTTCGTTTGGACCATTGGTCTTCATCGCTGCTTTATCTGCAGGAGCATGGGGAGTTTGGCAAGGTATCAGGCACCGAAGGCAGACGCGTCTGATTCTTGGCCTGTGGGTATTGATCGGAGCCTACATGGCTTGGTCTGCTGGACGATTTATCTTCAACGCCTCTCCAGCCATGGCAGTTCTAGCTTCATGGGCAATTGTAGGAGTATGGCAAGGAAGTGGTGCCGCAGAATTCACCAAGGAATGGCGCAGATTAGGGATAAGAACACCAGGTGAGAGATTCACTGCCACTCGTAAGGCATTGTGGAGAACTCCCGCATTCAGCGCTCTTGGTCTAGTTATGCTAATGCTGATGTCTCAGCATGCAACCTATGGATTGGACGCAGGAATCCCACGCGGTAGCGATGCCAAGGAGGACATCGATTCAACAATCTACCATTTGTCTCCTGATATGTTCAGATTCGACATCTGGGATTTCTCATTGCTGGACAATACCCCATACAAGGATGGCGACAGTTGGTACATGAATTCCTTTGGACCAGGTTTCAACGGTTGGGGTTGGAATACGGCGTATGATTGGTTAGCATCGCAAGATTTGACTCTTGATGCTGACAATAAAGACGAATGTAACGAACTCGAAGGTATATGGCGCGATGGAGTTTGTGCACAACGATTTGGCGATCGCCCAGCCTTTGTTTCATGGTGGGATTATGGATTCCAAGCTTTGGCACAGGGTCAGCATCCTTCGGTTTCTGACAACTTCCAATCCGGAATACCTGCTACAGGAAACATGTTGCTCTCGCGTTCACAGGACGATTTGGTGGCTTTGTTCATCTGGCAATTGACAGAGGGTGACATGATGTATTCCTCCACTTCAGGTGCGGGGTACGAATTGACCAGCCCATTCTATCGAGTCTTGGACAATGCACTTGACGATGATCAGTTGGAGGAATTCATACACATTCAGACCGAGATGGGACCTGATGGTGCCAAGGATAGAACCTTTGCTGTGGTCGAGAGTAATGGGCAATTGGTATTGGCTAAGGGAGGTGAAGTGGTTGATGGAGTCCTCAATGAATCACAAGGAAATCTCTGGAGAATCTATGATGGCGTAGATGTGGAATCCTGTGACGATGAATCAGTCAATACTTGCAAGGGCGACTCCTATGTCTCAGAAGAAGATCGGAAGAGCACACGTCTGAACTCCAGTCACCAAT
>CAXRJJ010000096.1:0-2770 GCA_964230945.1 Yoonia sp.
GGGATATCCAATATCCCATTCATTGACTCCTAGATTGTTTGAGATAATAGGAGCGGAACTGGGAATAGAAGCACAATCTGTATATCTTGAAGCGGATTCTATGGATGAATTTGAGGATAATTTGGAAAATCTACAAGGAGACATTTGGTTGAGTTGTACCGCTCCTTTGAAACACTCACCTCAGGCAAGACTTGCGGTGTCTGGACCTGAAGGTGTTAATGCGATTAATCAGTTGAAGCGAACAAAGGGAGTTTGGTCCGCAACCAGCACCGATGGTGTGGGGTTTGTTGCTGCTTGCCGACATATTGGTGTTGAACCGAATGGAAGTATATTGCGAATGCGCGGTGGTGGCTCTGCTGCTCGTGCAATCGCCGCTGCTTGGGCCGAAAAGGGAGGCTCTATTATTCCCGTAGAAGGTCGAAGAGCACTAGTTTCCGGCCCTTGGGATTATGCAATCATTTCAGATGGTGAGGCTGACCTAGCGATTGACCTTGATGCGGCGGCTGGTGGCGGAGAATCTGCCGAATTATCTGCCAAGCAGCAAGTCTCGATATCCTATGGCGATGGCGCGACCGTAGACGACTTCGCAGTCATCATGGTCGCAGCGCAACATCTTGAAGCTTGGAAGCGACTATTCACACCCGATCAAGAGTCTAAATTACCAACTTTAGATTCGCTTTTGAGATGCCTATTCCAATAGAATACCAAGGCCCCGAGACTTAACCACCAATAGAATACAGGACCAGGGCCTGCTTTCAATTCGGCATCGAATTCTATGTATGATTCATATCCTTCTTCGCCAACTTTAGGCGGATTGTCGATGACTTGTTGTCGATCCTCTTCGGCTAACAAACCAAGATCATACCCTTGTGAACTATAATCAAAATTAAGGGAAAAGAACTCTACACCTAAACCTGAATTAGACGAATAATGTGCGAATTGGTTAACTGAAACTTGATCATTGTTTGCAGAATCGAAACCTCCTGTTGAAGATTCTCCTTCGTCATTTAATCCAAAATCCGAAATTGCAGACATGGGGACTTGAATGAGAATACATAACCCAAGGATTACCCATGCTGCAAAGGAAACCTTGTTCCAAATCTTACTTGAATTTCTAACGGCTTCAAACATACACAATCCAAAGACGATTATGATTAAGCCAACTGCTATCCTAACTGTGTCTAGATTCGATGATTTCTCTTCACTCGCTGAATTCTCAGAATCCGAATCTTGTTGCTGATTAATAGACGTGTCAGAGTCGGTAATCGTTTCCCTATTTCTCCAATATTGTAACAGTGGTGTTGCATTTTCTAAGGACACTGAAATTGACTCTTGTGATGAGTCGATGGAATATTCAATCACAATACTAGGTTCTCTTTCGAGACCTTCCGTATATGTCCCACTACCGTGGATTTCGAACCACGCTGAGGTCCAAAGACCCATACTCAGGAAGACGAATAATACGGCAATTACCAGCGCCTTCTTACTCTGTAGGTGACCAATCATCAATCACTCATTCCGTCTTTGTGATAATGCAGAAGCACCTAACAGAGCCAAGGTTGAGAGTACACCAACACCCGGAACAAAGATTCCCGATTCTGATTCTTCGTCCCCTACTAGCCCATCTATATCTCTAGCATCATGTTGAGAGGTGGGAGCAAGATCACCCAAGTTTTCTAGATTGGATGCTGCAGCTTGAGCCGCTCGAGCATCGTCACCGACAAGGTACTCTATTCCAAATTGCACATTATGATCTCCGACACCATCGATTTCTGGACCTACGATCATGTATCCGTCCTGCATCCAAGCAGCACCGACAACCATTGATTCAGATGAGTCCCAAAGAGTGGTTAGGCACGCATTTTCAATGTCAATGGCAGGGTTCTCAACATTATCGCTTAGTAATTCTTCGAGCGTTTCCATGAAAGTAGACAAAGTAGACTCTAGGTCTGAGTTTGACCACGCCTCAATCATGGCCTCTGGGCCATCAAGTTCAGTTCCATATTCATCCGAACCGTCCGGACAATCTTCTTCTCCATCATTTACCCAGTATGCCGGAATTTCAGTTCCATCATCACACACAAACATGTCATCAGCCGATGAATCATCGTCTTGAATGTCTTCTTCAATCTCTTCTGCAATAGATTCGATTTCCTCTGCAAGTTCCTGAGAAGCCGCCTCAAAAGCAGAACTATCGGTAAAAGAAGAACTCATTGAGATTGCAAACATACCTAATAGACCTGGAGAAAATGGAGGGATAACTTGTCTACATTGTACTTCAACATCTTCGCCTGTTCCTAAGTACGCGTCCATTTGTGGATTTAGGCCGTTGCATGCAGGCGTTCTGTCTCCAGTAAAGAAACCTGTATCGAAATTCTGGTAGAAAGCCCCAGCAGAAGTAACACTATCACTTATTGATAAATCGAGAACATCTGAGGATAGTCCGATTTCATCAGTAGGTATTCCCGCCAGCGATAAATCATAATTTGCGGATACTGAATAATCTCCACTTACCATACCACAAAGATCCCCACAATCGGGTGACCAATCCCAGCCATCGTTGGACATATTGTTTAGTATATCTACGGGTTCTAGGGTACGCCACTCAGAGGTAATTGAATCAATAAAAATACCAGATGACACTCCAAATTCGACATCCGCATAATATGATTCTCCTCCTCCCCTTAGATCGAGTTCTAAGCCGAGTTCGGATTCTTGGCTGGCAGACCCTGTGACAGTCATATCAGCACCTACATGTTCGAGATTTGAG
>CAXRJJ010000097.1:0-14616 GCA_964230945.1 Yoonia sp.
GAAAATCTACATTCAAACGCTATCAAAGGAGCACTAGCCAGTATAGCAGTAGACCTCGGCATCCCGATATTGCAAAGCCGCGATAGCAAAGATACAGCGATCTTGATTGAATTGATTGCCAATAGAGAATACAAGCGGCAACAGAAGATGATGAACATAATCAGGAATAGATTCTCAAAGATGGTAGAAAAAGCGAGAGTTAGTGAATCGACGCGATATGCTGCCTATCAAAGACAAGGCGATGGTAAACAAATCCTCGATGCTGAGCAAAAATGTCTCGACGAAGTACAAGAAATGTTAACCGGTTTTGAGCGCATTCAGATCGAGAATTGCAAGAGCATCTCGTTTGAGCCAATGGTACTTGCAATCCTATCCTCTTTCCCAGGAATAGGCCCCAAATTGTCGATGCGTTTGCTGCGATATTTCGGAAACCTTCAGAATATCATGAATGCCGAGGAAAGCGAGTTACAAGATGCAGGTTTGAGCCCCGCAAGGTCGCTACAGTTCAGAAGATTACTGATGAATCAATCACCGATGACCATGACTCTAGTTCGCAACTGAGCGTATCGGTTAACATTGTAACCCAAAGCGAAAGAAACTAACTCAGGTAGATGGATGACTGGCATACTGACATCCTTACCAGAGATGCGCCCCGCCTTGGGCTGATATACATCGAGATTGAAATGTGCAAGAGGGCAAGCAGTAGCCATGATTCGCGCTCCTTCCTGCTTGGCTTCAGATAACACTGAGGCCGTCATCTTCATCGCGGTTTTCTCCTGAGACAATAGACCTGGGAAACCAACACTACTAGTTCGACCATCATAATCGACAGCATCGCCGCCCAATGCCTCGATCAACTTCTCGAAATAGGATGGGTTGTGCGGGTCATCATCACCATTGGCTCCTGCTCTCAGCATTGGAGAACCATAGTATCCTGCAATCGGGAAGTCCACAGGATTGACTACCTTGGAAGCGATAACATCCAGACCGATATCCTCAACCATGACATCGAGCAAGTGCCTCATGCGTAACTGGCCTTCAAACCTCATTCCAGTCGTCCTTTCAAGAATCTCATTTATCTCAGCCCGCAATGGCTCATCAGATAGCAATAATGCTAGGTCTTCGTACATGTTACCTTGGCAGGTTGCACAAGGAGTTAGGACATCCAAACCCTGTTGTTCCGCCATGGCAAATGTTCTAGCATTTATTGCCAATTGCAAGCGATGATTAGCTTGTTTCATGACTCCTGCACCACAACATGCTGCACCTGGCATTTCAACCAAGGTGATTCCTAGGCCCTCGACAACGCAGCGCATTGCATCCTCAACTTCTCGAGAACTCCCCTTTGCTACACAACCTGGGAAATATGCAAACTTCATCTTAACACCTCAGAACCTCTTGTCCAATTCGTTGAATATCGCAACTACTTCATGATGCTTGTCAACACTCTTGTTGATTATCGGTGGCATCTTTCCTGGAGCGATGAATCCTTGCCAATCTCGCACTGGTGGGCCTCCGGTTCGAGTGAACCCAAGTGCCATTCTGAGAGTAGTAGGAAGATTGGCGATTGCGCCCAATGGGCCCATAGTCTGAGCAGCCAAAATTGTCTCATTCAAAGTACCCGATGACTTGACAGTCTTGGAGAACCACTTGACATGACGTCCCGATTTTCCGGCAAAGCGATGAGCGCGCAATAACTCACTGCGACAATCGTTTAGATTCTTAGCCGCAATTCCACCTATTCTCCCGTAGCGTCCAAACACTCCGATATCGGTTTCAGCCCATATTCCATCTGAGCCTTGAAGAGTTTCTCTCATCTCTTCGCGACAAAGTTTGGAGATGCGGGAATCATTCGACCTAAGCCATAGACGGTGACATACCGCAGGTCCGAGATATGATGAATTGAAAGGCAAGGTTTCGGACATTGAATGCAAAAGATGCTCACTACTGATGTCATTCATCGAGTGCAACTTTCTCGCTTCTGTCGTCGACATGGTACCAATCGCCTGCCCTTGTGGAGTCATTGCACCAGGGCGATCTCTAGTTCGAATCCAAACCGCCGCTTTCTGTTTTGAGGCCTCGAAAGCAGATGTGCTAACCAAGAGGTCCTTGATGACCTGATTACCGGGGAGGGGCTCGATATTGAGTACTGCCTGTTCTCCCGCAGAATTGACCAAATCAACCATTCTTACCGAATCAGCCAACACCAAGTTTCCATTTACCGACATGCCAGTCAAAGGATCGCTACCTGCCGAAGCGCTGGTCCGGAAGGTAAGACTTCCATCCTGAGTCTCTTTGATCATGACCAATACTTGTTGCAAACTATGGTGCCCCGGAACACTAACCTCGTAGGTATCATATCCCTGTTCAGAAAGTACTGGATCATACCTGAACATTCGGAGTTTGACCTCAAGGGTTGGCTGTTCGACTCCACTTGAAGCAACGACTCCGCCAGTCTTCTTCTTGGGCATCAGCATCTCTGCAAACAGTTCTACGCAATCTGACATCAGATTGCCTGATGAATCAACACTGGCCAGTGCACCCAATGCTCCTGGCACCCAAGCCTTCCAGAATGGTTCGTAATCGACATTACACTCCGCCATATCTGCAACTCTAGTAGCGCCAAGTTCCACAAAGCGATTATCCCAGTCCTTACCCGCCTGACAATAGAGATCGTATCCGGTATCTCCCAGAGCGCAGACACTGAAACTGACTCCTTCCAAGGAAGGTGCATCTGCTGCACTCGCAGCATCCCAGAGAGCCTGAGCGGTGTCCGGCATCTCTCCTTCACCCCACGTTGAACAAATTATCAGGACTCTTCTGGCTGCGGCGATATCGGCCATACTTGTCTCGGCCATGTCCTTGGCAACCCCATTCAAATGAACAGTTGCAGCCATTTTGGCGGTAGTTGCGGCTAAATCCTCTGAGTTTCCGCTCTGTGAACCAAACAAGACCATCAGTTCGCGGTCCCCTTCCAAGAGTTCGGCGGGAATCTCTACGGCGGCTTCCTCCTCATCAGCAGATTCCTCAACTGGAGCAGCCTCTTCTGCTTGCTCAGCAGGTTCTTCCTGAGCCGCGCCTTCTTCTGCAGTTGTGTAGATAATGACATCGACCGGACATCCCTCAGCGGCATCCACAATGTCTTCGAATAGGGATGACCCTACCTCGGCTTTGAGTAATGACTTGGATTCATTCTGGTCAAACTTACCATCTGAACGCACATCTGCAATGATGAAACATGAATCATCAGTCACGTGGAATACTTCAGGACAGGTCTCCTGACAAGCATCACAGGTGATACAGCCTTCCTCAATCCAGACCGAAGCAATCTGCGCCATCAGATTCACCTGCGATACCTACGGTATCGGCGAAGCAAGGGACTCGGCTTCGGTCTTTGAAGGTATGCAGGCCATCATTGCCGTAGGGGCGATGATATCACATATCGAATCCATCGGCCATCTCGTCCATCGAAACCGACTTACTCGAGATGACATCATCTATTCTGAGAATCATGACTGCGGTCTCAGTAGCACTCTGAATCGCCTGTTCAACCACTCGAAGTGGCTCCAAAACGTTAGCATCTAGCATGTTCTTCACCCCACCTTCATCAACATTGATTCCCGAATGAGAGTCTCCGTCTGAATGAGACTTTCGCAACTCGATGATGGTGTTGACTGGATCCAATCCCGCATTCTCAGCAAGAGTGCGCGGAATGACTTCCAAAGCACTGGCAAAGGCTTCGATAGCCATCTGTTCACGTCCACCTATTCCCTCAGCAAAAGTACGCAACTCGCGAGACAAGGCAGCCATCACGCTACCCCCTCCTGTCAGCACCATTCCATCCTCCCAAGCTACACTAACAACACCTACTGCATCGTCAAATGCTCTGCGGATTTCATCTACAACATGGTCGGTTCCTCCTCGCAGAAGAACGGATACACTCTTGGCCTCTGTGCAACCTGTGACGAAGGTCATATCGGAATCGCCAATCTTCCTCTCTTCCACCTTGCTGGCAACCCCAAGGTCTGAAGCGGACAAATCGTCTAGGTTGGTCACTATTCTACCGCCGGTAGCCTTGGCTAAGGCTTCCATGTCGCTCTTCTTGGCGCGGCGGATTGCAAATAGTCCAGACTTAGACAAATAATGCTGTGCAAGGTCATCTATTCCCTTCTGACAAATGACCACATTGGCCCCTGCAGCCTGTATCTTCTCAACTAGACCTCGCAAGAAATTCTCCTCTTCCTCAAGGAAACTAGCCAATTGCGTCGGATCGGTAATCTGAATCTTGGCATCTACCTCAGTCTTCTTGACTTCGATAGCCGAATTAATCAATGCAACCTTGGCTGAATCGACACTTCTGGGCATACCAGAATGGACCCTCTCTTTATCGAGGATTATTCCATCTACCAAGGTGCTGTCCTTGATTGAACCACCCTGCTTCTTCTCGACCTTGATATCATCGAGGTCGACCATACGATCTCCGTTTTCCTCGATTCCTACCGCCTGAACAGCATTGACACATATGTCAGCCAGGAATGCCTTCACTGCTCCTGCACTCTTTCCCGTCAATGCAGTCTTTGCGACTTCATGCAGGAAACTGACATCGTCAGCGGTTGAGATACCATGAGTTTCTAGCAAAGAGATAGCGCGTTCAGCCGCAAGACGGAATCCTTCACAGATTACCGTAGGGTGGACATTCTGCTCAATCAAATCCTCGCTACGTTTGAGGAGTTCTCCAGCGATTACTACTGCTGTGGTAGTTCCATCGAAGCAATGCTGCTCCTGAGTCTTGGCCACCTCTATGATCATCTTGGCAGCAGGATGCTCAATATCCATCTCCTTGAGTATTGTTGCACCATCATTGGTGATTACAACATCACCCATGCTGTCTACCATCATCTTGTCCATTCCCTTGGGACCTAGAGTGCTACGTACAGCATCGGCTACAGCCTTTGCCGCAGCAATATTGTTACTCTGAGCACCGCGTCCACGACTACGGGTTGTTCCTTCCTTGAGAATGAAGATTGGTTGTTGTCCACCTGTGTACATATCTATCACCTGCGTGGGCACGGAAAGGGCGCCATGTTTCAATCCATCGTATCAGGAGTTCTTCTCCAACCACTGCGCTCCATAGTGAGTCCACTGTTCCATAGTCCAGCCTTCGGGCAATCCGGCAGCAGGTAGAGGAGGTACTCCATCGGCCATAGCAGGTGCTGCGGGCTCTGCCACAGGAGGAGCGGACGCTGGAATCACAGGAGGGGTAGATGCGGGAGGGGCAAACGAAGAGACGTCAGGAGCGGCAGGCACCTCCGGAGCAGCAGGTACAGCACCATATTGAGCCGCTATGCTGCTCTCATACTCTTCAGTATCCCAAGGCGAGGACTCTTCTTCCTCATCCTCAAACATAACTCGGACCAAGAATACAAGCAAGAAACCGATAATGGCGATACCTAACACCCAGACTCCGATGTCCATGACAACAGAGCCTCCTGAACTAGCATCCTCTGATGCTGCATCAGTACTACCTTTACCGCCTGAAGATGAAGAACTTAGAGTGACCTTGATGGTTGCATTAGTGGAATCAGAAAGGGTATTTGATCTCGCCCATACCTCAAAAGTAGTAACTACCTCACCATCGTTCAGATTCAGTAGACTTGTCTCTGTAATTACCACCTTGACAGTAATCATTCTCTCGCGACCCTCTTGGATAGTTAAAGGAGCAGATTCGGAGTCAGAACTTGCCCTATACCAAGTAGAGGAAGAGCCCTGTTCCACATCGATGGTGACTGTTTGCATTTCGGTGTATTGATTTCGCAATGTCAACACAGTCTCGTAGGTGCCAGCGGAATCGATGACTAAATCTTCAGTTGCAGTCAAACGCAACCAACCTTGGGAACCAACTGGGAAGACGATTTCTCCTTCACTCTCCACATCGTCGTCATTGGTGCTAGTAGCAATAACCTTGAGTGGAATCTGACCTCCTGCGTTTTGATCAAAAGTAAATCGAATAGTGACGTTATGTGATGCGCTAGGGGAGATCATTGGAGTAACTCCTCCATTCAATCCTTCAAACTCGGCATTCATCCCATCTCCTGTCTCTAGTGACAACTCGAAACTATCGATTTGATTACCTTCATTTCGAATCTCAAACCTTACCGAATCAGCAGCCCCACCAGGGACATATGACTGGTCTGGCTGATCTGCCATCACTTCAGCACCAGCGGTCTCTTCTACAGTCACTGAGATAGTTACACTATCCCACACAGATACATCGTCCTGAGAGATTGCCCTCACTGAAGCACTGTATAATCCAGGAGGAAGGTAACGCGGCATCGGAAGAACCAACTCCATCAGGAAAGTATCGTCCCAAGCACCTATTGTTCCAGTGACATCAGTACTCAGGGAAGCCATCAGTAGGTTGTTTGATTGAGTCAAAACCATATCGAATACTTCGTCATCATTTCCAAGATTCTTGACCTCTAAAGGAACACGCAAAGTGACCGCATCTGCGGGAGCAGATATTGCGATATTCTCTGAAGCGATTTCCACAGAACGCATTGCAGGAATTTGGATTTGACGAATCAAAACATCATTGCCCGATACAGAAGTAGCACAAGTTGTGCAAATTGCTCTGACCGAGAAAGAGTAATTGTCTGGTGCGGCTAAACTGGAAGCAGTGACGTTGACTAGGAAATCCACGCTTTCACCAATATCCATTGTTATGGGCAAGAACGAGGCCCCAGTCATATTTGTGAAAGTAGCCGACCAAGAAGGATCGGAAAATGAAGCTGCAAGATTGAAGATTGCGATCTTGTTTCCAGTATTCTGCAAGCGCATTGGAATAATACCGCTCTCACCAGGCAGCAATACATCTGCAATTAGTGGAGTAGAAGATTGAAGAGAAACTCCATACTGTTCAGTGACCGCTACAGACATAGTCCGACTTCCAAGCACCCCGAGTTTCTGAGAACTACCATCCGACCAAGTGACGTTCCATGTCTGTTGCTGAACTGCTGCACCGGCAGGTACTGAGAGGTTGATCCACATCTCCGTAGTGTTCCCTCCTGGAATCGAAGGCAACTGCACATTCATTCCATGATTGGAAGGGTGGATGGAATCGATTCGCAACATAGGGTTAGCATAGTCCATCCAAGATTCATTGGAAATGTTAGTATCAACAACGATGACTGCAGGTGAATATCCATTATTGGTCACCATACAATGCAGACTGACAACCTCGTTTGGTACCGCAGTAAACCCTGCCTCTGGCTCGTCACAATGAACATCTAGGGTGTATTCACTCACTTTTTCAACTGCAAAGACAATCCAATCATCTACGTGATAGCCCTCTGCAGCCATGCTATTGTCGCTGTGGAATAAAATTCCTGCGTACCAAGAATGACCGCCAAGTTGATCGGTAGGATCCCATGAAAGATTCGTCCATTGGCCTTGACCGGTCGCGATTGCCGGAGTTGCTGTGGTGAAATTGTGCCTAACACTTACTCCCCCACTTCTCCAAAGTTCCAAAGCAACATCATCACCACTGCTAATTACTCCCCATGCTGAAGCATGGAATTGAACTGAGACCAAATCGAGTGAAGGGATTACATTCTTACAGTAATAGTATCCATAAACGGAGACTGCGCCACCTTCGTGGTGTGCACTACCACAATTCTGACTAGAGGGGAAGAATCCCCATACCAACCTGTCAAAGGCATTGGATGGATAATTACTTCCAGGAGCTGAATGACGCCAATGAGAGCTTCCAACTGAAGCATCGGATTCATCCTCATCCCAAGAACCTGCACCGTTAGCATCACCGCCACCTGCAGGGAATCTGAACGGAAGCATGGTGTTGACATCCGCCGTCAATGAAGTTCCATCCATCAAATCGCTAGTGTATGCAACGGGAACTGTCTTGTTGAATACATCGTTTTCATTTCTGTTATCGGCGAAGAAGAAAACAGAAGCACGTAGAATCATTCCCCCTTCAAGATCTGAACCATTGAGGATGCTGTGTGCAGTATCTGCTGTCCATGTGAATTCGCTAGACTCAGTCTGACCTCCGTACATATCCGGCGTTGTCCAGTTGCTCGACCATGCAACAAAGCCAATGGGGTGTACGACCTCGATGGTCACTTCTCCCTTGGCAGGATTGAAGCTGCTTCCGCTTCGCTTGACGGTTACTTCAATCGGAACAGTATCTCCCTTGAAGACATATTCGATGGGAGTTCCATCGCCTTGATACCACATCGATGGAGAAAATGAATCGTTAGTTATGCTGATGGCAGTTACTGAGAAATCATCGTTGCTACCACCTCGGGCGGATGCTTGGGAAGCAGCATCATTGCTTAACGTGGTTGAAGCAGTGTTGAACAGCATCAGAAAGAGAATGACGATGGAGAATATACGGAGGCTTCGCACGATAACCAAACCTTCGACTTGAGAACCTCACTTAAGGATGCGCGATTGATGTACGGCCCCTAAGGGGCCGAATCCGCTACTTTCTTCACCCTTCAGAATCGCCACCTATGACCTTTTGACAAGGGCAATCACTTTCTTTCGATATGTGGCCAGAACTCCGTGAGCCAGACCCGAAGCCCGTTCATCGCTCGCCTCTGGTTGACAGGGGTCGCATTGGGTCAGGTCTTGCTAACACCAATTGCAGCATTCTCGATTACCTACCTCTTCAGTTTCCAATCCACCGATGAAGGCTTCTCAATCAATTTTGAAAGTCATATGATTCCATGGATCATTTCGGCCTCTATCGCTTATGGCATGCTAGCCCTCAGTCTTGCATTGATATTCGGGGGTTTCAGCCCTATTTGGATAACCGAGAATGGGGGTTGGGCCAAAGCAGTGAGGTTATCCAGGGGTAGGAAATCCGCTCATCTTGTTGAACTGGCGCGAATCAGGCACAGAAAATCACCGCATGGAAAGATGATGCGGATGGTGAATGACCGACTTGAACAAGGACATGGGCTGTTAGCAATTCATGGAGGATTAGTCCTCTTAGCGATCCCATTCCAATTGTTATTGGTCATCGTCCCGCTGCTCATGATGTTGTTACTGCCCGAAAATTGGCTGCATGATAACCGCTTGCTTGAGTGGGCACTAGTTTGCTATCTGGTAATCTTGACGATGGTCATGCGCATATTCCCAACCTATGCTCGCAGATATGTCGCTGTTGCTGCCTTTACTCGACGATGGCTGATATCCATAACTCGGCTTTCTTGGATGGCGCCGATTCTCGTACTGTGGTTATTGGGCCGTTTAGCAAGCCTAGTTGTAGTCACTTGGTTAGGGCCGGAGTTAGCGGTCAGTATCGCCGCCGAGAAGGCTATCTTCGAAGATTGGCTTGGAATAGGTTCGGTACCGGAGAATTCCTTCCTCGACCTATTGACCGCTCTTGCAGTCATGCCACTTGCCGCCTTCACTACTCTCAGTGTCCTGGGTGGAGGTTCTGGAGACCTACCAACATGGATGAAGATGGACAAACATGAGGATTGGCAAGCGCCAGAAGGACAAGAAGAAACTGAAGAAACGCTTCCATCAGATACTGAACCTGAAGAAGAAAAAGGATTCCTCGATGAAGTCATCCCCTTAGGTGCTGCAGCAATTCTTCCCGGAACACTTGGAGTTGCACTCACCGATAGTCTCGATTCAGTTCCTGTTGTGGACCACTCCGATGATTTAGACGAGGGGCCGCCAAGACAATTCGAACAGATTTGATTACTCTTCCTCATCCGAAGTTACCGGAACATTGCCTAATGGGGAGTGACCATCCAACAACCATACTCGGAGCGATCCCAACATCCAACCATCACTTCTCTTACGGCCGAGGTCGGGACGCGGTAGGTCCAACAGCAACTTCAGACAGGAAGTGCATCTTACGGCTGAAACTTCCCACATTATTTCTGGATCTGCACAACATCGCTTATCCTCATCGACGCTATCATTCCTGAGAAGTTGTAATTGCTCAGCAACTGAAAGGTTGCACGGCCAACGCTTGAGTGGCGTCCATTCCTCGGGCAACAACCAAGATAGTATGGTCCATGAAGAGCCCAGAATCAATCCAACTCCAAATGGTGAATGAGCACCATAGACCGCCAACCATCCCAAAGTGAACGGTAGTAAGGTCAACAACAAACCAAGAACTCTAAGATTTCGCATCAATAGTACTCTAGCCAACAAGTGTCCATTGACTGGAACCGGAGAGGGATGAGGTGGCAACTCGGCATTGAAGAAAGAAAAACGCGACATGAATATCGCTGGGACGCGAGGAATAAGATGGCCGATAATTACGCCTATTGATACTGCTAATACCGAGAGGAGCAGGGCAGTTGTACTCATGACATTCCACCTGCAAAACCCGTTGTTCCTCTATTCAATCCTCCGCAGCCTGGGCGCGAAGCCGTTCAAGTACAGCCTCAACCTTGTCCATACCTCTTGAGATATCTTCGCGTGATATGGTGTAGGCAAAACGTAGGTGCCCTTCACCTGAGCCTCCAAATGCTGAACCAGGAGAACATAGGACTCCTCCCTTCAACAATTCAATGGCTAATTCTTCTGAATTCATTCCAGGTACTGCAACCTTAGGGAATACGTAGAATGCGCCTTCTGGAACATGGCAAGATACGAAAGGCATAGCGTTCAGTCGTTGGCAAATCAAATCGCGTCTCGCCTTGAACTCAGCAGCCATATGAGCTGGATAATCCGATGCTTCATCAAATGCCTTGAGGACTGCATATTGCATTGCATCATTAGAACATGCTGTAACATAATATTGCAACTTGATTATCTGCGACATTGCTTCAAGATTGGTTGAGATGATGTAGCCAATCCTCCATCCAGTCATGGCAAAGGTCTTGGAAAATGAATTGATCAACAATAACTGCTCATATCCAGTACCCATGAAAGAGATATGTTCTCCAGCATAGATGATGCGGTCGTAGACCTCGTCGCTGATAATCCACAGGTCATGTCGACGAGCAAAATCGAGTAACTCATCACGCTGCTCTGCGGTCAAAGTCGCACCGGTAGGATTGCTAGGGAAATTGTAGAGGATAGCCTTGGTGTTTTCATCAACCAAATTTTCAAGGTCGCTAATCTGGGGAACGAATTCATGTTCAAACAAGCATGGATAGAAACGAGATTCACCACCACATAGTGTGACATCAGGCCCATACAATGGGAAGTATGGTTCAGGAAGCAGAACATTATCCCCTGGGTTGACCAAAGCCATGAAACAATTCAGCAAAGCATTGGTTCCGCTCATGGTCATACAGACATTATTTTCATCCATCCCATTTTGATATGGAGCCCAAGATTCTGCGATTTTCTTGCGAAGTTCGGGAAGTCCGGCTGTAGTGGTATACTTGTTGTGGCCGTCCTTCATCGCTTTGCACATGGCCTCTATCGCGACCTCCGGTGGTTGGAAATCCGGCTCACCTAAACCGAAGGAAATGACGTCGTCTCCAGCCATGTCAAACATCTTGCGTACGCCCGTAGGTTGTATGGCCAAAGCCCTGTCCGAGTAGGCACGCATGCACAAGGGCAGGACGGATGAGAATATCAATACGACCCGCAAAATGGCTGTCAACCGCCGGAATCATCAACATCTATGATTTCAGCCTCAAGAGGAACTTCATCCTGTTCTTCGTCATTAGCAATCGATTCTAGAGGCAGAGGAGAGGAGTTGTTCTCGCGTGCCTGCTTCACACTTGCGTACGCTCCAGCCACCAATACCAACAACAACAGTGCAGCAAAGAACAACAATTTCCCTATTCCACTATCGCTTGAATCTACAAGGCCCTTTCCTGTGCCTTGAACCATGTAAATTATCGGCAAGGAAGAACCATTGCCACTCATCGCAATTACCTCAACGCTATGATTACCAGCACTCAACATGTCAACATCGAGAACAACACTCCAGTTTACCGGCACCAAAGCACTAGATCCAGAAGCATTGGCATCATAGGTCGCTTCTCTCCATTCTCCTCCATCGATTCTATATTGAACTGAATCGAACGAACCTGAACGTGCCCAAACGATTCCATCTGTTCGATGAACTGAACCATTCTGCTGAATCAAAGTCTTACGCATCTGTAGGTCAATGTCTAGAGTTTCAAGGTCAGTATCGCTCTCATTTAGGAATATGGCCATCTCTACTGCAGCCAAAGCATCCACCATGCCCCAACCAAAATCACGATTCCAAACTGGATCGATTTCGGGCAAGGACGGAGCACCGGGCTGTTCTGCGGTGGCTCGCAATATCTCTCTAATCTGTAATGGATCAAGGGCAGGATTGACTTCCCACATCAAAGCGATGACTCCGGTAACTGCAGGAGTAGCGTAAGAGGTTCCAGAACCGCGCCCAGTATATCCGTTCTCAGATGCATCTCCTCCGAGGAAGTTGTTACAACTCCCGCTGGTAACGCATGCTTCGGCTTGAACAATATTTGTCCCAGGGGCAGATAGGTCTGGTTTCAATTCGTTGATTGGATTGTTATCTCCGTTGTCGCGCCTTGGGCCACGAGATGAATAACCCGCAATTTCATCATCGCTTCGATTAACTGTGTTCAAATCATCAGTTGCACCGATGGTCATGGATAGTGAAGAGGAACCCATCCCAGATAGGCCGTCATTGTTAGGACCATCATTTCCAGCAGCCACACTTACCGCGATTCCTTCTAAGGTAGCCTCATCAAGGATGCGAGAGTGCATGTCTTGACCATCACTTCCACCATTTTCATGGCTGGTAATTCCCCATGAAAGTGAGATGATATCGATGCCGTGTAAACTCTCATCGACACCTGGCCACGCGGTATCCTTGTTATCGATAATCCACTGCAAACCGTTCATTGCGGACTCATAGAATTCTTGAGATAGCAAATAATTCTCAAATGGCCCTGCGCCTGCATCAGTTCCTATTCTGACATCGACCAAACTTGCATTCGGTGCAGAACCTTCGAAGCCCGTCTGCTCACCATTAGCATCTAGACCTGTGGCGGCAGCCATTCCCATACATGCTGTTCCATGTTGATTACCATCATCAGGGTCAAAGGAACCATCTGTTTCTCTGGAACCAAAGCCGGATATTACGCAATTTGGATCTGTGTGCATGTAACATACGGCATCATAGCCAGCAACGAACTTCTGATTCAACCCAGGATGTTCATTATCAGTACCGGTATCAACCATGGCGATATTGATGCCAGCACCTCGCATGGGAGTATGGTTCCAGGCTGCCAAGGGATATTCCACACTAGGTTCAGCCTTGATGTTAGGAGTTTGAATATCGCCCCATAGAATGATTTGTCCATAACGCTCGACCATTACCACTCCATCGAGTCGAGATAACTCAAATACCGCATTAGAATCAATAATTCCCAGAAGAACTGCATCAACCGCTTCGATTACATCTCTAACTGCATAGCCCATGGATTCCAGCAATGTTACATCTGATTCGGTGACATCACGCGAGTAAGATAGCCCAATGCCAACCGGCTCGGAAAGGGTCTCAAGAGAGTCATGGATTCCATTTCGATTTTGATCCATCGAAGTTGTTTGCCACCAAGGAATCTCCGACTGAGCACGCGTGTGTGGATAGGGCGAGGTGGCTCTTTCAGGCATGAACTCTGTCTGCCCAAGGGGGAGCAACTGAATTCCATCATCCATTCTGAAATAATCGGGAGGGGCCTCGTTACCGGAGGTAAATGCAGTGACTACGGGCGCTAACATTAGCCCAGCCAAAATCAAGGCCATCATACGGCGCATCGTATCCCCGAAAAGACTCGGCCGTTCGCACATCTTCAACCTTACAGTCGACAATACTGTACTCAGAACGGCGTGCCATAGGTTATAGCGAAGGGTGTAATGGGCGAAGCAATGTCCGGCGCGCAAGAATACTATGATGGCTTATTGACACAGGGTTACACTCCTGATCAAGCAAAGATGTACACACAGCAACATTTCCCTGGTTTTGAGCCAGCGGCACCTCAAGTTGCACCTATGGATCAATTCCAAGTTGACCAAACTCAAGTGCAAGAGGTTGCACAACAACATGGCGTAGACCCAACTCAACTTGCCGAGACAGCACGACACTTCGATGCAAACCAAGATGGTGTCCTGCAGCAATCCGAACTACAGGCAACTGCTCAGCAAATGGTTAGCACCACCGCTCCAGTAGCACCTGCCGCAGCCGCTCCGCCGGCTGCTGCTCCAATGGCTGCTGCTCCACCAGGAATGGCCGCACCAGGTATGGCTGCTCCAATGGGCGGAATGCCCGCACCAGGAATGGCCGCACCAATGGGTGGAATGCCCGCACCAGGAATGGCTGCTCCAATGGGTGGAATGCCCGCACCAGGTATGGCTGCTCCAATGGGTGGTATGATGCCAATGCCAGCCGCATCAGGCGACGGCGGTCCTCTAGGATATGTTGCAGTTGCATGTATTGTCCTAACTCTAGTATTCTCTACATGGGGAGTTCTAGGAGGAACTTGGCTGGTTCCTGAGGAAGAAATCGAGGGGATGGAGATGCACGCAAGTTTGAGAAGTGCAACTTCAACGTTTTCAATTGAATATTTAACTGACGATGAAGATACAACCTGTGCT
>CAXRJJ010000098.1:0-13297 GCA_964230945.1 Yoonia sp.
GTAGATTTGCATCACCTTTGCTGCTCTCATCAGTCGCGCTACCGGGTATTCTTCGGAGTAACCATATCCGCCGTAAACTTGCACTGCATCGGTTGCGATCTGCATGGCGATATCTGCTGAGAATCTCTTTGCATGGGCTGCTGCTTCGGTATTCCTCTTCCCAGAGTCAATCATTGATGCCGCTTTCCAAGTTAGTAGGCGCGAGGCTTCAATGTTGGTTTTCATGTCAGCCAACATGAATTGAATCGCTTGATGTTGGTGCAATTTACTGCCGAAGGTCTCTCTTTCGTCTGAATACTGAAGGGCGTGCTCAAAGGCCGCTCTAGCAAGGCCAGTTGCGTGAGCTGCAATGTTTGGTCTGCTCATATCAAAGGCTTTCATTGCGTTCAGCCAACCTTGGTTTTCAACTCCACCGAGCAGATTTTCGGCTGGCACCTTGACAGAATCGAATACAACCGAACGGGTATCTGAACAGCGTTGGCCCATGTTATCCTCCTTCTTGCCCATACTCAATCCTTCGCTATCCGCCTCGACGATGAATCCTGACATGCCTCGATAGCCTGCATCAGGGTCTGTCTTAGCGAGTACGAAGAAGAAGTCTGCATAGCCTGCACCAGTAATCCACATTTTCTCTCCGTTCAGAATGTAAGTATCCCCTTGCTTAACGGCATGGGTTTTGATTGAAGCAACATCCGAACCGGCTCCAGGTTCGGTAACTGCGTAGGAAGAGAGCGCTCCTTCGACGACCTTTCCAAGCCATTTCTTCTTCTGTTCCTCAGTCCCACCAGTGATGATTGGTGCAATGGCTAGGCTGGTTGCATAAGCAGCGGTAGCAAATCCTGGGTCTCCCCAAGCCAACTCCTCGTTGACCACCACTTCTTCCATCGATCCAAGTCCGGCCCCTCCGTATTCCTCGGGGATGTGTAGGTTCAGTAGACCCAGTTCATTTGCAGTCTTGATCGCTTCCAGCGGATAGATTGATTCAGCATCCCATTTCTCGGCATTTGGGCGTATTTCGTCTAGTGCGAATTGCCTCGCCAACTCTTGTAGCATCTCCTGCATCTCATCAAGTGCGAGGTCTACCATGCACTATCCCACCAGCAGCGCGGCAATAAGAACTGCTTCTCAACCAGTGATACCAATGTTCATCTTCAACAGGCCTTTGCCCCCAATATGGCTAGGGATTATTCCGAGGTCTTGAGCCGAATTGCCTCCCTGATTGAAGATGAAGACGACTTGATTGCCATGATGGCTACTGTAGTCTGCGAATTGCATAACGAATTCGAGGAATTTCATTGGACTGGATTCTATCGAGTCGTTTCCCCGGGTCTTCTCAAAATTGGTCCCTATCAGGGTAGCCATGGTTGTTTAGAGATCAGTTTCGATAGAGGAGTATGCGGTGCTTGTGCAAGAACCAAGGAAACTCAACTGGTTGAGAATGTACATGAGAGAGAAGACCACATCGCTTGTTCGTCAAGCACCATGTCAGAAATCGTGGTTCCAATGTTCGATGAAGGTGGTGAGGTAATCGCTGTTCTGGATATAGACAGCGATAATTTGGCAGAATTTGATGATCACGACAGGTCAAATCTAGAGTCGATATGCGCACAGCTATCGACAAACCTCAGATGACGAGATAGCCTCTACGTTGCATCTCTAGTATCAACAGGAATAGAAGATACAGTCCTGCTAGAACTCCACCTTCCCAGCGGTTGAATTTGAATCCAGTCCACATAAACAAGAGACAAGCAACTACGCCGATGATGGTTGCTGGAATGATTATCTTCATAATCAAAGGAACAGATCCTGATGAGATGACCAAAGGAGAAACCATCGCTGCAATCCCAATTGAGAGCATCGGGTCGGTGATGTTTGAACCGATTAGGGTCCCAACTGCAACACCTTGTGACCTTTTTGATGCCATCAGGGCTACCGTCAACTCAGGTAGCGAGGTACCTAGTCCTGACATTGTCATTCCAACAACGGCAGGAGGCACATCCATGGCAATTGCGATTTCACTGGCTATGGTCACCAACTGAGTCGCAGCATAAATTGCGAACATCAATCCAATGATTACCATGACAGTATAGGCTCCAGAGGTCCATCCCCTTCCTTGAGTCTTGACTTCAGGGACGATTTCCAGTTCATCTGAACGAATTTTATCTTGATTCTTCAGCAACCACCAGATGTAAGAAAGATACAGTACTACCAATAGCCCACCTTCAAGGCGCGTCAAATCGTTGCCCCAAAGCAGTAGTAGGGATAGCAAGACAACTGCTCCGAGCATCAATAGCCCATCACGGCGAAGCCAATCTGGTCTGATTTCGAGGGGTCTGACCATGACAACTATTCCTAGGATGAGAGTTATCTGTACCAGAACTGAACCGAAGATGTTACCTATCGCTAGGTCGATCATTGCAGGGTCATCCGCACCGCCATATGCCGCTGTTGAAGTTACTAGAATTTCCGGTAGAGAAGTACCAATAGATACAATGGTCAATCCGATTACTACTTCTGCAATTCCTGCTCTACGTGCCAGTCCTTTGGCACCTTCAATGAAGAAATCCGCAGAGGTGATGAGCAATGCTATTGCAGCCGCCAGTAACAACAGACTGATCCATGCAGCGTATTCTCCTGCCCGATGACTGAAGGTTTCCAGAACTACCAATGTGACGAACAAACCGCCGGTCAGGAGCATCCCATTCCAGTGAAGCAGTTCCATGACTCCTGCATCCTTCTTTACGGATACTGACTCAGCCAAGGTCTGCGACATGCAAGATGGTCACGTATAGTGGAGCACATATGGATTGCCTTTGCAGGGAGTGCTTATTCACACATGTTGATTATTGTTTCAAGCACGAATTCAACGTCGGGAATCGTATGATTTTCAAGGGGTGGTGAGAATGGAACTGGTGTATCAAGAGCACCAATAATTACAGGTTTGTTTTCAAGCGACCAGAAGGCATCTTCCATTATTCGACTCTGAATAGTATGGCCTAAGCCACCACTCCATTGGCTTTCTTGAACGATTAACAGTCTTCCAGTTCTAGTTAGTGATTCAATACAGGTCTGGTGATCGAATGGAACAATGGTCCTTAGATCGATGACCTCGACCTCGATACCCTTCTCAGCTGCAGCAGCAGCAGCCTTGAGAGAAACGTGTAGCATGGCTCCCCAGCATACTAGAGTCAGGTCGCTGCCTCCACGCACCACTTTGGCTTTACCAAGAGCATGTCTTCGGCCTTGGTTAAGAGCAAGTTTTACTGGTTCTGTGTCCACTTTTTGGCTGATCATATCTCCCCATCCGGTCAGACCACCGCGTAATCCATACAGCCCGATATGTTCGAGGAAGATAACCGGGTCATCTAGTTCGGCAGCCTCGAGTAACAGGTCGTAGGCATCCTGAGGAGTTGCCGGAGCAACCACTACCAAGCCAGGGTCGTTGGCAAACCACGATTCGATGATGTTTGCGTGAAATGGTCCACTGCGAGTGCGCCCTCCCAAGGGTATGCGGACAGTGAGTGGAACTTCAGCCCCCCATCTCCAGCGCAACATTGCAGCGTTGTTCACTAGGGCATTGAATGCTAATGCTGCAAATCCTCCAAATTGAATCTCCGCCATAGGTCTCATGCCATGTAACGCGGCTCCTGTTGCTGCATTGATAATCACGGCTTCAGAAAGAGGCATGTCCAGAAGTTTATCCTCATGCCCTGCATTTTTCAAGGCCAAGTTCATTCCGAATGCACCTGCAACCTCCATGTCTTCTCCCATGAATACTACTTCTTCGGCATGCCTTTCTGCAATCGCAACCATTGCTTGTTGAATGGCGCGTGCATAGGTCCACGAGCCACTGCTTGAGTCGAAATCCACATCAACTTCTCCAGAAGAAAGAACCGCTTGTGCTTCAATACCGCTACCATCTCTGTCCAATCTGTCCTGATGAGTGTCTGCGTCATGTAGACTGGTTACTCCGAGAGTTACAGTTTCTGGTGCTGGCCAAGACATCGCTTCAACCTCCACTCTTGCTTGATCGGCTCTGTCTTGTTCTTCATCTTCGATGGAAGAGATTTCATCTTCTGCAACTCCCATGCTCAACAACAGTTCCTTGTGAACTTCTATAGGGTCTTTGGCAGCCCAGTACTCAAGCATCTCTCGGTTTACGTATCCAGGTGGGTTACCGCTCTCTGCTCCGAGATAGAGGTCGTCATGGTGATGTGCATGACCGCAACCACGCATGGTCTCAACGTGAATCAGCGTAGCGCCTCCTCCCTGACTACTGAATTCTCTCGCAACCGCAACCGAAGCATGCCAAGATGCTACATCGGAGCCATCGATACTCCACGAAGGAATTCCCATAGCAACCGCTTTGTCAGCCCACAATTCTACTCCGGATTGATTTGTAGAAATAGTGTCCAATGCGATTTGATTATTCTGAAGAATGAATGTCATAGGTAATGATCTGGTACCTGCCAGATTAATCGCTTCCCACCACTCTCCGCTACTACTGGCCCCTTCTCCAATGCAGGCTACATGGAATCGGTCCACTTCACTCAATTTGGCGGCCAGTGCCAAACCGGTCATCGTGGCAGAAGCGATTGGCAGGGGAGCAGTAGGAGGCAGTACTCCTCTGTGCCAACAGCCAATGTGCAGGTCTCTACCACCTGCTTCCATACCACTCCAACCTCCATCTTGATTTGATGCTGATTTGCCCATTTGCGCAGCCATGACATCCTTTGGAGTATCTCCCATGGCCAAAGCGAGTCCTACATCCCTGATCATTGGGGCAACGAGGTCTCCTTCGTAACCTTCACCGGGGCGAGAACCAGGAGAGGAATCTACTTGTCTTTTGAGAGCAGTAGCAACTGCAACAACTCCTTCTTGCCAGGTTGAACGGAATCCTTTACCTCCAAATTTCCCTCCATCGGGAGTTTCCATACCTTTAGCAAAAACATCCTTGAGATGCTCATCCAATACTCGAGTACGCAACATCAACCTCTGCCATTCTAGTCTATTCTCCATGTTAACTGCCATGTAATGAGCGATTCTCCGGAGGCATAGAGCGATATCGATTAGGAATCTTTCACCTCGTCTGTCTAGGTGTTTCTCAAGGTCTCGACGTGGTACTACTTCTCTATGTGCATCTTTATCCAAAGAAGTTTGATGTAAACGAATGCTTAGTCCTCTAGATAACGCGTCTAGAAGTTCGTTGCTGAACGAATGCCATTTGCGTCCATCGAATTGGTTGTTAGATGCCTGAGACTGTAATTGGTCCCAAGTAGTGGCAACTTTCTGAAGATGTCCATCATGCCGTTCAGCTACAAAACGCAGGACTTCAAATCTCGCCTCATCAGCGGGTAGTGGATTGGAGAACTTCAGAGCTTTTTCTGGACGCCACCCACATCCATTGATGTCTGGAAATCCGACTTCGCTCATTGGCTCCCCGAATCAAGGCGGGGGACTCGCGTTCAAGATTGCTTCTCATTCGCCTTCATCCGGCATTAGGGCCCTTCTTTGCATCTCTTCATTGTAGCAAGAGCGCAATTCATTGCGATTTGAGAGAGTCATAATCATGCCACAGACACCAGGTATTGCTAACAGGCCAAGAGAAAGAGACCATTCTCCTGTCAAATCGTGTAAGGCGCCGATGAATAGTGGTCCAATCAATGTTCCAGCCGCCCAAGCAGTTCCGAATGCACCAAAGGCGAGTCCCGCACTTCCGCGCCCGTAAGCACGAGTAGTTGCAGCATCGATCATTGGCAGCATTGGAATCTGTGCTGCTGCTACAGAGAATTGGAAAATCCCCAGCATTCCAACTATCAACAAGATTCCTACTTTGCCATCGATATTTGAAGAAATTACTCCAGAAGCAACTAGTCCAATTATCACTCCTGTCCAACCGACAATCATCCAACGCGTGGGCTCAGTGCGGTCGACAAGTCTACCCCACCACCAGCCACCTATTCCTTGCAGCAATACCAGAACTAACAGAACTAGACTGATCTGCCCTGGCCCCATGTTCATTGGTGGTTCTGAGAGCAATAGTGGAACTCCTGCTTCTAAGGCTCCAGTTGCCAACGCTGAGAACATGATTAGTAGACCTATTCTCAATAGAACAGGATGAGCGATGAATTCCTTGATTGGAACCTGTTCCAATCCTCCTTCGCTTTGCCCATGCCCGATTTCTTTTGAGGCATATAGAACGATAGGAAGGGCTAGGAATGTTATCCCTGCCAACAATAGGAATGCGCTTGATGCTCCGATTTCAAAGGCCCATCCTCCTATGACGGGGCCCAAAAGTGCACCCACGGTAGCCATGCCGATTAACGAACCAGCGGCTTCTCCGAAATTTTGTGGCCACAATTGACTCGCAGCTGCCAATCCTGCTGTCAATACAGCAGCACCAGATACACCGTGGAAGAAGCGGGCGCATACTAGGACCCAAAATCCTGAGCCCGGAAGAGTTGATTCAAGCAATTCTTCAGTTGCTACAAGGTATAGTAGAGAGGCTCCAATCAACATAATGATTGAAACTGAAATGACTCTTCCAGCACCGAACCTATCCGTTAATCTTCCAGAAATTGGTCCTAGAATCAACAACGGTAGGGCCCAAATAGATACTAAGGCAGTGGCTTCAATACTTGAGAGTGCGAATTGCTCTTTCCATTCTGGAAGAATAGGAACAATGTAGGCATAACCGAGGAAATCAACTATGAATGCGGTGAGTAAAGCAGAGAAAGCCAAGCGATGGCTATCCGCTTTGGTATTGAATGAAGGAACACCTGCCATACTATTCTCTCCCGAGGTTTGGTATTCAACGATTACCGTGACATCAGGATGAATCGTTCATTCTTCTTCCTCAGGTGCACTAGGCAGATGTAACATGACATCTGCCAACATCTGGGCGCCATCTTCCAATCTAGTCATCAAGGTCATGTCTGTAAGGTTGTCAGGTCTAGCGATGTCAAATAACAGATCTAGAACATAGCGTATTGAGAGATGAGTGAAGCGCACAACCTCTGGGTCAACACTCATCTGATCATCTTCAGGTAAGATGGTGATTAGGTCAGGTAATTCAGATAACACTTCATCCATTGCTTCTTCAACTTCTTCAGCTATGTCATCGGCTTGCGCCTGTAACATCTCATCCATCGTCATGCCGACCTTCTTGGAGCTGCTCTTTCGGGGTTTTGCTTCTCCTCCAAGTTTCTCAGTCTTCTTGAGACTCTCATAGGATACAGCTTCTCCATCACCATCTTTTGAAGAAACTCCATCTTCGACTAATTTACCTAAAGCTGCTTTGAGTAATTCGGATAATACTGAGGGGTCAAGGTCCAAATCTTCTGCAAGTTCTTTCTCTTCCAGTTTGTCGACTATGTCGGAAACGAAATCATCGTTGATTACATCGGAACCAAGCATATTGGACAACATTGGAAGGGCCCAATTAGGGTCATTCATCGATACTCCAACATCGAAAGTCCCCTCTCTACTTCCAATGGTTCCTACATCTGCTGGAGGCGGAACAAATTCCTTGCGAGAATGTTTGTGCAATTGTTCAATCAATGATTTCATGTTCAAGGGTTTTGACAATACTTCTGAGATGCCGGCCTTGGCAGCGGCAATCATGTAATCCTGCGAGGTTATGCGAGACAGGACCACAATTCTGCACTTGAATGCAAATTCAGGATCCGACATCAAACGTTGAGATGCATCGATGGGGTCTCCAGTTTTCCATTCACCATCCATAACAACGACTTCGGGCATTACGGCTAATGCGGTCGCTTCGGTCTGTCGTAGGGTTGAGCCGCGGGTTACATCGAAGCCTTCGCGCTCAAGAGTATTCGCCAACAGGTTGCGGCGCCCCTCGTTCTCATCGGCAATGATGACCTTCGCCACTGTGGCACCTCAGGGGTCTTGGGCTCCCCGATGCACATCAAGATGTCCCATCATTCAGGTCAGTATCGTGGGATGCTGGCATCGACTTGTGTAGACCAACGATCTATTCCTCCACTGAGGTTGAATAGATTGGAACGGTCCCACCCTGAATTCAACAACACCATTCCAGCCATCAAGGACCTACCACCATGGTGACAATAAAGCAAGATGTCTCTATCTTTGGGAATCGAATCGAGATGTGATAATATTTCGACATGCGGAATCAAGTCATCCACCATGTGAAGTGAAGCGATTGCAGCCTCGCCTACACTGCGCACATCTAGGATGTATGGTTTCCAATCATCGTCCATGCGTTGTTGAGCAACTACTGGTTCAATCTCGTTAATCATCGAATCCTCTCCAGCGCTACTCTGTTCTTCAACTTCTGCTGCTTGACAGTAGCCTTCAATGTCGAGTAATTCACTCACCCTTTCCCTGTTTGGATCATGGCTCGCCTTCAGGCCTCTGAATCGCATTTCCAAAGCATCGTACAGTAATAGGATGCCACTGAGGACTTCTCCAATATTGAGAATGACCTTTATTGCTTCATTAGCCTGAATGCAACCTATGACTCCTGGAAGTACTCCGAGTACTCCGGCTTCTGCACAGGATGGTGCCATTCCAGGCGGTGGAGGACGCGGGAATATGTCGCGATAATTTGGCCCACCATTATGATTGAAGACACTGACTTGGCCTTCGAATCTATGAATAGAGCCGTATACCCAAGGTATTCCGAGAATTTCACAGGCATCATTGACTAGATATCTAGTAGGAAAGTTGTCGGTTCCATCAACTACTAGGTCATGACCTTCAAGTATCTCCATGGCATTGCTTGCATCAAGTCTGGTGGAATGAATCTGCACTGAGATTTGAGGGTCCAAGGCTTCGATTCTCGCCTTCGCACTCTCAGTCTTTGCTCGACCGACCCAAGTACTGTCATGCAGTACTTGTCTTTGCAGATTTGAGATGTCCACAATATCATCATCGATTATTGTAAGATGCCCAATTCCAGCGGCTGCAAGATAGAGAATGACTGGAGAACCTAAACCCCCTGCACCAATAACGGCAATACGCGCAGAACGTAACTTTGCTTGGCCATCTACGCCTACTTGAGGAAGGATGAGATGCCTTGAGAAGCGCTGAAGGTCATCAGCGCTCAATTCGTCGGCCATGTTTGGGCCTCAGTGGACATTCTCTTCAAGCCAACGCTCGCAATCTATGGCTGCCATGCAGCCCATACCAGCAGCGGTAATCGCCTGTCGATAACGGGTATCTACCACATCTCCAGCCGCAAACACACCTTCTACGCTGGTCATGCTGAACTCCTTGTTTACAATGTAGCCATGGTCATCTGTCTCGACTTGACCTTCAAGGAACGCGGTAATTGGTTTGTGTCCAATGGCGATGAATGCTCCAGTTGCAGCGATTTCTTCAGTCGAACCATCACGTGGGTCTTCGAGAAGTGCTCCCGTCAAACCATTGTCATCGGATTGCCAAGACTTGACCTGACGGAAAGGACGGATCTCGATTTTCTCGTTGTTTCTAGCCCGTTCAAGCATTACTTTGGATGCCTTCCAGGTATCTCTTCGGTGCAGTAGAGTAACCTTCGAAGCAAATCTTGTCAGGAATGTAGCCTCTTCCATTGCCGAATCTCCACCACCGATGACCAAAACTTCCTCGTCTTTGAAGAAAGCACCATCGCATGTAGCGCAGGTTGAGATTCCTCTTCCTTTCTGTTCTGCTTCATTTTCTGCATCTAGCCAAATCGCCTCGGCACCAGTTGAGATGATAACTGAATGAGTAAGGTGTTCGTCCCCTTCTACGTAGACCTTGAATGGGCGCTCAGAGAAATCTACTCGTGCGACATTCTTGTCATGAACTTCCAATCCAAATCTCTCTGCTTGTTGTCGCAGTTGCATCATCATCTCTGGTCCAGTGATTCCTTCAGGGTAACCGGGAAAGTTCTCTACGTCGCTGGTCAACATCAACTGTCCTCCAGACATGTAGCCAGCGAACATCAATGGTTCGAGCATCGCTCTAGCAGTATACAGTCCAGCAGTATAACCCGCAGGCCCACTACCGATTATGATGACGTTGCGTACTCCTTCAGACATGATTCTATGCTGACGGGTAGATTCCTTGAAGGTTGGCTTGACATCATCACCGGTGACCGATTCGACAGTAGGCATATAGATGGCGTTCTGTTCAATCAAACATGGATGTATTCAGCCATGCCCTTTGGGGTAGGCATCTGACCTATCGCAGGGTAGATTGGAGATTGGCTGCAGCCATGGGGGTTCTGCCAGATTTGTTTGCCTTCGTACCCACCACAATATACCGTATTTCCAAAGGGCAACCAATGCAGAAAATAGACGAGAATACTGTGACTTCCGACATGCCAGCCATGGCTTGGGATTTATACCAAATCAGTCACTCATTTATCTGGACCTTTGTCTTGTTTTTACTGATCTGGGGTTCATTGGAGATACGTTTGCGTAGAATTGACTCAACAGATCTGTTGCCGGCTGGAAAGTGGTTGAAGACTTCAATGAGCCCAAGAACTGCTGCGTTGTTCATCATCAGTCCTTGGGTTTTCCACATTTTCCTCGATATTCCTACGCACACCATCAAATTCTTCCCGACACCTTTCTTGATGCCTCTGTCAGACTTCATGGTGGATGGTATTGCTTGGTCCGTTTGGTGGATTTTGACAATGAACGCGATTGCATTGATTGCAGTCTGGTGGCTACTCAAGAGAAATGACAATCAGAGGACCGCAGCAATGGCATCGATGGCCCCGCTGGCATGAGGTGCTAGACGAGGCTCAACATGCTCTGGCTCGGCGCCAGGTCCGATGATTCCCAGTCCGATTGGTTTGTCAAATTCCAATTGTAATTCAAGTATGGTTTTGACCACTGCTTGTCCCATGACAAGTCCATGTTGTGTTTCACCTTTCTCGATGATTCCTAAACAGGCTGCTCCATCGATATCATCTCTTGAGATTAAGCCCTTAATTGCGAGAGGGATCTCCATGCTTCCGGGTACCCAAATGATTTCTGCGACCTCTATACCGAAGTCTTGAGCGCGGTTTTTTGCCACTTCAAGCATCAACTCCACATTCTCCCGATGATATCGAGCACATACCAATGCAATTCGGGTCATGTTACTCACCTGCCCGCATCATACGTTCAACACTATCGACGACAGCCTGTGTGCGCGAGTCGAATTCAATGTTCACTTCATCTCCCGGTCCTTTGTGTGAGAAACGAGTTCTGGACAGGGTCTCAGGAATCAATGCAACCGAGAAGCCATGTTTATCTGGGTCGACCACGGTAAGGGAACAACCGTCGATTGCGATGTATCCCTTAGCAATGACATATTTCATCCAGTTCGAATCAAGGTCAAACCTCATCATCCCATCTTGCCAAGATGAAATGGTTGCTGTGCATGAAACATGTCCGGAAACATCGTGCCCTCCAATTTCATCGCCAAATTTGGCGGCTCTTTCGTAATTTACCAAATCTCCTGCTTGCAAAGATGAGAGGGTTGTGACTTGCATTGTCTCTTCGACCACATCAAACCAGATTTGCTCCTCTGTAAATGAAACAACGGTTAGGCACACGCCATCGATAGCTACGGAAGCACCTTGTTCTAGACCTTCACTTTCTGGAAGTAGTATGCAAAGCGTTCCATTCTCAAATGAGACCACTTCGGCCATTCCTTGCACTATTCCAGTGAACATTTCTATTCCTCGTTCGGCGAATCACCATTGCTCAATTCAATGATGCGGGAGATGATTTTTCGAGTACCGTCAAGGTCATCGTAAAGGCCCTCTACTCTAGTCACTTCGATTTCTGTGAACCCTCTTTCTTGAAGCGCTGCTTTGATACTCGCTTCAGCATGGTCCTGATCGTATCCTAAGGCGATGATATCTGGCTTTACCAGTGGAAGTATCTCAAAGATGGATACGTCTGGATGATTACCAATGACCGCTTCATCGACCGGCTTTAGCCCCTCTACCATCCTGCGTCGTAAATCGTGTCCAGTCACAGGTTCGTGCTTTCGCCTACGAACAGTTTCATCGTGTGCTACAACAACAATCAGATGTTCTCCTAATTCCTTGGCCTGTTCGAGATAATGCAAGTGGCCTGCATGTAAAAGGTCGAAAACACCGACTGCCATGACTCGAGCCATCATTTCACCCCGTTGAGGATATCATGCCCGGAGACGAAAGGTATTCCTCTTTCCTCAGCCCATTTTCTGGCATCTTCCACAGTTAGTGCCTTATCTCCATCAGGTTGCAACATCTCGGCTCCGATGACTACTGCTTCCATCGATGCTGCTCTGGCCATCGCCACTGCTAATTCAGTATGGCCTTGGCGATTGGTAAGCCCACCTTCTGTCTCTCTACAAACTGGAATATGCCCAGGCGTCCTGAATTCGGCACCAAGTCGTACAGCAGCGTTGCTACCATCCTCTAAGCACTCGAGGTATAGTTCGGCAAATCTTCTGGTCGTCAATGAACGATCATGGTCAGTGATTCCGGTGAAGGTGCCTCGGTGGTTCAAAGACAAGGTGAAAGCGGAGCGAGAATCATATTGTAGATCATTAGTTATCAGTTCGGCGAGAACTGGATATTCTTCAGTTAGTGCAGAATGAGTGTGCAGGTCCTGGAGATATGGTAAGCCGAACAATTCGGCTACTTCATGTCCGATGGCTAGAAACAACAGCCCACCACAATCCTTGCGCAATTGCCGAATGGCGGTTGGTGTAGCAGCTCTTGCTGGGAACAACAGATCGGTCTCCCCCTCTCTCCATTCAGCGTCAAAAACGCAGATTGGCAGGCCTTGCGAGAAGGCTGCTATGGCGGCGTCAAGGGCACTCATCATCAACTCCGAACTTAGTGGATGTCATGAACCCCACGGAGATGGGTTGAAGAGACATGGACTGTACTGTTGACGTATGTTCGTACTCATGCAGCAGCATATTGTTTTGAATGGTCACCCTTTCCGCCGGAAGGCCGCTGATGCGGAGGCGCTGTTATGCCAGTGAAGATGGGACCTGCAGGAGTACCTCTTTCTTGTAAGGGTAGGACCATCGTTGAAGGTATGGATGACGTCATTTCTCTTGGTTTAGATACCATGGAGATTCAGACTGTCAGGATGGTTCAACCACATCATTTTGATCAATACTGGCAGGCTGGAGTTTTGTCTCATAAGGCCGAATTCGAAATGAACATTCACGGTCCATATTATGCGGAATTACTTGGGGATCGAGTGCAAAGAAACAGGGCTCTATCAAAATTGGAAACTAGCATGCAGGCTGGAAAGGTGATTAATGCTAGGCATATCACTACCCATGTAGT
>CAXRJJ010000099.1:0-27056 GCA_964230945.1 Yoonia sp.
ATTCACTCAAGATCGGAAAGAGTTCCATCATCTTTGATTTCCAGTAGTCTGATGGTATTGGTCCTACCAGTCATTGCGAGAGGGGAGCCAGTTACTGCAACCACAGTTTCTCCTGCCTTGACATTACCATCAGCAATCATCTGCCTTGATGCACCCATCAATGTTTCAACAGCATCTTCAACTTCTTCAACGTGGTATCCAATAACTCCAGGCAATATGGTCACTCTTCGGCATGCTCTGATTCTGTTAGTAACCGCGAAGATTCGCTGTGGTGGTTTGATGGCCGCAGCGAGGCGGGGGGCAGTTCCATGTTCGGTTGCGAACATCAAGTGGTCGGCATTGAATCCTGTAGCTAGTGAGATTGCAGCAGTCGAAACTGCGCGGGTTGATTGGAACTTAGCAAGGGCAGGCGGGTCTCCTAGATCCTTTACCTCCTCATCAACAGCGGTTGCGATTTTTGCCATCGTTTTGATAGCGGTTATCGGGTGTTTTCCACTGGCCGTTTCTCCAGAGAGCATGACAGCACTCGCTCCTTGACGAATAGCAGTTGCAACGTCGGTTACTTCGGCTCTTGTTGGTCTTGGATTGTCACACATTGACTCCAACATCTGTGTAGCAATAATGACTGGTTTACCTCTAGCCATTCCAGCAGCAAGGATCCTTTCTTGTGCTGCAGGTACTCTCTCCATTGGTATTTCCACTCCGAGGTCACCTCTGGCTACCATGAGAATGTCTGCCGCCTCGACGATTGCTTCAAGGTCCTGCAAGGCTGCTGGATGCTCAATCTTGGCAATAATCGGAGTATGGATTCCAGCTTCGTTGATTGCATCTCTGGCTGGCTTGATATCGTCTGCCTTTCTAACGTAAGATACCGCAATGAAGTCAGCACCGTGTTCAATTGCGTGAGCGATTGCAGCCTTGTCTTTGGGCCCAACCGATGGCAAATCTACTATCGTGGCTGGAACGTTGATACCTTTTCTTGAAGACAATGGCCCAGAATCGATGACTACACATCCAACCTTCGAGGCTGCTTGGTGAGGTGCATCCACGACTTTGAGTCTGACTAATCCATCGTTTAGCAGAATTGGGTCATCAACGCGCAGATTCTGAGAAAGCCCCTCGTAAGGGACGGGGAGAACGATTCCTCCATCGACGTGAATATCTTCAGAATCATGTACTCCACAACTCAAGGTGATGGCTTGGCCTTCCTCCAAATCGATTTTTCCAGGAAAAGTCCCGAGTCTTAGTTTCGGGCCTGGTAGATCGGCGAGAATACCAACGTACTTTCCAACTGCCTTTTCAGCAGCTCTAACTTTGGCAATGAGTTCGGTTTTACCATCCAAATCTCCATGGCTGTAGTTCAGTCGTGTTATGTCTAAACCTTCTTTCAGTAGTGTCTCTAGAGTTTCTGGGTCATCACTGGCCGGTCCGATTGTTCCGATGATTCGGGTGCGTCGCATGGGCTGCGCTACACCTTCAACAAAATGAAACGTTGCATTGCGGCTTGTCAATAGGAAAACCAATTGAAGCGCCTCTTAGCCCGACAACAATATGGTTCCAAAGCGTTCGGAAGAACGATTCAAACAAGAAGCTCTTGATTACCACGAAATGGAACCAAGGGGAAAGGTCACTGTAGTGCCTACCAAACCACATGCTACTGCGAGGGAATTATCGTTAGCATACTCTCCTGGAGTAGCCTATCCTTGTCTTGAAATTGAAAAGGATCCAGATGAGGCTTATCGATATACTACCAAGGGTAACTTGGTGGCAGTCATCAGTAACGGAACTGCAGTATTGGGTTTGGGTGATATCGGTGCTTTGGCGTCGAAACCAGTTATGGAAGGGAAGGGGCTGTTGCTGAAGACATTCGCAGGCATTGATGTGTTTGACATTGAAGTTGACGAGACGGATCCTGAGCAATTCATCCGTACAGTATGTGCGATTGCTCCGACATTTGGTGGAATTAATCTTGAGGATATCAAAGCACCTGAATGCTTTGAGATTGAGAAAAGAATTGCGGCAGGAACGAATATTCCTGTGATGCACGATGACCAACACGGAACTGCAATTATATCTGGGGCGGCGATGTTGAATGCGGCGGAACTTCAAGGTAAGGAATTGTCAGAATTGAAGGTGGTAATTGCTGGAGCGGGTGCGAGTGCAATTGCTTGTGCAGACCATTATGTTGCACTCGGAGTTAGGAGGCCAAATATCATCATGTGTGATTCCAAGGGAATCATGACCAAGAAGCGAGAAAAGGCTGGAGAATTAAATGAATACAAAGCTGCATATGCACAAGATGTAGATGATGGAGACCTCGCTAGTGCAATGGTTGGTGCGGACCTCTTCCTTGGTCTGTCGAAAGGGGGTCTAGTCAATTCGGAAATGGTCCAGAGTATGGCTGAAAAACCGATTATTTTCGCATTAGCCAATCCCGACCCTGAAATCATGCCCGATGTTGCTAGAAAAGCGAGACCAGATGCAATAATTGCAACCGGTCGTTCTGACTTCCCCAATCAAGTGAATAATGTCCTCGGGTTTCCATACATATTCAGAGGAGCGTTGGATGTTCGGGCCAGCGATATCACTCAGAATATGAAAATGGCTGCGACGAAATCTTTGGCTGAGTTAGCTAAAGAACCGGTTCCTGATGACGTAATCATTGCTTATGGTGGCGCTCCACTTCAGTATGGATTGGATTATATCATTCCCAAGCCATTTGATCGAAGAGTACTGATTTGGGAGGCGAGCGCAGTAGCGCAAGCGGCAGTCGAAGAAGGAATAGCGAAAATCTCCCCTGAAGAGTATGACCATGAGGAATATAGGGAAGAGTTGGAGGCTAGGTTAGGATTGACTTGGAGCGTCATGCGTAGCGTCATCAACAAAGTGAAGGGAAGTGGCAGAAAGATTGTATTCCCAGAAGGAGATAATGAGAAGGTCTTGCGAGCGGCAGCAGAATTAGTCCAAGAAGACATTTGTCACCCCATTTTATTGGGTAGTGAGAGCGGAATTCGTAGTAAATTGGAGCAAATGGAACTCGAATTTGAATGTACAATCATTGACCCACGGAGAGATCCGCGCAGGCTAGATACGTTTGCTCAAGGTATGTTTGATCGAAGACACCGCAAGGGGCTCTCCTTTGAAGACGCTCAGAGGTTACTTAAGAGTAGACCATATTTTGCATCACAAATGGTAGCAAGTGGGGCTGCAGACGGAATGGTAGGGGGAGTTACAAGAGCATATCCCGATGTTCTAAGTCCTGCTCTCAAGGTAATCGGTGCAGACCCTAATGCTCATTGCATCATAGGGTGTTACATGATGACTGTCAATGGTAAGGTCATTTTCTTAGCTGATGCCACCGTCAATGTCTATCCCGACAGTAGAACGTTGGCAGAGATTGCGGTGCAGACTGCAAAGGTTGCACGTCGCTTTGGAGTAGACCCTAAGGTTGCCATGTTATCATTCTCAAATTTTGGTAGCAGCAAGGCTCAGAGAACGGATCGTATCGAAGAGTCGATAGAAATCGCTAGAGAATTAGATCCAGATATCGTGATTGAGGGTCCGATGCAAGTGGATACCGCCTTGGATCCTGTGGTGCAACTGGATTATCCATTCATGGAGTTTGAAGGTCCGGCAAATGTCTTGATTTGTCCAAACCTTGCATCAGCTAATATTTCGTATAAACTGCTTGAGCAATTTGCGGATGCAGAGATGACAGGACCGATTCTTTCTGGTATGGCAAAGCCGGTTCAAGTTGTTGCTAGGGCGGATGGAGTGCGTCACATCATCAATATGGCTGCCATTTGTGTCATGGACGTTCTTCGTAAAGAGAAATATTGATTGGAATCAATTCAGTTCTTTCTGGGCACTAATTTTTCTTCGTTCTCGTCGATATACCATGTAGGTCTCCTAGGCCGCCAGAATAGTGCGGTAACCAAAGAAAAACAGATACCGCCAAAGAGCAGATTCGCCCACCCTTCGTAGATGTAATTTGGAAACCCTCTTGCGATTGGAATTAGGAATGATGGAATGATACCGATGAATAATGCGAAAATTGCTTCCTGACGAAAAATCGCAGCAAAATCAGCTTCTTCTGGGACCGAGGGAACTTCTTTGTCTACTACCTTACGAATCAGTAAACGAAAATGAGCATCTTTCTGAGGTGAGAATACCGGAGTTTGTGTTTTGAAAGTCCTTCCAGGTTTCGTGGGGTGTGATTTCATCGATACTCGATACCTACGCATCAGATTGTCAGCTCGATCATCAATACGTGGCCTCCCATCGCTATGCGCACCACGGTTGTTATTGTGTGGATGATCCCAGAGAATTTCTTCACAAGCAACTGGCAGATTTAGGTCAAGGTGTTCTTTGCAGCGCAGCCATTCTGCTTCACTCGGCAAGCGAACTTCATAGTCACCATCAAGTTCTGATTGGAAGTTTTCGAGCATTTCTTCTATTTGTTGCCAGGAAAGTGAGTCAATCGGCTCATCATCTTCGCTTTCTTCTCCCATGATACAAGCGAATTGCTGTTTGGTCAGCAGAGAATCCATTACTCTGAAACTCTCAATCTTGGCTTGATATCTTGGCCTCTCTGAAGCGTGTACAAGGCCACCTTTGTCGCTACCTATCAATACGCTGCCTTCTGGGACTTCCACGAATTTAATTCCGAACAAGTCTGCAGAATGATCCAAAGAATCCCCTCAGGCTTTCAAGGTCGCTTCAACTCTCTTGTACCAAGCCATGCCGCGCTCATGCTCTTGTAATTGAGAGAATTGTGAGAAGGGAGAAATTGAGCGAACGTAGCCAAAGGCAGCAAAATCAACGAGATTAGGTCCTCCTCCTCCAAAGAATTCTGCTTCTCCGATTTCATCACACCATTCATCAAGCAAATCATGCCACAATTGTTTGGGCTTACGTCCATCTTTTTTGACACGACTGCGAGCGATTATTCCCCACATAATTGGGAATCCTGCCCAAGCATAGAGTCGCTTAGAGAAAAACCCGAATTTTTCCAACTTTGAGACTCTAACCGTTGTTTTGAGTGCTGAAAATAACCCTCCGTATAAGATTGGAATAGTCGCTCTTTTCAGATGTTCATCGACCCATTCCATCCATTTATCTCTACGTTGTTCATCTTCGCTTTGCCAAAGTTTACCATCGTTATACCTTGAATCGATTTCTTTCATCATTGGGGTTGAGTCAACTAACACTTCACCAGTCTTTTCTCGCCAAACAGGAACTTTGTTCCAGCCATTGGTGAATGCCAACTCTTTTTTTGTTCTGAGCGCATTGACCTGAACTTCATCATACTCAATGTCGAGGTGCTCCAATAAGCCTCTGACTTTCCAAGAAAAAGGGCAGGTATGGAGGATGAACAGTTCTGGCTTATCACCCATGGATGTAGCCGGAAGGCTCTCCTTCTTAGGGTTCATCAGGAATTGCTCTCCAACCAGGTTTCCAAAAATCTTCATCATCAAGCCAAGTTAGCCATTCAGTATCACTTGCTCTAGTCAATTGGAAAGCCCTTCTTTCTAGACCTTCAAAGAGTGTGTCGTCCAAGTCACCTTGGCGGTGAGCATCTTTCCATTCTATCTGCATCTCTCGTACTCTAGAACGACCTGCTTCAGGTTTGTCATGATGCTTCTCGCACACTTCTCGTAGATCTTCTAACCAAACTTTGGTTCCTTTGATGTGGAGGTTGTCACCACCATCGTCCGAGGATTTACGAGAAAATGGCCACCAACCCATCAACTTAGGTCGATAGGTGCAAATCTTTGATGGTTGCGCGCGAGATGTGGTGAACACAGCCTTCAAACAGATGTTGTTCATGCAGCGGCCATGGGGATTGAACACGCGTTGCTGTGTTCTGCACTGGGATTGATTCTGATAGTCATGAGTGCCCACCAACCCTTTCCAGAAGTGTCCCGTAGATTTGGCAGCCTACTACTTGTTCTCGGTTTGTTGGGGTTGTTGGCAGAAAGCGCTCCTAAACCTCCCAGTGATTGGATATGGTTGGCCACTTTGACATTGATTGGAGGCCTTGGAGTAGTTGTAGGGATGCGACATATGACTTACACGAGAATGGATGTGTTAATCGCTCCATCTGCAGGCGTATTACTCTGTGCCGGCAGTATAGGGTTGTTGTGGAATGAATGGGATGCTATGTCAACCTTTGAGCAAATATCAGCATTTATTTTGGCCTCATTCGTTTGCATGGGAGAAGTATATTTGGTATTCCGTGGTCTATTGATAGGAAGGCTACCGCAGGCATGGTCGCAGGCTGGATTGAGAAATCTACAACGTGGATTGTTAGATGGCCCAAATGGAGCATTGATTTGTTTTGAAAAGGCATGGGATATAGAGAAGGAGCATCTCAATCCAATGGCTTATCTGGCTTTGCACAGAATACATTCTGCCAGAGGGGATACTGTTTCAGCTGCAGATTGGGGCCAAAGATTGGCTGAGCAGGGCGGCGAGGAAGCAGTTGATTCTGCTTGGATTGAAGCCATAGATTCAGCATTGGTGACTATTGGTTTACAATATACTGAATCCGAATGATCAGAGGTCTTCTAGGGCTGAATCAACATCATCGTGTCCAGAAATCATTCTGGCTTTGTTTGCCTCTCCCCCACCGCGCTCAGCGATTGGTTTCCAGAGAACTTCTTGCCCTCCAATTCTGCTTGTCAACCAACGGGCAAGTACGAAACACCAGTCGGATACACGATTGATGTAAGCGATAGGAAATGGCCGCAGCCCCTCATCTTCATCAAGTTCGACCAATCTTCTCTCCAACCTTCGAGCCACTGTGCGGGTCAATTGCAACCACGCAACAGGCCCTTCACCAGTTGGAAGAATAAACGAATTCAGCGGCTCTAATTTCTCCAACCATGCATCCATCTCATCTATCAGATTCTGTGAAGCATCATCTCCAAGGAGTACGATTCCTTCGGGAATGTTGTCATTTGGGCAGGCTAATTCAGCACCGAGGTCAAATAACTCCTGTTGAACTCTAGCGATTACCACTTCGCCGAGTTTTGCAGCCTTCTGCACACTCGTCTTGATTCTTCCATCAGAGTGCATGTCGTCCAAGCGTCCTAATTCCATTCTGACAACGCCGAGGAAGGAATTCAATTCGTCTATGGTACCGACAACTTCGATTCTGAGGCTGGATTTCTTGACCCTTGACCCGTCAACCAGGGAAGTCTCTCCTCCGTCTCCTCCTCCGGTATGGACACGATTGATGCGCACCATCAGGTCTTGCAAAAGGTGGTCAAACATCAGTCTTCTCTCTCACGATGTAGTAGGACTATTGTCTTCGACCATTTTGCCAGTCAACAATTTGTTGACCAATACCAATCCGATTAAGGCCCAAATCATCAATTCAACAACGATAACCAATAGATAGAACGGCCCTAAAAATTCAATCATCATCATCGAGTCATAGGGTCGCCCGTTGAACCCCATGTACAAGGCTTGAGAGAGTATACTTGCTCCGAACCATATTAGCGCGGTGAACATGATGATTCGATTTGCCAAAGGAGACGAAATCGCCATTGAGACTCTATTTAGAATACTTTCAAGGGTCATATTATTCATGTGTAAATCGTCCTCCAAGGTATTTTAATTTGAGGCGTATTTGCTCATAAATACCTGTTTTTGGCTTATCTAATTCATGTGTCGTTGTGCTGCGGCTAGAATATCTTGAGATTCTTTGTGCGTTAAGACTTCCATTGCTTGATCCCAATCAAGCCAGAGATGATTGCGATGTTCGTGAGAGATGGTGACTTCCATTTGTTCCGTAATTCCGATGTACCAATACACTTGCTTGTGGATTCTTTTGCCTTTATGCCTGAAACTGTATTCTGTTCGCATTTCAAAACCTTCGACGATATCCACATCATCTATTCCAGTTTCTTCTTCAAGTTCTCTTCTTGCAGCCGCCTGACGCGATTCATCCCCCTCCTCAAGATGTCCCTTTGGAAAATCCCAGTGCCCCTGAGGATATTCCAGTAACAAGATACTGCCGAGGTTGATCAATACTACTCCACAAGAGGTCTCCACATTCTTTCCTCATCGCCCTTGGTCATGACATTTTCCATAGAGAATAAGATACGAAGTGAATACTTGGTTGGCGATTGGTTCATCAGCCAAGGTTTTCCCCCACAGTTCAGGAGGGGGCGAATGGACTTGGATGGACTTGTCATTGAGCGAATAATCGCTGATGGTGACATGGATGGTTTGTTTGCAGCAGTCGTTTTGAAAACCAACTTTCCGAATGCAGAAGTAAGGTTCAGTCACCCTGCTGAAATTCGTGGGGGGGTAGTAGACCATTTGATTGATAGAAAGACAGCAATTTGTGATCTGCCGTTTCACATTGAATGTGGGCTATATCTTGATCATCATGCAACAAATAGGCCTTCAAATCAGGTTCAGGAAGAATTTACTGCTGCAGGTGGATACTGTATCTGGGAGGATAAACCATCTGCAGCAAGAGTTGCTTGGGATTACTTCTCAGGTGAGGAGAATCTTCCGTCTCTAAGCAATGCTATGGAATTTGTTGACCGTTTGGATTCTGGTGGCCTACAACTTCAGGAGTTGAGGCAAGGTCATCCTTTGCTATGGTTTTCTCGTAGTATTGACGCAAAGGACGATGATTATGTGCAATCGTTGGTGAGTCGATTGAGTTCAGGAATGCCACTCGAACAATTGTTGGAAGAAGGTGATGTAAAGGATAGGTGCAAACAACAGCAAGCGGCCTCAGAGCGTCTGAACAAGATAATCGCTGAGAAAGTCGAAGTCGTTGATAGATTAGCGATTTTGCGAATGGATGACACTGGAGAAAGAACCAACGGTTATGCTTTGACGGCATATGTTGGCGAGGATTGCGATGCTTGTTGTATCATTCATGGCTGGGTTGATGGCGATATCAGCACTCCTGATAGGCCAGCCCTGTCTGCTTCATTTTATTGCAATAGTTTTCTTCATCCCGAAGGGGGAATATTCGATTTGACTAGAATGGCCACGCTCTTTGATGAAACGGGAGGGGGGCATTACAATGCTTGTGGTTGTAGAGTTCAGCCCCTATCTGAGGATGGCAAGGTTGCTAATCGCCCAGTCGAATCATCAGATGTTGAGAAGAATTTAGCAGGCTGGCTTGAGTGTTGGAGAAAGAGATGAACAGCCGTTCAAATAGTGGAGTTTACCGCACCGATTTATGAGCGAGTCGCATACTGACCCTGAGGCTTTGCGAGGTCGCTTGTTCTATCGTCTAGGTGAGTTTACCTATGACCATAGGCGTAAAGTTACAGTAATTGGAGTTCTAGCTTGTATCGCTTTAGCCTCCTTGATGACCATGGGTTCTGATTGGGCGGAAGCTTACGGTGAAGGGGATTTGGAAAGTTTGAGAGCTGGCCAAATATATCGAGACAATTTCTTCTCTGAAGAAGGAGATAGTAACGTATTCGTTTTTCTTGTACATCATGAATCGTTGAACGATAGTTCTGAGGAGTGGAGGAGTGCAGTTAGAGATGCCTTGAGTGAACTTGAAACTAGAGATGATATCGAAGTCAATTATTCTTGGAGCGTTTCTGATGAGGAGAGATATACCAGGATTAATGAGCAGGATGATGGGTTCTGGGCCATAAATAGAATCTACATCGATGGTGATCGCAAGGAGTCAAAGAATCGATATGTCGAGGTTCATGATTCGATACAGATAGATTCTGATTTCAATTCTTGGCGAACAGGAGATTTAGCCATTGGGTACTCCTTTGACAAGAGAATTCAGGATGATCTGATTCAGGCTGAGATGTTCTCAGGACCATTGTCACTAATCATTCTTGGAATCGTCTTCGGTTCTGTTGTTGCTGCATTCCTACCTGTCGGAGTTGGTGTGCTCACCGTTTTGGCTGCTATGGGGATTACTATTTGGCTGTCAAACGTAACTGATGTCACACAATATTCAACCAATATCATCTCGTTGATTGGAATTGGTGTATCGATAGATTATTCGCTATTCTTGGTCAATCGATTCAGGGAGGAATTGGATAGAGGTCGGGATGTTCGCACTGCTACTGCAATGAGCGTAGCTACTGCTGGTAAAGCAGTATTTTACTCTGGAATTACGGTTGCCATCGGGCTGATGGGGATGTTATTCTTTGAAAACACAGGTCTTCCAAGTCTAGGTATTGGTGGCACTCTTGCAGTTAGTATAGCGATGGTATACTCGGTTATTGTACTACCAGCAGTTATGGCCATGCTTGGCCCTAAGGTGAATTCTTGGAAGGTTCCATTCTCTATGTCGAGTAAGGATACTGATGATGGAATGTGGGCTAAAATCGCAAGGACGGTGATGAAACATCCGTGGGCGGTACTGATTCCAACATTCATCCTCTTGCTTGGAGCGGGACTACCATTCTTGCAAGCAGAGTTATCCTTGTCTTCAGTAGAAGCGCTACCACCTGATGATGAATCAAGAGAGGGCTCTGATCACATCAACAATTTGTGGCCGGAGAGTGCTCAGAATTCTGCTTTCATGGTTGTGGACATGGATGGAGGCAATCCATTATCGGAGAATAACCTCAGACAGCAATATCGTTGGATAAGTTCTATGCTCAATGATTCTCATGTTGTTGGAGTGTTTGGTGCCGCTATGCCATCGGTTGAGATGAGTGAAGATGAGGTGGTTCTATTCTGGACGACTCCTACTGAATTCCTCAGCCCCGAGCAGAATGCATCAAGAGAATATCTCCGGCAAAAGTTCGTAGCATCTGACTTAACATTCATTGTGGTCACTATGGATGGACCGCAAACAAGTGTTGAGTCACGAGAATTTGTAGAGGCGATTAGAGAGAATATTGGAGAGTTAGCAGCAGTACTTGAGATGGGTGATGCAGCGGAGATGCTGGTAGGAGGATTTGCTGCCTACAGCGCTGATACATTGGATGCGATTGAGGAAAATCTACCGATCGCATTGGCATTTATCTTCATTGCAACTATTGTCCTGATTTACATCCAGGTTGGGAGTGTAATTATTCCATTCAAGGCAGTGGTCATGAACATCCTTTCGATTTCGGCATCCTTTGGGATGTTGGTAGTGGTTTTCCAATGGGGTTGGGGTTCAGACCTTCTAGGATTCAGTCCTCAACCGATAGATGCTACGAATCCGGTAATCATGTTCTGTATCGTCTTTGGTTTATCAATGGATTATGAGGTGCTGATGCTATCGCGCATTCATGAAGAATGGGAGCGTACAGGAGATAACACCACTGCCGTCGCAAATGGTTTGCAAAGGACAGGGAGATTGATTACTGGGGCAGCAGCAATCATGGTTGTCGTTTTCAGTTCCTTTGGCTTTTCATCGGTTTTGATCCTCAAACAAATTGGCTTCGGGCTTGCTCTTGCCATCTTCATTGATGCAACCATAGTCAGAGCATTGTTGGTCCCTGCTACTATGCGTTTGATGGGCAAATGGAATTGGTGGACCCCAGAATGGTTACCCGGTGGAAGACATAGCAACGTTATCGCCTCAGAAAGCGAGTAATGTACTACAGCACTTCAAAGATGTAGAGAAAGCCGATGAAACCGTGCAATAGGGCCAGAATGACCACGATATCCGCCGCTCTCCCATGTGTGATTTTCAATTTACTCCACTTTTCTCCTTGCTTTCTTGCAGTCGAGGTCTTCTTGCCCATGTTTGTCATAATGAGCAACAATCCTAATCCGAGAATACCAAAGATACCGTGCACGCTTGGTATGAGATAGGAATTCCAGCCAACTCCATCAATTACGCCCCTGATGATTTGAGCAGCGAAGGCTATGGTAACTACGGCAATAGCGGCTGGCAAGAACCTACGGCCCCATTTTTCATGAGAATCCCTAGCCTCATCTCTTTGTTCACCCTTGAGTGAACGCCCCTGACTTCGCCATCCATGTTGCTTGAGAATCCAGTATAGCATCAATACTCCGAGGAGTGGATGCAGCAGCAGGATGATGGTTCGAGTCACATCCATCACTTCCACCCACACAAGATGACAATGTTGCTGATGATTGAACTTGCGGTTGGATTGGTCCTCGGCGGTGCCTTCAAAGGGGGGGACTAAAGCCGGCGATTGCTGGTTGCTGATGTTGGAACAGAGACTGCTTGAAGGCCTTGAATCAGGTCTCAAGGGTGGCGATGCCGCAGAACGTCGTCAATACCACGTTACTCGTTCTTCAGTATGGGAGTTACTTCCAAAGGCTTGGAAGGGCTTGTTGCTCGTTGCACTTCGTAAGGAAGAGCCACCTAGTGAGGATGGTAGTAGTACTCCTTCTCCTCTGCGTAAACAGAGATCGGCAGGCGGTCGTAGAATGAAAAGAGGACGCGGTGGCCGCTCCTCTCAACAGGACCTCCTGTCTGAGAAAAATGAAGTTCTTATCGACAGCGATTTACCTGCAGCGTTCAGATTAGCAGTACTTTTAGTGCACAAATCGAGGGATGGTGATTCGTGGAGTGATTCAGATGAATCTGTTATGGTTGCATTAAGATCAGAGTGCTCCAACGGAGTTCATCCTGTTTGGGGAAAGATGGCGGAACAGACCCCGCTATTAGCAGAGTTCGCTGCCCATCCGGTCAAGGAGGAAAGTGATAGTTCAGCAGTTAGTGACCTCAATGATTGGCTTGCAGGAGCGAGAATAGATCCACTTGACAGAAGTTCTCTCATATCATTTCTTGATATGGAATTGCCGTTTGTATTGCCACCTGCCGCAGAAGTCGATTTGCGACGCGTCAAACTACAGTTAAATTCTGGTAAAGTGAAAGATGGAAGGCTTTTGACCGCTGAACTCCGTTCTCTTGAACCACCGGCTTCTCTGTTATCGGGACTCTTGGCTATAGCTAGCAATGATGCTGCAGCAAATGAGATTCTAAAGCAAAACGAAATCGAAGAAATGGAGCGCATAATTGCTGATCAGTTGTTGCTCCATAGATTGAGATCCGGTCAAGAGGCAGATTGGAAAGATGCACTTGAACGTCAAGGACAAGATTCTCTCTCACGTGCATTACGAACTGCGGGCTGGTTATCTGCCCCCGAAGATGATATCGACCTAGGTCTTGCAGAGATGCGTTCTGGACTTGAATTGTTGATTGAATCCAATGCAGATAAGGAAGCAGCAGATACACTTCGTTGGCATATTGTTTCTGCACTAGTTAAAGACGGTAAGAATCAAGAGGCTGAAGAGGAGTTATTGCAACTCAACCTTTCTACATCAAAGAATTTCAAAGTTGCATTGAAGGTATTGTTTGGTACTTCTTCAGAAGAGATAATCGCTTGGTTTGAGAAATATATTGGGCAATTGTCCAGCGATGAGTTGGTACAATTGATTTCTGAGGAAAAGGTTCCTTCTTCTTTGAAAGTAGTTGCAGCATCTAGATTGGAAGATGGTACATCGAATCAATTGGTACATGAAGAATTGATTGAATTGAATATTGAAACGGGGGATATCAGTGGTTTAGCAAAGATTCTCAGAGAGATGGAGGACGGCGCTAGTAAACATCCATTGGAAACATTGCTAGTTGTCAACCTCCATCCTGCAACAGTAGATGAAGAGTTGAATCAGTGGATATTATCCGCGCATTCAACAGCACATGAAGCACTTGATGCGAATCAAACCGCTCTAGGTCTCTCCAGTCTATCTCTTTCCTTATTGCACATGTTGGATGGTGCACGTTGTGAGCTGAATCCTTTGGCTGAAGCCTTGGACAAAACTGGTATTCGTGGCATGAGAGAAGTCAGAAGGGCAATGAGTGATGATGGTGACGGATTGGTTTCAGAATCTAATCTGAAGAAGTTGGAAGACAGTATTGCTTCAGCCGCCTTGAAATCTGTTGAGCGCCGCTTATTGGAAACAGTTGTTGAGAGCCTAAGACTCAATCGAGTTGCAACTGAGATTCAGGATTCTTCTAACAAGGAAATGGATTCGCAATCATTCGACAACATTCTCTCAGCCAATGAACCGCGATTGCGAGTAGTTGTTGCGGCTAGAGAAATGGTGATGGAACATGACATCGCTTTGCCAACCTTGGTTGAATGGTATCAGAAGACTTCTCCAACTTCGGTTTGGTCTACAATTTCTAAGGCAGCTATGCATGCTGCACAGGGAGAGTTGTTGGCTTCGGCCAGAAGTTGGAAACAGGCTGCAGATCGCCCGGATCTCCCGTATGAACAGCGGATTATGTTGTACCGCAAAGCTCTGATTCATTTCGCCCATTCAGAATCATGGAGTGAAGCGATTGATTTGCTGAATAAAGAGCAGGCTTTGCAGTCGGCCTTGACAAAGCGTTTCCAACTATATCTGAGAGTCAGCCATGATGCAAGCCGTGGACAACAGGAAGCAGCCACCTTGAGTCTTCTCGACTTTGTACGCTCTCAAAAGAAGGTCATGGTAGAGAATAGAGAAGGGGAATTGGTTGAAGAAACCAGAGCGCAATATGACGAAGAGGAGTTGGATTACCTGTTCAATTATCACCGTTCTCATCCTGTTTCACTACCGAGTGAGCCATTCCAAGGTCGAGTAAGAGCTGCATTGAGCAATGTCCGCAAAGACCGCAGACGTAGTAGAGTGGATGACGAGATGCGCTATCAACGATTGATGCATGAAAGTTCACAAGATCGGGACCTCGATCCACTAATCCACGAGATCTACAATCTTGCTAGCGACGCTGCAGAGGAAAATGCATTGAGGGGTTTGAGTATCTTTGAGCGTGCGATGAACAGCGGGCGATTCAAACCAAGACAGATTCGCCGTTTACAGAATGCCCAGCAAGGTGTTTATCAGAATCATCACAAGGAGATCAATGTTCGTCAGAGAAGACATCTTCGTCATCTTTCCCTCAAGCCTTTGGTCATTGTTGATACCAATATTTTGATTGATGCATTGAAGGAGAAGATCGCCAAGGAATTGGAATTATCGAGTGAAGTCAGGCTTGATTTGGTAGGGCACAGAATGTTTCATCGGACAATTCTCAAGCAACGAAGAGAAAACAAGATTCGGATATTTATGCCATTGATAGTGCAGAGTGAGATTCGTAATTTTGCTGAAGACCCACGTCGACTGAAGGCTATGTTTAGGGATGTAATCGTTGAACAGGAATCATGGAAGCGCATCATTCTCAAGGAGTCGTTGGAGAAGATGGTTGAGGAGATAATTTCTAAATTCAAGGATTGGAAGCACCCAACACTTGGCTTTGAGGATGAAAGCGAAGAATACCGAGAAGGATTGAATCAATTCATGTTAGAACATGTTGAGGTATACGACCGCCTTACTCAACAGAAAGGAACTCATGGTGAGGTTTTGTTCCGCACTTCATTGGTTGAAGATGATGCTATCTTCCCCGAAGAAAGCGACCTTAGAATCATGCTACAGGCATGTGCAATAGCAGATTCATACCATGATGGCATAGGATCGGTTTTGGTTGCTACTAGAGATGGTGACTTCACGTTGGTCGCTAGAGCCCTTGAGGAGCGTTTCGGCTTTGGAGTCGCGAAGAGCGTTCAGCAACTAACTTCTTGGCTACGATAAATTAGTGAAGTGTTTCACATATTGTCGATTATGGCTTGACCGAATTCGCTGCACGAAAGAAGTGTAGCATTATCCATCAATCGCTCAAAGTCATAGGTTACTGTTCCTGCAGAAATCGCATTCTCCATACCTTTGACAATCAAATCAGCCGCTTCTTGCCAACCCATGTGTCTGAGCATCATCTCGGCGGACAAAATGAGTGAACCAGGATTCACTTTGTCTTGACCTGCATATTTGGGTGCAGTACCGTGAGTCGCCTCAAAAATAGCGATTCCAGTATCATAGTTGATGTTTGCACCTGGGGCGATTCCGATTCCACCAACCTGCGCGGCTAAAGCGTCTGAAATATAGTCTCCATTGAGATTCATTGTAGCCAGAACACTGTATTCTGCAGGGCGTGTCAATACTTGTTGCAGCATAGCGTCGGCAATTACGTCCTTGATGATGATTTCATTTCCAGTATTCGGATTGGTCAAGGTGCACCATGGCCCTCCATCTAATTCAACGGCTCCGAATTCACGCTTTGCAAGGTCGTAGCCCCAATCTCTAAAACCGCCTTCTGTGAATTTCATGATATTCCCTTTGTGGACTAAAGTGACATTTGGCTTGTCATTCTCCAATGCATAGTTGATTGCAGATCTGACGATTCTTTCAGTCCCTTCACGACTGACTGGTTTGATTCCAATACCGCTTGTTTCAGGGAACCTGATTTTGGAAACACCCATTTCATTCTGCAAGAAATCGATGACCTTGGCAACTTCCTCTGAGCCGGCCTCCCATTCGATTCCAGCGTAGACATCCTCACTATTTTCTCTGAAAATAATCATGTCAACATCTTGTGGAGAACGTACTGGGCTGGGGGTACCTTCGTACCAACGCACTGGCCTTACACAGGCAAACAAATCCAAGGTTTGGCGTAGAGCGACATTCAACGATCTGATGCCTCCCCCAACAGGAGTAGTCAATGGTCCCTTGATTGAAACCAAACCGCTCTTCATTGCGTTAACTGTCTCTTCTGGCAACCATTCCCCGGTTGCATTGAAGGCCTTCTCACCGGCAAGGACTTCCTTCCATACGATATTCTTCTGACCGGAGTAGGCTTTGTCTACGGCAGCGTTGACAACCGCTTGCATGACCGGCGTAATGTCGATACCGATACCATCTCCTTCGATATAGTGAACTAGAGGCGAATCGGAGACCTCTAAGTTGGCACCATTCATCTTAATCGCTACACCTTCAGTGTTCATGTTGGCGGGCCACCAATACTCCCTTCATGAACAACACGGTCACAGATGTCTCCCACAATCAAGGGACATGCTCAAGTTGGGGAGTCCTCTGTTCAGGTCATGCGTGGCGAAGTCAAGTGGACTGGAGAGACATCATTTCTTGGAATCAATGATGCGGGGCAAGAAGTTGCATACGATTGGAATAAGGGACCTAGTCCAATGCAAGTCTGTTTGCAGATGGTAGGTGCGTGTAGTATGGTAGATGTAGTACATGGCCTCGAAAGACGAGAAGTAAAATCAGCCAGTGTGGAATTACAAGCCGAACGAGCTCCAGAACCACCTCGTTCATTCACTAAGATTCACATGATCTACAAGGTCAGTGGTAACGATATTCCGCAGAAGATGGTTGAACGATTGATCAAGAGTTCACATGAGAAATACTGTTCCGTTTCCAACACCTTCAGCGATGATGTTGAAATCACTTGGAGTCTTGAATTGAGTGAAGAATGATTATTCTTCTTCACTGACTAAACCTAAAGCATCAGCCACGGGGTTGAGTACAACCGGCCAGTCCAGTTTATCGACAACGAACTCAGTTTCCCAAACTCCACGTGCAAAATCAAAGGAACAACCCATACTTTCCGCAGTTCTGTAGGCTGCAATCCAGCCTTCTTTGGTAATACCTTTCTCAAGTGCTAAACGACCCATGCAGGCTAGGTAAGAAGGCAATTCTTCATCCAAGTCCAATAGGTTAGCAACCCATTCATCGAGTAAATCTGCACCTGAACCAAAACCTCTGGTTATCAGATATGGGACTTGGTGTAAGGAGTGATGCTCTTCGATCTCAGATCTTTCTGCATCAGTGAGTTCAAGAGTCTCTTGGAATCGCTCAAGCAGCATTGCTCCTCTACGCGAAAGTCTGCCATCACTCCAGGCAAGATCGAGAGCATGTTTGAACAGAATTGTCATGTTTACACCTACTCGTGCAGTACTTCTCTGAGTATCTTAAGATGGGTCTCAAATGAGATATTCAACTCCCGTCTCTTTTTCGCCATCAAGGTGACTTCTGCAGGGTCGAGGACATCGTCAACCCAGACACCTTCCAAGAGAAAACGATAGAGTTCTTCAGGATCGGCTTTTGGCTTGTCTTCTACAACCTCTTCTTCCTCTTGGGCCTCTTCTTCGGCTTCTTCTACAACCGCCTCTTCGGCTTCCTCTTCTTCGTCCTCATCATCCATAAATGCGGCCAAAGCATCGCTTACCATGGGGTCTTCTTGGTTGGCAATAGATGCGGGTCTTGATGCTCCAAGTTCCTCAAATGGATCGACATCATCCTCTTCTTCCACGATTTCTTCATCTGCAATGAAAGAGTTCTCAAATTCACCACTTAATTCGATGGTTTCACCCATTTCAAGTGAACTAGATTCTGCTAATTCAACCGCATCCTCCTCTTCGAGAACGTCCTCTTCATCCTCTCCGAAAGCATCCAGAAGTTCCGCGCCTCTAGCAGCGGGAGCGTTGGTAGAGACATCCAGTGCTTCGTATGGATCTACATCTTCTTCGTTCTCATCACTCGACATCGGCTGCTCACCGGACTTGGACTCTCCCTCTCCCTCATCAACCCATTCACGATGAGTTTTGATTCGTCAAACAAGTTCACCACCCCTTTGATAGGTATTGAAAGAGAGGAAATCATACATGGCGACGGGTAGAGTATGGTTCTGGCGCGTTCTGATTGTAGTTGCTTTAGCATCTGCAATAGCCGGCCTTCCTGCTGCTGACGAGCATTTTGGGTCTTGGCATACCGAGGTCGAAGTGGAGTTGTCAGAAGGAAACACATCTCTTCAAGGAGATTCCATGCTGGATGAAACAGCAGGCGATCAAGGCCAAGAAGAATCTCAAGCCGAGCAATCCGATACGGCCGATGCAGATGAGTCTCAGCCGGAATCAGATGAAGCAACTACTGAAGATTCAGATTCAGCCTCTGCAGAGGATTCAGAAGCAACTACAACATCTTCCAACGAAGCCGATGATTCTCAAGATTCAGAAACACATGGGGAAGGGGCTTTTACAGAGGAATCTGCCGATGGGCAAAATTCGTACAGAACTGAAAAGGGAATTGATTTAGAGACTGAATATCAATGGGTCATCCCAACTACACAAGTGGTAGTACTCAGTGTTGCAGCAGTATTGGCGATTGGGCTCTTTGGCACCATGTTGACGGCTATTGTGGCTAGTGAAGCTGGGCGGGTGAGTCTGATGCTGGCGGTTCTTGGTCCTCTACTTGTAGTGTCTCAACGAGGTGAAGTTGGAACCTTCACTAGAGGACGTATTCAGGGTTATGTTGAAGCGAATCCTGGAATCCATTTCTCTGCATTGAGAGATGCGCTTAACTTGGCAAATGGAGTAACGGCACACCACCTGCATACATTAGAAAAAGAGGGGCGTATCATCTCTTGGTTGGATGGTTCAAAGCGTCGTTATGCGTCGAGTGGAACCGATCCTAAACTCTTGTCAAAACTGGAACAACCAGTAGTAGGAATGCAACAGGCGATACTCGAGATATTATCCGAGGCTGGAACCTTGGGTATCAAGACAGGTCAATTACGCGAAAAACTGGCAACATCGCGACAATTGATGTCGTACCACATGAAGCAGTTGAGCGAACGTGGTTTTGTTCAGGTAGAAGGTCGTGGTAAAGCGCGCAAATGGAGTCTATTGGAAGCAGGCCAAGCGGTCTTGCAATCCAGTCAGCATCTATGACTTCAACGAACTGCAAACTTCTTCAAACAGGGTCTACGCCCTCTATCTATGAAGCGAATCAGCAGAGCCTCATCAGTTCTGTTATTGTTCCTTCTTTTCCTGCACCCTATCGGACTGGCCCATAAACAAGGAATCGGTCAGCAGGCGGACAATGGTTGCGTATGTCACGGTGCAGAGAGGGAGTTGAAAACGCAAGCACACATAGATGGCCTTCCCGAACGGTTCAATTCGAGCCAGACTTACAATCTGACTCTATGGATGAATAGTAGCATCGTAGCTAGTGAAGGTAGTCAAGGGGGTTTCATGCTATGGCATTCCGCTGGAGCGAGTTCCGGTGGAAATGATGTCCAGGAAATGGAAGGTCGATTGACCCATACTGAGCAAGGAAATGCTCAGCGAGGATGGGTGATTCAATGGACTGCGCCTGAAGAAGATGACATTCAAGTCGATTTTCAATTATATGTCAATGCGGTTAACGGTAATGACGATGTGAGTGGGGATGCTTGGGGAAGTGAGGTACTCAGTATCGCCGGTCAAAATTACTCTGGTGATCTAAAGGATGCCAAGGTTCCAGGTGAAGAGTCCGGCTTTATCCCATTCTTGGGTGCAACAGCAACGGTGGCGATTCTAGCACTTGCTGCTAGGCGTCTTAGTTGACGAATTCTATGTGTCTAGAACGTAAAGCCTTGAGTTGAGTGTTTTCACTGGCACCGTGAATCTGTTTACTTTTCACTCCGGTTAGTACAACCATTACTCGCATTTCATCTCCAGCCCCTTCTTCAACGGCCGCTCCCCAGATGATGCGTGCATGTTCACTGATCTGTTCTTTGATAATTTGAGCAGCAGCTTCTGCCTCTCCCAGAGTTAGATTTGGACCACCTACGACATTGATCAATGCCCCTCTTGCGTCACTAAGGTCGAGTTCCAATAAGGGGCTGTGTAGGGCTTCAAGAGTTGCTTCCTCGGCTCTATTGTCACCGCTAGCCCCACCTATGCCAATCATCGCAACGCCACCTCCGGTAGTGATAACTGAACGTAGATCCTCAAAGTCGAGGTTGACCATTCCATCACAGGTCAACAAGTCAGTAACTCCCTTTATCGAACGGACCAGAAGTTCGTCTCCTACTCTGAAGGCTGCTGCTAGAGGCAAGTCTTTGACCCCTTGAATCTCAAGCAATCTTTCGTTCGGGATGACGATGATCGTGTCACAGTATTCCCTCAATCGCTCCAATCCCCATTCTGCATTCTGTCTACGCAATGCTCCTTCAGATTCGAAGGGATATGTGACTACTGCTATTGTAAGAGCACCCTGTTTCTTGGCAAGTCTAGCGACATGTCCAGCAGCACCAGTTCCTGAACCTCCTCCCATTCCTGCGGTAATTATCGCTAATTGGGTATCTTCGGTAATTCTATTCAGAGTGAACTCACTTTCTAGCGCTGCAGTTTCACCTTTGGCAGGGTCGCCCCCTGCCCCTCTACCTCTTGCACTTCTTCCGATGAGAATTTTTTCTTCTACTTGAGTTAGTAACAGAGCTTGTGCATCTGTGTTTATTGCGTATCCTGTAACGAATTTTGAGTCAAACAATCCTTCATTGGACAGTCTGCTGATGGCATTGCAACCAGCGCCCCCGACACCATAAACACGTATTCTAGGTTGTAGTGACTCCAACAATTGACGTAATTCGGTATCATCTGCCGAGGAATCTTGATTCGAGGGCTTGATTACCGTGGTTGAATCATCCGCTTCAAGGCTGAGAACTCGTTCAATCAGGTGCTTCATAGTCGGAGTGCGACATCCTGCCTCTTTCAAGATGACCCTTGTCGCACGCTATTGAATGGGGATTTCTCGACCCAAATTGCTTTGCGAACGTAATAGCAACAGTATCAAGCGGTGGCCGAGCACGGCAAAGGCATGGTCAAGGGACGAACAACGTTGGTTTTCGTTCTGATGATGTTACTTGTTCCATGGTCCAATCACGGTCTTGAAGAGGCCTCCAAGGCATCTGAGGTTTGGCAGCGTGAAGATCTTCCAGATGGCCCTGGAGCTATGGCACTCGGTGTGTGGCAACCCAGTCTGCCGGCGGTATTCTGGGATGTGGAGTGGTCTCCGAGTGAAACTCATCTTGCCGCAGTCGGTCTTGATGGAGGGTTATCGATTTGGAATGTCAGCGACGACAGAGTGGTATTGCGTGTGACACACAGCATGCAGTTACTTGGCCTTGCTTGGATAGACGATGAACACGTTGTGACACTAGAGCAGCGACATCGCTGGAATGTCTACCGAGTCGTGGATGATGGGGCTGGTCGTCCTAAGGATATGATTGAGGATAATACGGGATATTGGAGCAGTAACCTGAGTGGAGTCGAACAGAACTGGGGGCATGATATGGAGGTCAGTCCCGATGGTAGTCGCATTGCTTTCTGTGGCGGCCGGCCAGCCAATGGAGGAGAATTGGTGGTGTTGGATACTTCCTATCTTCTCGGTATCGGTGATGCAAACAACATTGCTATGCATACTCCAGATGTGGTAAAGGCTTGCAGATGGTCCCCAGATGGAAACAGCATTGCTACATTGGAGAGATCTTCAGGAGGGGACAGTGTTCGTATCTTCAATCAATCAACTCTTGAGCAGACGCATCAGCACAATATCGCTCCTACTTCATCTGCATGGCATCTTGATTGGAAAGGCGATTCGGAGTATAGCGTCGCTTGGACCAAGAGTAGTGGGGAGAGTGTCGTGACTCACTTCTTATCGGGTGGAGAGGTATTGTGGTATCAGCCGCTTGAACAGAATATTTCGCGTTTAGAATGGTCATTACACAGTGATACTCTGTACGTCGGGTTACTTGGTGAGGGTCAAGTATTGGTGCTTGATGCAGCGGGAGACGAAGTGTCTAGCAATGGTTGGCATGCATACCGGTCCACCAAGTCTGATATCAGAGCCTTGGCTGCTACTTTCGATGGGCGTAGACTTGCTAGTGCAGGTCAGGACGGTACAGTTGAAGTGTGGAATATCCAACCTACAGGACATCTTGAGTTAGCTGCAATTCATGATAGCAGCATTATGCGCGAATTGGAATTTGATCCATCTGGGAATAAAGTAGCAATAGCGCAGGGCTCAGGAACTTTGGATGTACATGATTTGAAATCTGGAGCGAGAATGCATACTTGTCAGCACCCAGATTGGGGGCGTGATGTCGATGAAGTCCCATACGTCAAGAGTGTGAAGTGGCAAGATGAACAAGTGGTTGTAGCAGGATTTACCGATGGTATGGTGATATGGTGCTCTCTTGAGGGTTCCACAAGGAGTTTCAATCTTGGAGAGGTAATGGATATCGATGTGTTTGGAAGATTAGCTTTCAAGGATAGCAGGGTTATGGCCGTAAGTTCGGTTCCCGATGGAAACGATACCACCGTTGATGGGGAAGTTACTATTCTGGTCAGTGTTGGAACTGAGTGGGAGCCACAGATGAGTTGGACATGTGCTGATACATGCTGGGTAATGGAGTTCAATTACGATGGTAGTAGATTGGTTAGTGCCTCTCAATCAGGGCAGATACGGTTGTGGAATACTGAAGCCGATAGTATAGATGAATGGTATGAATTACCCAGTCCTTACAGTCATGCAAATTATACTGGAGTGGTTGAATGGGCGCCGAATAGTAACATGCTACTGAGTGTTGGGTGGGATGGTAAGGCCATTCTCTACGATGTTGATAATGAAGTTGAGCGTTGGCAATCATCAGTCCCTTACGAAGGATTCTCTGCAGGGTTTTCGGCTGATGAACAACGCATCATTATCGGTTCAGGTGTGGCATCAGATTCGAGCGTTGGTGAAGTCAGAGTTCTGGATTTGATTTCCGGTCAGATATACGATACATGGAGCATGGTTGGGATTCCACGCGGCGTTGGACTTCAGCAGACCTCTATGGGGATGCGGTATGTTGTGGCAAACAGTACAGGGGGTTGGATGACCTGGCTACCGGATACAGATGAAGACGGCCATCCAGATTCCACAGACCTTTGGCCACAGGACCCAAGCCAATGGGCAGACAGCGATGGGGATGGTTATGGAGACAATTCAGAAGGACAGTCTGGAGATGATTGCCCCTACCTTGCCGGCAGCAGTACTGAGGATAGGTTGGGCTGCCCCGATAGCGACGCGGATGGATGGTCCGATGCAGATTCTGATTGGCTTAGTCACCCCGCAGGCTCAGCCGATGCCTTCCCTTTGGATTCCGAACAATGGAATGACAGCGATTCGGATGGATATGGAGATAATTATCTCTGGGAAGGAAGCCCACATCAGCATCTGAATCAAAGAGGAGATGCATTTCCAAATGATCATCAACAGTGGAATGATAGCGATGGTGACGGTTGTGGTGATAATTACAGCTTCACAAATTCATCAAATGGTTTGAAGCAGATCGAGATTGGAGACGCTTTCATTACCGATCATACACAGTGTGCCGACAAGGATGGCGACGGATATGGAGATAATTACACCTGGACATTGGATTTTGATGGATTGAGGGTCGAGAATGGTGACGCCTTCCCTAACAATCCATTGGCATGGTCAGATTTAGATGGAGATGGATGTGCTCCGGATAGCATCAGGGAGGATGAGATCGACATGTATCCTGAAGACGCAACACGTTGTCAAGGAGATCCTGTTCCTAGTATGCCAGAGAATATCGATGTATTCGTGACTTCTGATATGCAACGTTGGAACCTACGCTACAGTTGGCATCAACGTGGAGAGAATAGCGACATCATCGAAATATTCGCTGTGGAATTAAATGCCAGTGAAGAATGTGGCGAACGCTGTTGGCAAAATCCCTTGGTCACTCACGATCCTGCACCTGCGAGTTATACTGATGAGGTAGTTTACATCGACAGGACAGGTCCTTTGCGACTTCAAGTAGTCATCAGGTCCATCAACAGTGAACACAATACTATGGTCGACATGTGGTGGAACGAAACTGCTGAACCTTTGCCTAGCGATCCTATTACTGAAGAGAATAACACCGTAGTAGATGGAGAACAGAATACAGATAATGAAGTCCGTCAGAATGAAACTTCAGACACCTCTTCTCAGTCAACGAGTTCATCCTCTAGCATGTTGATTTGGGGCGGGGCAGCCGGGTTGCTGGCTTTGATTGCGGTATTGGTTCTGCGTCGTCGCAAGCCTACGGATACATCTGATCCGTGGTCTGCAACTCCATCCTCGAACGTATTACCTCTTGCCGATCAACCCGTCTGCACCCGCTGTGGTGGGACCACTCAGGAAGTCAAACATGAAGGCCAGATGTGGAAGTGGTGTTCATCTTGCCAACAATATGACTACTGAGCAGCCAAATTCTGTTGAATCTCAGTCGCGCAGACCATCTTGTGTGACCTGGTAGATACATTCCCCATCGGGTAGGTTTGGGGAGTCAACCAAGCGAGCGATTCTGCGTCCACCTTTGGCCTTGCGCAAGTATAGTCTGAAGGTGCTGGCGTGTGCTAGCACGTGTCCTCCGATCGGTTTTGTTGGGTCTCCCCACATTGCATCGGGCTTGCTGTGTACTTGATTGGTCACAAGCACTAGAGCATTGTTGACATCAGCTTGTTGCTTCAAGTCCTTCAGGTGCTTGTTGAGCTTCTGCTGGCGATTGGCCAACATGCCGCGTCCAATGTATTCAGCACGGAAATGGCTGGTCAATGAATCGACGATAATCATCTTGACATTCAGCCCAGAGGACATACGCTTGATTTCATCGACCAACAACATCTGGTGAGCAGAGTTGTAGGCTCGGGCTACGTGAATTCTCTTCAGAACTTGCTCAGGATCTAAACCATGTCCTCTAGCCATCTGAGTAATTCTCTCAGGCCTGAATGTATCTTCTGTATCGATGTAGAATACATCGCCATCTAATCCACCTTCGGATATAGGTAGGGTGCAATTAACCGCTAATTGATGTCCAATTTGGGTTTTGCCTGAGCCGAATTCTCCGTAGACTTCAACCAGCGCCTGGGTCTCGAAACCTCCACCGAGCAGGTCGTCTATTGACTGTACTTTACTGGATAGTTTCATCACTTCTCTGCGCCTCTCCAGTAGTGCATCTCCGCTTACGAATCCGCCGATGTTTGCCATTTTCTTGGCTGACATTATGATCTTGCCAGCTACCGCTTCACCCAGTTCTGCTGCTTCAGCCAATGCTGAAGGGGTCATTACCGCGATTGCCAATAATTCTTCGAAGCCCGCATCGCGTAACTTTTCTGCAGTTGCGGGGCCTACTCCTGGTAGATCCTCGATAGTTGCTTCGACCTCTTCTTCCGTCACCGGTATCGCCTCTTCCGCCACTTCATCGGCGGCTTCTTCAGCGCCCTTATCTGTACTCTTTGATTTACTCTTGCTTGCCATGTTTCCATCTCCTCTTGTGCAATGTCCTGTTAATCCAACCTATATGAGTAGAAGCAGCAGGGTGCTGCCAAAACTGAATGTGTACAGTACGTGGCTGGACCTTTCAGTCCTTCATTCTTCACTTTCAGTTCACTATCAGTTTATGGTGAAATTGGAGGCTCTGGGTTTGGATCTGATTCATCTTCTTCATACAATGTCCATAGATCTGATTGCACATCAACCTGTTCATCTCCTCCACTTGGAACTTCGATAGTAATTTCCAGCGTCCACATTCCTGGATCTGGAACAACTTGTTGATGTTCCCATGTAACACTTTGTCCATCTTGAACTCCGGGTTCATTTTTGCTTGCGATTACAGTTCCACTTGAATCCTTTAACTCCCAAGTTACACTAATCGCATCTGCAAATACTACCGTATTGGTATTTTCAACTGTTGAAATCAAGCGCATTTGTGCAGGGAGTTCAAGGCTATCGTCATCAGGCTCTAGGTTGAAGGAAATAGCCTCTGGGCTTTGGGTAGCGATTTGGGTATCAGATAGATGGTATTCACTCCGAATTACAATTTTCATACTCGCAGTGTTGTTGTTTTCATCTACGGCGGATAATACTCCTTCGTATATTCCATGATCCAAATATTCGTATGTCAATATTGATTCTTCAGTAGCATTGATAGAAACTGTGTCAGTTCCATCTCCGGGATCATAATTGAATGAGATAATTTCGCCATCAACAGAACGAGTTTCTCTAAAATCGAAACTAAATGAAGATCCATCCCTTGACATTACCTGTCCATTGTTTTGAATCTCCTCTATTGTTGCAAAGGTGTTTTCATAGTACACAATAAGTGTAATCGGTCCATCATCTTCGTTGCCATTATCATCGTCTCCTAAACATCCTGCTAGAGAGCAGAACAACAGAATCGCGACGACTCCGAAAAGCGGGGGGTTATTGCCCAACCTGTTCAACATGGGATGTCGCAGGGGGGTATGCAGTATGAACCCCACCACCGAAATGTGACTTCTTCGAGTAATTCAGCAACTCTTTCAGCGCCCCCATCTGATTCAAGTATAGGAACCCAGCCGCTGAGTTCAGCGAGGTGGGGT
>CAXRJJ010000100.1:0-17817 GCA_964230945.1 Yoonia sp.
ACCAAGGTCGAGAGGATTGTATCCTCCAAGCGTACTTGCCGCTGCCGCCGCCCAACCTATCAGTGGAGGAGTAGCACCCGCTATTCCTCCAATCACGATGTTTTGAGGTGTTCTTCGCTTGAGCCATATGGTATAGATGAAAACGTAGAACAGTACTGAGAAGCCAGTCCAAAATCCGGCTTTCCAGTGTACTTGCCACAATGCTGCAGTTCCAAGAATCGAGATTATGATTCCAAACACCAAGGCGTGGCGTCCAGATACCCAGCCACTTGGCACCGGTCTCTTGTCCGTCCTCCTCATGCCCTTGTCTATATCTTGATCAAACCACATATTGATGGAGTTTGAACCACCTGCTGACAAGGTTCCTCCAAGCACAACCCAGCCGCAAGTTACTAGAGTATCCAACCAGGTTCTGCCTCCACCTTCAATCACTCCTTTGCGGTCTAGGAGATCATGCACCAGTACTGCACATATTGCGGTAATCTGTAGCAATACGATGACTCTTAGTTTCATCAAGCGCATCCAGATAACCAGTAACGAAGGCCGGGGGTTATCTTCGCTCAATTTTCATTCCTCCTCAACATGAAAAGGTTCCATGATTGCGACTCTGCAGATTAGTAATGCCGTCATTATAGCCAAGAATGAAGCGACACCAAATATCAGATGTAAAAGCGATAGTAATTCGATGAATCCCTCTGCTCCTGCAGTAATGATGTAGACTCCACCAATGAGTACATTCAGCAGCCACATTCCAGTACCCGCTTCCACGAATCTGGTCAAGACTTCACCACGACCAGTCTCTCTTGCCAACTCGCGCATTCTTACTGAGCCCCACATCAATGCTCCGCCAACCACCAATGCTCCAAGGCGGTGCACCATCTGTACCAATTCTCCCATCTGTTCCATGGAAGGAAGCCACTGTCCTTGACACAATGGCCAGCCACTGGTGAATCCTGTGCTACAACCCTTGTTGTATTCTCCACCAGCAGTAGAAGCAACCCAAGCTCCGAGGATTAGCAGGAAGAGGACCGCTCCAGTCAACAATCTCAATCTTGGAATAACAGATAGTGCGTGTTCAGGGGTTATGTCATTGACTCGATTCAATCCTCTGGTTCTCGCTTGCCATAACAACCATTGCCAGATGAATACGGAGATCCAACATACTGCTAGAGTCAGATGTAGTGCAACTGACCAGTCTGCATTATCGAACTTGACCGTAATGTATCCTGCTATTGCTTGAAGAATCAGCAATATGCCACCGGCAAATGCGAGGCCAACCATGTCTTCGCCTAGTTCGTTTCTTCGTTTGCGTACGTGCAACCAGTTCAATAGTACTGGAATCGCCACTATTCCGGCGAGTAGACGATGTAACCATTCGATGAATATCTGGAAAGCAGTGTAGGTATGATCAGGATCGTAATCATGACGGGAATCCGCTTCCTCAGGATTATCTTCCCACCATTCAAGTTGTTCTTCTGCTGAAACAAAAGGATGTATCTTGCCGAAACAAGTCGGCCACTCCGGACAACTTTCGCCAGCATCGTTGATTCGAATCGAGCCGCCAATGATGAGAATCAGTAAGCCCGTGACCATTAGGGCCAGAGGAAGACGAGACATTGGGTCTGCAGTGCCTGAACCTCTCATCGATGAGTGCTTGGGATGGATATTCATCAACATATGCCAATGAGCCTGAGCCATTGCTTGGGCGATGGGTTCAATAGAGGGTCGCTGGTCGGCGGGACAGCGTTCTTTGAACGTTGGTGAGTATCATGGTAGAACCAGCACGCCAGCACACCCGCTTTGAAAGAGCCCGAATCATCGGCGCAAGAGCCCTTCAGATTGGAATGGGTGCTCCATTGAATGTCTCTGAAGACATATTGAGAGAGGCTTTCAAGGATGAATTGATCTCCTTGTTCGGTGTCGAGGAAGCGAATGTAAGATTCGTTCTCGATCCGTTGAAGATTGCTCTTTACGAATATGAAAACAATTTGATTCCTATCGATGTTGATCCGCACGAGGATTAATCATCCGCTGGTAAATCCATAGAAATCAGAATCTTCCAGTTCTGGTAGAGCATCGCGTTTGACCAGAATAGACCTAACTTGCCACAGGTCAGTGAAGATTCTTGCTTTGGTTGTTGCATCTAGATAATCTACGCCGGATGAACCACCAGTACCAACTCTTCTCCCTATCATTCGTTCTACCATTCTCGCGTGATGGTGTCTGAAAAGGAGTAATTGCTGTTCCATTTCAACCATTTTGTCAATCAATTTTCGGGGCCATGCCAACAATGGTAACTCGCGATAAGATTCAATGAATAATAATCCAGCACGTTGTCGCATTATGTTTCCACCTGGAAGTAGGAATTCACGAGCCGCCTCAAGTGATGAAGCGAATCTTTCAGCCATCTTTTCAATACCGGGAGTGCCTAGTTTCCTGTGCCTTTCCAATGCCTCTTCGTCATGTGCTTGCATTGCAGCCAAGTGCCCTTCAATGAAACTCCTTACCGCTTCTTCATCACCTTGGTCACCGGAGGATGAACCGTTTATTGGAGTTCTAGAGAGCCAATTCATCAGCACTTCGACCAGTGTCTCCTGTTCTGAGAGTTCCTGTAGCCACTGCCATGCTTTGCGTCCATCTTCGGACTCATCAGCCAATTTCTTGAAATGAGCCAATGGATCCATCCCTCCTGGGCGATGTACTTTGTCTAGACCGAGGATAATCTCCAAACCTCTCATCTGAAACGACTCAAATCCTGAGGCGGTACCAAGTTCATCTCTGAATGCAAGGAATCCTTGTGGGCTTAGGGTCTCCATCACTTTCCATTGTGATTGCATCAATTTGAGAATCTCCGTACTCCTCTCCAAGTGGTGAACTATCAGAGGAATAGATTGTTCTTCGACGTTTTCACTAGCTAGTAGGTTTCTTGCTTCGCTCAATTGGTTTAGCACCAACTTGAACCACAATTCAAAGGATTGGTGGACTATGATGAAGTGTAGTTCATCAGCGCTAATGTCTCTTCTTCCTGCATTGCTTCCATCCTGTAGTTGCAGTAGTTCTGCAAGATGGAGATACTCGGAATAGGTGATGCGTTGCTCTGCCATGATACCCGCTGTAGTAGGGCGTCCATGAGCCTTGCCTCTCAAGAGAGAATCGTCTCAAGGCAATCTTTGTCCAGTGCTCTACGTATTGAACGTGCAATCCTGCGACCAGTAGACATTCTCCATTCGTTGATATCAGAATAAGGAGAACCACCAACGAATGGGTTTGAACCAGCGACGATTCGTGCGCTTATTTCAAAGACCTTGAATTCGAGTTGGTCGGTCACAATAGTCTCTAGACAGAATGGTCCAATCATGCCTCTGGATTCTTCTTCCAGTTCGAATGAGGCCGCAACAGTTCCTTCTGCAAGACGGAATGCTTCAGGCAATAGACTCTCTCGCAGTACCACGGGTTGGTTTCCAGTTACTACGAATGATGGCTCAAGTTCCATCTCTCTAAGGTCTCTCAATGAACCCAGTTTGTAGAATTCGTCAACATTGCTTTCATCACGACGGTCCATGGACATCAATTCTAGACGACCGAGGTTCTTACCAGCATTCTTTCCTTTACCTTGAACCTGAAAACCGTCCTCAGCCGTTGGGTCAAAGAAGAAATGCAAGTAGTAGCGACAACCCAAGACGTATTCCTGAATTGTGAATTCTTCTTCGAGGAGGGCATTACGCCTGAAGTCTCGATAGTCTCTAGCGATGAAGTAGCCTCTGCCGCCTTTGGCTCCAGCGTACTTGATAATGACAGGACCATCGATATCGTGTGGGTCAACAATGAGTTTTGGCATAGTGCAACCGCCAGATTCCAACCAATTGCGCTGTGCAGCCCTGCTTGATTCATGCCTAAGGATTCCTCTGTTTCCGTAAGTTGGAACTTGGAGATTTCTGTAATTCTCTGCACCTAAGTATTCAACCAATGATCCATGTGGTATGATGATGACATTTCTTTTTCTCAACCACTCAGCCTGTTCGAGCAACTCTCGATAATCCTCGAGCATCAACCATTCATCTGGTTCTGCCCCAGGGAAAGCGCGATAGTATCTTCGTCGATTCTCGCCCACAGCGATACCTAAAGTTCGGAATCCCTCTTGTCTAGCACCATGCAGAATTTGAAGCGATGAATGAGATGCGACAACACCGATGGTAATCGCATTGGTATCGTAGTCTGAAAGCCACTCCCGCAGCTCATCGAGACTTATTCCCATGCGGTCGGCTTCCGTACTCGCTCTAATACAGTTGCGATGACAAAGCCTGTAGTTTCCGTATCAGCGTTATATCATTCTTCAGCCACATCTACGATTGCGAATTCCTTAGCCACCATCCGAGGGTCGTTAGAACTGATGTATCCTTGCCATGCCATCATATTTCCATCAAGGTTGATGACTACTGCGAACTTGGTGGGGTCTCTAGTTCCGAATCCACGTTTCTTAGCGAAGTGATCTACACTGATGACATATTTCCCAGCAGGAGGTTTGTTCTCCCAGATGATGTGTTCTATCGGCTTCTTTGATGCTGTTTTTGCGTTCATACTCATACAAAGATTGCCTCCGCATGAAGAGAAGCGATTGTTGACATCGATATGGTCGCCATTTGCAGTATCGATGTGGAGGTCAAGGTCGTTCTTGTTATTCCACATCAAGGAGACCTCATATTTGCCGCGCTTGGCATTCTCTCTCTCCAATCTTCCATTTACTGCAGCGATGAACTCCTTATCGATAGTTATCGATTCCAAGATGAGTTGGTTCTGGTCCTCAACCTCGCTTGTTCCCTGAACTTCTTCCTGTTCAATTTCTAAATCTTCTTCTTCCTGTTCTTCCAGTTCCTGATTCAGTTTCTCAAGAACTGCAGCAAGTGACTCATCATCATCCTCTTCCTCTTCAGGTTCTACTTCTGCCTGTGCAGGCATCAATACCGGTCCAGAGACTTCTGCTTCATCGAGAATTTGCTTCTTTTCTTTTTCTTCACCATCGATTTCAGATAATGCTGCTTCCAATAATTCTTCCAATTCATCGGCTTCATCATCGATGTGTTCAACTTCAGTCTGTTCAACCATCTCCAAGACTGGCTCTTCTTCGACATCATCTGGGTTCTCCAATTCTTCTAGCGCTGCCCATAATGCTGCAGAACAGGATTGCTTGTGTGCAACGAGACTTTGTTTCTGCTCATCTCCAACCCCTTCCAATTTAATTGAATCTAATTCTTCATGGGTAGATGCTTCGCTCAATCTTTGCCATAGATACTCATAGCGCTGATCTTTGAAACGTTCATTTGCCTCATCCTTTGCCTCTAACAAGGATTCTCGTTGTTCTTGATTGACACCTGCAATCTTAACTGAATCCAATTGTTCAAAATCTTCAGCCATGACGATTTTGCGCATCAATTCACTGAATTTCTCAGCCTGTTGAACTTCTAGATTACCTTCCAGCAATTCTTCAAGTCTCTTTGTCTCATATTCATTGAATCCACTAAGGTCGAGGTTCTCTAATTCTTCAGAGTCGGTCGAAATCAAGATAATTCGCTTTGTCTCTTCGAATCTTTGTTCGCGTTCTTGTTGAGCATTGTCTTCTTTCAGTTGTTCTATATTTCTAGAAATCTGCTCTCCGAATTCCTCTGCCAATTCTTCTGATAGTTCTTCCAAGGAAATCGCTTCGTATTCTTCAATAGTAGATGCTGCGGCCATCTGGCTTCTAACAATATCAGCAATTTCCTGCATTGCTTCTTTGTATCCAGCTCTCTGATTCATTTCAGGCATTACGAATTGAGCAACTAATTTGATTGGTTCTCCAAAGGTTATGCTATCGCTATACTCCTTGATTTCTCCACCAGCATTAACCACTAGTTTGTATGTTGTTGAGGTTCTAGTACGCCTTTTCTTGTGATGCTTGTAGAAATGGATGAATGCCTTGTATTCTCCTGCTGGAGCATTTTCTTCCCAGAACACATTTTCCACTGGGCGCTTAGACTCAGCGCGGACATTCATGTCCACATCGAGTTCTCCTCCGCACTTCGACAATTTGTTTCCACCATGTATTCGCTCACCACTAGGGCACAAAACATGTAGATCCAAATCATTCCTATCATTCCACATCAAAGATATCTGTACTTCTCCTGTTTGCGCTCCTTCCCTGTTCAAACGGTCTTCAAGGTCTTTCTTTGTCTTCTCATCGACATCAACTGCTTCAACTTCAGAATGGCTTTGGAAATCTATCTCCATCTGCCTTTGAGCCTCCATTGCTTCCATCTGTTGCTGTCTTGCAAGTTCTTGCTCTATAGCGGCGCGACGTTCTTCTTCCTCGAGTTGCTTCAGTCGTTCTTCCTCTTCTTTGCGCTGCCTTTCCATGCGTTCTTGGAATGCCGCTAATTCAGCTCTTTCTCGAGCCCTTTCGGCTTCGTACTCAATCTGCTTACGCTGTCGTTGCATTTCTTCATGAGCCAAAGCGTCTTTCAGCCTCTCTTCCTCTTCTCGCTTTCTTTGCGCTTCTTCCCTTTCGGCATTCATACGCTCTTCAGCAGCGAGTTGCTTCACTTTTTCCAGGCGCTCGTGCCTTTGATCCATCAGGCCTGAGAGTCGTTTTTCGAATTCCTTGCGAGCATCTTCAAAGGAGAGTTCTTCACTCTCTTCTAATTCATCTTCACGCAGGGTGTAATCCATTGCGCTTTCCCGTTGTTGAATAATGAAGGGAAGAGACCTTTCTCTGATGATTAGCGTTGCCACACCGTAGACAAATCCTCCGCCGAGAACACCCAGCAATGTCCAGTCGGCCCATGGCATAGACTCCCTACGGGAGTCAGTCCTAGTAATACCTACCTGCAAAAATGCTCTTCAGATTAAGTGTTGAAGCAGTTTAGCGTTCGTGTCTTGCAACTACCTCGAGAAGGTTCATTTTTCCTATTCTCCAGATTCCAATAGGCGTGGTCAATAGGGCTGCAAAGAGAACGAAACCGATAACCATTAGTGCGGAAATAAAGTCGACATGCATCGGTATATAGAATTCCCAAGTAGTCATCATTGAAGTTAGACCTTGCATCATTGCTATACTTGCCAAAGCACCGGCAATTCCACCGATAAGTCCGATAAATGCATGCTCAACAGTCAATATTGTCGCTAATCGCATCCGACTTGCGCCAAGAACTCTCAGAGTAGCCAATTCTGTGTCTCTTTCTGCCAAGTTCATCAGCAAAGTGTTGAACAATACTGCGATGGCCAAAATTGCACCAACTCCATACATTACTTGCATTGCTCCTTGTTGCTGTTCTAATACTGCGTTGAATCCTTCGATCAGTGTCTTTTTCTCTAGTGTCATGATCGAAACTTCTCTCAGGGTATCATCGATACCTTGACCATTTGAAAAGATCATACGCACGCTATTTGCTTTGTAGCCAACAACATTCTCGAGATCGCTTCGATGCAAAACCATCATTCGCTCGATTTCTTGAACAATCCCGCTCACTTTGACTTGTACGCTACTGGAATTGTATTCGATTTCAATGGTGTCACCGATTTGCCAGTCGAGCAGTATTGACATTCCTTCATCGATCAGCGCTTCTGGTATTGCTTTGCCAGATTGGGGTAGGTCCCCATTAACTAGATTCAGACGATGCATTGGCATGTCGGAATCATCGGTCGCTATTCGCTCAAATCCATACAATGCGAATGATTTGTCGTCATTGATAGGACTTGCTTCTGTGATAATGACTGATTCAAACGAACTGCTATTGTTCTCTGCCCAACTCTCAACATCTTCCACTTGTTCAGGCCAGAACATTGCTTGAGCCTGCCAATTAACTTGAGAATCCATGTTTTCTTCAAAGACCTCAGTGAATACGGCCATCATCATCATCATCCCTCCAAGAATAACCATGGATAGAGATAGGGCGACTAGGGTCACGATCAGTCTTGCCGGTTTACGAAATGTTGAGCGCAAAGCCAAGCCAATTCCGGGAGGTAACTTCTGAGTTACTTTGTGCAAGTACTTGTTCGGAGCCTTTTCACTTGATTGTCCAAAGACGTCCATAGGTTGCATCTTGGCGGCCTTGAATGCGGGTCTGATACCAAATAGGAAAATCAAGGCCATGGAGCCCAATCCAATCATCAATAATATGTCCAGATAGTGATGAACCTTGACGACAGGCATATCGAAGAATGAGAAATAGAATTCTGTGAAGGCTTTGGTTCCGAAAGGTGAAATCCCTAGCAATATTCCTAGAATAATACCGGGTATTCCTAACACCAATGGAATTAGCATGTACACATTACGTATCTCATTCCCTGGTGTACCTACTGTGCGCAGTACGGCTATTTCTCTAGCCTGACTCTTGACCAGACGGTCGATTGAAATGGCTATTACCAGACCGCTGATGAGCAACAGGATGACCAAAACGAAAGGAGTCATTTTCTGTGAACCTTCTAGATCTATACGCAGCATTTCAGGACTCTTCATACCGCTTCTGTCAACTACGTCTCCTTGTAATCCAGAATCCCGCATATCCGATAGCAGCCCTTCCCTAACTTCATCCAGTTCTTTTCCTTCATTGATTTCGGTTGTCGAAGCGATGTCGAAATCTGGAGTTCCTGGTAGGTCGATGTGCAGGCTGTTCATAGTGCCCACTTCAAAGCCAGCGATTCTTGCCAATTCATCGGCAGAGAAGTAGGCTACAACGAAATTTGCATTATCAGGGAATAGATTTCCTTCAGGCATATACCAAAGGTGGTGAGGATTGTAGGCAATTCCTACTATGGTGAAGTTGTGCATTCCTTGACCGGCTCCGAGTTCTAAAATATCTCCGACCTTCATCGAATGTGCATTGGCAACATGCGCATCCAATACAACTTCGCCCAAGCCTGGTGCCATCTTCCCTTCTACCTCGTAGAGGGTAGAGACCTGATTTTCTGTCATTCCATGCCAAGTTGACCTAATCCAGTGTTCGCCAGTATCGTTGACCAATCTAGTCTGCCCGTCGAGAGTAAGTCTTGCTTCGCATTTCCAATCTGAGTGATTTAAACACAATTCAGTGAATCTTTGTTCAGGCATTTCTGAATCGGTTACCAATAGATCTGCAAGATTGGTTTCTTCATAGAAGTCATCGTATACGGAATTCATGTTTCGGTTGAATTCGCTCATTGTCACCCCGAGATATACGCTGAGAGTAATCAATAGAATGACTGTGAATACTCGTACTTTGTTCCGCAGTAAACTGCGTCGCAACCTTACGATCAATAGGCCGTTCACTTACTCACCCAATGATATCGTTGGCCATGTCTTTAATGGATTCAACCAATTTCTTTCCACCTTTGGCTAGATCACGAACAGCGTTCTTCGCCTGTCCTTTCAATCCCGCCATCTCTCCCGGTTCATCTGAGACAATTTTTCCGCTATCCAACCTGATGACTCTGGTCGCGAATCTAGTCAATGATTCGTCATGCGTGACGAATATAGTGGTAATCTCATCTCGGCGACAATTGTCGATTAGAGCGTTCATCACTTGTACAGTAGTTTCAGAATCGAGGTTTCCTGTTAATTCATCTCCAAGAATCATCCGAGGGCGTTTAGCCATCGATCTAGCAATTGCAACTCTTTGGCGTTGACCACCACTCATCTGTGCTGGAAATCTGTCATCAAGACCTTTCAATCCAACATCTTCGAGTTGTTTCAAGGCGAATTCTTTGTCCCTATTTCCCGCAAGCTCCTGCACTAGAAGCACGTTTTCTAAAGCGGTAAGGTCCGCCAAGAGATTGAAGAATTGGAAAATATATCCGATATTGTTTCGCCGAAAAGCGGTCATCTCTTCCACTTTGTTTGAAGGTACCATCTCATCATTGAAGCGGTAACTTCCTTCAGTAGGAGTATCTAGAGCTGCAATGAGGTTCAACAACGTGGTCTTACCAGAACCAGAAGGTCCCAATAGGGCGATTATCTCACCTTCTTCAATCACGAGGTCGATACCATCCAAGGCCTTGACCTCGGCCTCTCCCTCTCCAAAGAAACGCTTCAATCCTTCAATTTCAAGCAATGCCATGGGTCTCATTTCTGCGAGTTTTGATTGGTTCTTCAGTCATTTGGTTGCAGTTTTAGAACACAATCGGTAGCATCAAGACCTATTCCCTCTTCTCAGGATTCATGCGCGAGGTTAGGTTGACGTGGTCTTCAGAGAACCTCGAAAGTAGTGAATTTGGTAGTTTGTGCAAGGTCTGTAGCAGCATGGAGGTATTGGGACACCTAGATGTGTCCAGTAGTGGAGTACGACAATTGGTCAAGGTGAAATTTCTTCCAGAAAAGGGTATTGAAGATTTGGCAGAGGTAGATTTTCTTTCGATAGAAGGGCCCTTGCCACCATTTGAAGCTCCAGAGACAGGAGGTGAGGGATACATGGTCTTGAGTAATACTCACGAATTATCCACAGGCGCAATTATGATGGATGACATCACTGTCCTTCCTCCCTATAGACTGGGTAATGATGGAATGGTGATCAATGTTAGAGGACTTCCTTCCGGAGTCTCAACCTTTGTCAAATTAGCGAAGGAGGTACTGCCTCCAGATGGGATTGCAGTGATTTCAGGGGGAGAGAATGACAAGGGTCTAGCCAATATCTTGACTGATAAACAGAGGCAGGCCCTCAAGGCAGCGGTTTCATCGGGTTGGTTCGATGTTCCAAGAAGTATCAATCTGCGAGAATTGTCAGAATTAACTGGGATTTCAAAGAGTACTTTGGGAGAGCATTTAGAGAAGGCGACTTCAATCATTATGAAATGGCTAGTTGGTAGTGAACAGGTCTGAACCACAGGTATTGAAACATTAACCCCACAGCGATGGCATGGGCAGTTCAGATGAGCGTGCGCGCAGAGTCTCAAATCTGATGCCCAATGGTAAGGCAATATGGGTTCCTATAGACCACGGAGTATCGTCTTGGCCGGTTCAGGGATTACAAGATACGGCAGCCCTACTGTCTTCATTGAGAAAGAATGGTTGTGATGCAGTTATCGCCCACAAAGGCGTTGTTAGTGCAAATGATTCAAGTCCTCCTTTTTTGATGCATCTTTCTGCTTCAACGATCCATGGTGGAAGGCATTCCTCGGACAAGGTATTGGTGGCCTCTGCAGAAGAGGCCGTCTCTAGAGGTGCTGCTGGTGTGAGTGTACAGGTGAATCTAGGGGATGAATACGAGTACCGAATGTTGGAGCGTTTAGGTAGAGTTTCGGAGGATTGTCACCGCCTTCAGATTCCCTTGCTGGGGATGATCTATCCACGCGGTCCCGGTCTTGTGGTTGATGGAGATCTAACAAATGGTGCTGCTCATGCTGTGCGTTTGGCATGGGAATTGGGATGTGATGCAGTGAAGACTTCGTGGCCTGGTTCGAAGGAAGCTTTTGCAGAAATGGTCTCAGCCGCTCCAATTCCAGTATTGATTGCTGGTGGAGAATCATCAGGAGATTTTGCCACAGTACTCAAGATTGTTGCGGATTCATTGTCTGTGGGGGGCGCAGGTGTGTGCATGGGAAGGCAGATATTTGCAGATTTGGAACCTGCAAAATGTATTCGCGCACTGCGTGCATTGATACATGAGGGCGCTAGCCTAGAAGAATCTGTAAAGCACGTTCTATAGGGGTTTTTACAATGGAGGTTTGGTTGGATTTACGTTCAGAGAACTCCCTAACTTATGACTCTGAAATGTTCGATAGGGTATTGACAGGGGATAGTGAAGATCTAGTATGTATTCAGATTATTGACGATGAAGGGCAAACCAAAGCCCGCTCACTGATCGGTTCGGTTGATTGGTTACTGTTGGATTTACCTGATTGGAAGATGATTCCTTTGGAAAATCTGGTTTCTTCGGCTCAAGGAACCCCTACCAAAATCGCTGCCTTGATTCAAAAGCCAGTTGATGTTCAAGGTGCAGCGCACGCTTTACAGATTGGAGTTGACGCAGTAGTTGTTCCAGCGCGTGAAGAAATGATCGAAGCAGCCTTGATAGCAAAATCGCAGCGATTGGAAAATCAAGAGTTGATTGCAGAAGGGTATGTTTCTGCACAAGAGGAACTATCTGAAGTGCAGATTATCGGAATTGAATCAGCAGGAGTCGGAGATCGAGTATGTGTCGATATGGTCTCTTTTCTCAATCCCGGTGAAGGTTTGATGGTAGGTTCTAGTTCATCTTCTATGGTGCTTGTCCATGCAGAGAACATAGACAGTCAATATGTCCCACAACGCCCTTTCAGAGTAAATGCTGGTGGTCTCCATGCTTACACCGTTCTCAACGATGGAAGGACCGCATATCTCAGCGAACTCAAGGCAGGAGATGAAGTCAGAATTTTTTCTGCCGATGGAGCAACTAGAGGTGCGATGATTGGTAGATTGAAGATTGAGACTAGGCCTCTGATTTTATTGAGGTGGGTTGATGAAAATAATAATCAGTATCAGACTTTCCTACAACAGGCGGAGACTGTCAGACTTTTGTCCTCCTCGGGGGATAAAGCGATTGCAATTACAGAAGCGATTGTAGGAGACCGAATAATGTCAAGGCTTGATAGAGGGGCACGACATATAGGTGACAAGGTTACTGCAGATATCGAGGAGAGGTAATTATGGCAAGGCTGGGCAAGGGCGAGGCAAATGGTGCCTGTAGCCTACTGCACGCCGCTGGACTTGGCTATGGTGCAAGTCTCGCCCTCGATCTTCCGGTAACAGTTGCCCTTTTGGACCAACCAGCTAGACGACAGTTGAATGACCCTGATGGTTTGTTGGATGAAGTCTTAACAGCCTGGAAGGGGGCAGGACACAATCTTCCAGAAGGTGAGTTGCATTGGAGTGTAAGTAGTAACATACCTCCGCGCCAGGGATTGAAATCATCTGCAGCGATTTCTGTTGCTGCATTGCGGGCTTTAGCCGATGCAACCTCCAAGGAACTGGCGAATTCTGATATTGTGGATATGGCCGCCAAGGCTCAATTGGCGGCGGGTGTTTCGCTGACTGGTAGTGTTGATGATGCTTGGGCTGCTGCTGAAGGTGGGTGGAAATTGGTTGATCCAAATCTACCAGCAGCGGAAGGGATAATCCTAGAAGGAGCAGGTCCACAAGCCGATGATTGGGACATTCTAATTCTAGTCAGAGGTGAGCGAAAAGAAATTCCAGATTATGAGACATTTGCTTGGCATCAACAAGGATTCCAACAGGCATTGTCGGCGCTTGAAGAAGGGAATGAGCTTGTTGCTGTGACTTGGAACGGCCGTTCGATGGTTTCAGTTCTGAATGATATGATTGGCCGCAGGTTGACCAATGATGCATTCGTCAATGGTGCTAGGGCTTCAGGGATAACTGGTTCAGGACCGGCAATTGTAGTGTTTTCTCCTGCGGTTTCCAAACCAACTTTTGAGCGTTTGAAGATGTGGTACACATCCAGACAAAAGGATGTAGAAGTCATTGAAACCAAAGTACTCAATGCTAAATCGCTTCAGACCAACGAGGTTGTCTGAGAGAAGCCTTGAATCCCTGCGCCTTCACGCAAGAGCCGATTATGATGTCGATGACCCTTGGTCAGAGGTTGCGAACAACCCTGTTTGGTGAGAGTCACGGCCCAGCGGTTGGAGCGCTTCTCGAAGGTGTTCCAGCCGGTACTCCTATCGATATTGAGTTCCTTATGGAAGAGTTACAACGCAGGCGCCCTGGATCTGGAATCGCATCTCTTCGCAAAGAGACTGATGAGTGTGAGATTCTTTCTGGCGTATACCAAGGCTGCTCAACAGGCGGACCTATTCTGCTTTTGATTCGAAATCAAGATGCTAGAGCCAGCGATTATTCTTTCCTTCCGGACAAACCGCGCCCTGGGCATGCAGACTTGCCTGCAATGGTCAACAGTTCAGGAGCTGCTGATCCTAGAGGTGGAGGCGCCAATAGCGCTCGTTTGACAGCAGGTCTAGTTGCGGCAGCCAGTCTTGTCAAACCCTTGCTAGATGAACATGGAATAATAATCAAGGCGCATGTTTCCAGCATTGGTTCGATATCTACGGATATGGAACCGCAGGATATTCCTCTGTCTGAATCGTCTCAAAGAGTTCGATGTTGTGACCCTGAAGTGGCTGAAGAAATGCTTGCTGAAGTAATCCGTATCAGAAGAAGTGGCGACTCTATAGGATCACAAGTCAGTTTGGTAATCAATGGATTACCATTGGGCTTTGGAGCTCCATGGTTTGAGGGACTTGAACCTGTATTGGCGCATGCATTGATGTCAACTCCCGGTGCAAGAGCGATCGAATTTGGAAGTGGAATCGCTGCATCTAAGGCACTTGGTAGTGAGCACAATAGCCCGTGGTATCTGGGAAATCAGGGGCCGACAACCGATGGTGATGGGGCGCTTGGAGGAATGGCGACAGGTGCACCATTGAGGATTACATTGACTCTAAAACCTCCTAGCAGCATAACAAAAGTTCAGAAGACGCTCAACATTTCGAGTGGCGTGCAAGAAGAACTTCAGGTGGGAGGTAGGCATGATCCAGTATTGGCTCCACGTGCAGTCCCAGTTGTCGAGGCAATCTGCAGATTGGTGATTTCTGACATGATTCTGTCTAGGGGTGAAGAAGATGAATGAATGGGTTGTTCACAAGTTTGGAGGCTCCTGCTTGAGGACTCCGAATGACATCGAACGAATACATCAGCGCATAGTTTCGATTCCTGGCAGGCCAATCATCGTAGTATCTGCACTATGGGGAGTAACTGACAGGTTACTTAGGTCTGTAAATGAGCCATTGCAATGGAGTAGGTTAGTTAACGACTTGCGTAAACAACATGCACGTTTCGCCCCTTCTGTCGAGTTTGGCGAAACATCTGAACAATTCAAACAAGTCATTGAAATCTTGTCTGAGAACATGTTGCGCCTTTGTCAAGACCCATTGAATCAAGATGCTAGACACGAAGTTTTGGCATGTGGAGAACGCTTAGCCTGCATCGTGGTAAGTGAGGCGTTACGATTGAAGGGATTGGATATTATACCTGTTCAATCAGATGATCTGGGTATCACGATTTCAAAATCCTCCTCTTCTATTGATTTGGAATCGACTCTTGAGCGCATAGATAAACAACTGATTGAAGGTCCAATTCCTGTAATCAGCGGTTGGTTCGGATTAGGAGAGAATGGAAAGACAAGGGTCCTCAATAGGGGTGGAAGCGATCTTTCAGCAGCCGCTTTGGCTACTATTCTTGAAGCGGAATCAGTCATTCTTTGGAAAGATGTTCCAGGTGTTCTTTCAGTAAGTCCTAGGTGGGGAATAGATTCTGCCACTATCTCGTATCTTGGATCTGGTGAGGCCTTGGCCTTGGCTCGTGCAGGGGGTGTTGTCTTGCATGCCGGATGTATCGAACCATTGCGAGGAACTGGTATTCCATTGCAGATTCGTCCATTGAACAATGATGGACCATATACAGTGATTGGACCAGAAATCAATATCGATGAAAGCAGAGTCAGTGCGATCTCCTGCACCCCCGGAATTGTGCATTATGACATTGAGGCCAAAGCGAATGAAATCACCATATTGCTCAATCAATTGATGAGATTAATCGAGGATGAAGCCGTCAAGGTTTGGGCACTTAGTGCGGTGGAGGGAAATATTTCGTTATTGGTTCCGAGTACGCGTTCACTAGAAGTCGATTCTATCCTCGAAGGAGCAGAAGTTGCTGTTGAGAAGAGTGATGTCGCTTCGTTAGTTTCATTGATTGGTAGCGGATTGAAGCATGAGATGTCTGATGCTATAGCGACGGTTGAAGAGAAACACGCAATTCATCATCTCCTCGATGAAGATGACCTAAACAGAGTTATCAGTGAATTAGCGAATGATCACCACTTAATGGCTTAATCACTCGTTTCGATTCTCTCGCCATTTCTGTAGTCTCAATGGTAGATTAACCGCAAACATCAGTCCTACGAGAAGGAAGACGAACAGACTACCGATGGCAACTCCGTATACAGAAATCAATTCGACACTTTCTTCCATTCTAATCGCAGTTTCCGAAGAGAACCACCCTACGACAGCCGGAATCAAAGTATTGATCGAAAGAACTGCGGCTGCAAGACCTCCTGCGATGGCCGGATTAATCAATAGACTGCGATGGTACTTACTGATGATTCGCTTGACATTCATGACATATACTTCGTTAGTACGGATGCTGGTGTCCAGCATGCTGAATCTGATGACTCCATTGGTCAGTTCAAAGTACATGACTAGCAGTACTGCATAGAGAACGATGAGGACAGTTTCCAACCAAGGATTCTGTTGTAGGTCGAACCAGTCATTGGAAAGTGCTACCTTGCTTGAGGCGAAACGCATTGCAGCGAGAATGAATAGGAAATAGGATGCTAGCAACCACCTTGGGTCTCTGGACATGGTGCCCCAGAATCCAGTTCCAGTAGCGCTCAGGATGACTAAGGATTGCAATAGGGTAGCGCCGCCAACGCTTCCGAATATCCAGAACCACAGAGTTCCTTGGGGTGGAGTTACAATCCATGTTATTACTCCAAGTGAAATCAACATAGCATAAGCTCCGAGTTGCAGAGTCTGAACCATTCTGTCTGCGGGCAGGAACTTGTGTCGAGGGACTACTGGCCCACCAAGTAAGGCTTCGATGAAACTTGGAATATGTACGTCTGGAATTGCATCGTCGGGAACTTCTGAACCAACCTTCATGCTGCCTGCAGCCTTCTTTCTACTGGGTGCTGACGAACGAACGACCTTTCCATCGTAGAGATGTGAGGTATCGGTCCTTTGCCTCGCTGCTTGGGGAGGGGGTGGTGCTGCTGCCATTATTTCACCTCAGAATCCTCTTGCTCCAGCCAAGGCTGTTGAGAGTAACATGTCTGGCTCCCAGTCCATGATGTTCACTCCCATTCCTCGTAATTCACTGATCAGTATATCCCTCTCAGTTTTCATGACCTCAAATCCAGTTCTATCCAAGCGTCTAGCATCAAACTCAAACTCAAGGCTCGATGGAGAAAGAACAGTAACGTCAAAATCTCTTGCTCGGAAGTCTCTCAGCGCATTGACGATGGTTGGGTCTTCTTCGAGATTGGACATGACGATGATTGGGCTACCTTTGTTGATGTGAGGTAGAATCCTATTCACTACCACTTGCAGAGGAGTGTTCCCTCTAGCCATAGCGCCAGCTAGTTTGGTGAGAATTACGTACAACTGTTTCTTACCCGTATCTCTGTCTACTGAAACGACCTCATCTCCGTAGACGATAAGCCCGACAGAGTCTCTTCGTGAGAGGAAGTACCTCGCCAACGAAGCAGCTGCTCTGGTTGAGTACACCAAGGCATTTCTACTGACTGGTCCAGTCTCAGCAACCGCTCTGCTGTCGACGATGAGGATGATATCAGATACAGCATCCCTTTCTCTCTCGTTGACCATTAACTTGCCACTTCGTGCGTATGCATTCCAGTTGATTGCACGGAATGAATCTCCATCGAAGTACTCACGCAGGCTGTAGAACTCGCTACCAGGGCCGGGTTGTCGAATGTTGACAGCACCAGTGAAAATCTTGGGCACCTTGCTCTTGACAAAGGCATCTTTCAGGTCTTCCATCTTAGGGAATACGAGGAAGTCATCGTAAACGTGCAATTCCTTTTCCTTGTGGAACATGCCAAAGGTATCTTGGATACGTATGGCAACAGGACCTACGCTGTAGAACCCTCTCAATGGGCATTCCACGGTATATTCAATGAATGTCTCTCGTCGAGGACCCAATTCCATCAGGATGTAGTTTGCTCCCTGCTTGATTCGCAT
>CAXRJJ010000101.1:0-30223 GCA_964230945.1 Yoonia sp.
AATAATTGGCCATTTTCCCTGGCAGCGTTTGTGAATATGTGAGATGATTTCTGTTGAGCGTTGTTTCAGGGGTTGTCCAGACAGCCCACCTGCTTGCTGTACGAATGATTCAGACTTACGATTCATAGGTTGAGGGCGCTCTAGGGTAGTATTGGTTGCTATGATTCCTGCACAACCAGCACTTCTAGCACAATCGATTACCATATCCAATTGTTCATTACTGAGATCAGGGGATATTTTGACCATTACTGGTTTTCCAGAGCCACATTGTTTTTCTTCTTCAATACAAGAATCCAAGAGATTTTGCAACGCGTTTCCCTCTTGTAATTCTCTTAATCCGGGAGTATTTGGAGAGGAGACATTAATCACAAATCCGTCTACATATGGCCACAAGGTACGGAGACTTTCACAATAATCAGAAGGCGCATTTTCATTACTGGTATTCTTTGAGCGCCCTAGATTTGCAAGTACTTTCATTCTCCGACTCTTGCGCTTTGACATGGTCTTCGATAATGTAAATGCAGCAGCAGCTGAACCTGGGTTATTGAAGCCCATCCTATTGATTAGAGCCTTGTGAGTAGAGTTTCGAAACATTCGAGGTTTTGGATTCCCACTTTGAGCAGTTGCAGTAAAGCCTCCCACTTCGATGAATCCAAACCCAAGACTTTCCCAAGCCATTACATTCTCTGCTTTTTTATCCATCCCAGCTGCTAATCCCAGAGGGTTTGCTAGATTCCATTCAAGGAATTCACACGGAGTTTGTTTGGGACGCCAAAGCAACTTCATCAGTAGTCTCATCGGAGGAAATGCTTGTGCCATCTTTAGTGCAAACATACCACGGGAATGCGCCTTTTCAGAATCTTGCAAGGCGATAGCCGGCCTTGCGAGTATATTCCAGAACACCCCCATCGTAAGAGGCGCTCAGCCGCCACCCTTCAAGCGTTGCGCTTCATCGGCAGGCCATGCTCCCCTCTCTCGGTGAATTCACCAGACGGTTGTTGCGAAATGAGGGAGTAGTGTTGTTGGTTCCTCCAATATTTGTTGAACGCTGCGAGGATTTACCTAGATTGGTGGCAGAATACATCCCTTCTAGGTTGCATCTTCCCGAAATCGAAGTTCATGATGAAACTCATGTTCTGATGAAATCAGATGGTGAAGAGATTGGTAGGTTATCAGGTAGTGAACCAAATCTCGGTTCCGTGTGGGTAATTGGACAAATATCTGAATTGATTGATGAGATGTTGGAACTTTCATCTGCTTTCCTTGCAGCTGGATATCCCGGTTGTCGAGATTGTTTAGGTCCTGCTGCCAGTGAACCTTGGGATGAAGAAGACCATCGGAAGAATACGGCGCGGGGTAATTGACAAGGTACGTTTTTCCTCAGGTACTAGTATAGTACCTGTAGAATTCCACGTCGTGTGAGGGATTAAGTAGCGTGGCGGCGGGGAGGGGAAATCATGGTCGCCGTAATTGTCGCTGAGAAGCCAAGTGTCGCTCAAGATTTGGCTCGCGTTCTCGGAGCCAGCGGTAATCATCCATCACACATTGAAGGAAATGGTGTATTGGTGACCTGGGCGGTAGGGCATTTGTTGGAATTGATGGAACCTGAATCTTATGACAAATCATTCAAGACATGGAAGATGGATCACTTACCAATTATTCCTGAACAATTCAAGACCAAGCCAAAGGGGAAGAGGAACGATGCAGAACATCTCAAGGCGGTTGTTTCCCTGATAAATAGAAGCGATGCAACAGAATTGGTCAATGCTTGTGACGCAGCAAGAGAAGGGGAATTGATATTCCGTAGAATCCAAGAGCATTCGGAAAGCAGTCTGCCAGTGTCAAGGATGTGGATGCGTTCTATGACAGATTCAGCAATACGCAAAGCATGGGATGAACGTGCGCCTGCTGAACAGTACGATAGTTTAGCAGATGCAGCGCGCAGTAGAGCAGAAGCGGATTGGTTGATTGGGATGAATGGCTCAAGAGCAGCCACTCTACGATTAAGAAGCCGTGGACAGAAAGGCTCGATTAGTCTTGGTCGCGTTCAGACGCCAACTTTGGCGATGCTGGTTGATAAGGAGTTGGAAGTGCTATCTCATGAACCATCACCGTATTGGGAATTGGAAGTTGGTTTGAGCCAGAATGATGCAGTCTGGGCTGCAAAATGGAGAAGGAATGGAAAAGGCGAGATACCTCGTACTCACATCGTAGAAGAGGATGAATTGGAGAGCCTATCTGCGGAGTTGAAGAAAGGTGAAATCGAGGTATTCATGACGAAGAAAGAGAGAGTAGAGAAGTCTCCTTTGAATTTTGACTTAACTACTCTACAGAAGGTCGCCAATCAATTATGGAATATGTCTGCTAGAGAAACTCTCGACCACGCTCAGCAATTGTATGAGCGGTTCAAGTTGACGACTTACCCAAGAACCGAATCACAGCACTTGCCTCAAGATATGAAAAAAGATGTAGATGAGATCATTATCAAGTTACAGTCTCAAGCAAGATGGTCTGAACACGCCAAGAGGCTTGAGAATGGTACTTTGGAGCATGTAGAGCGAAATTTACAGGATGCAAAGGTCTCAGATCACCATGCAATTATTCCTACAGGAAAAGTTCCTCCATCAGAAGTTTCTGGAAGAACTATGCAGGTTTACGAATTGATAGTTTCCAGGTTCCTTGCTTCTTTTCATCCTAATGCTAAATGGCAAGATGAGAAGCGTAAGGCCAGTCTTGGTGATGGTGCATTGATGGCAGAAGCCAACATGCTATTGGAAGAAGGTTGGAGGCAGGTCATTACCAAGTCAAACAAGATGCCCGATGGATGGGGAGAAGTGGCGCCTCAAGCGATGAGCAATGTTGATTCAGTCATGGCTGAATCAGGTATGACCAAGCCCAAGACGCGCCTTAAGGACGCGGGATTATTGTCGCGCATGGAAAATGCTGGACGTGATGTTGACGATGATGAATTGAAGGAGGCTTTGAAGGGAAAGGGTCTGGGCACTCCAGCGACACGTGCAGAGACAATTGAGAAACTAATTGCCAAGGGATTGGCTCAGCGTCTCAAAGGTGGCTCATTGAGGGCAACTCCAGAGGGCATTCGTCTGGTTGATGTTCTGCGTCGAATACCAGTGGATTGGATTGCCTCACCTGAATTGACTGGGGAAATGGAATCTCAGTTGCGTAGAGTAGAGGAAGGTGATGAGGGAAGCGAATCGTACATGCAAGAGGTCGAGTCCAAAGTTGGACAGTTAGTGGAGCGATTTAGTTCATTCACCAAGGAGGAATTATTCGCTTCTGAAGAGCCGGTAGGTAATTGTCCAAGTTGTAACTCACCAGTAGTTGAATTGGACCAGAGATATGCTTGTAGTTCTGATGATTGTAAAGCCGTGTTCTGGAAACGCTCAATGGGCAGGTATTTCGATCGAAATACAATTTCGCGAATACTGAGAGATGGCAGTATCGATGAATTGCATGGATTTGTACGTCGTTCCGATGCTCAAACTTATACAACTGGAGTGAATATAGCTGAAGATGGTACTTTGAGTTTTCAAGATCGTCCAGAACGAGAATTGAACGCTGGCAATTCAGTAGAATTGTGTGCTTGCAGTATTTGTGAAGATGGTTCAATTTTTGCAGATGATGAAAACTTTTCTTGCAGCAATACAGATTGTAGCCTTGCTCACGGGCGACGAGGCATGGGGCGCAGAAGGTTGTCAGATGATGAATTGATTATCTTGATCAAGAATAGTAAGACACCGGTATTTGATGACTTTATTTCCAAGCGCGGAGCACCGTTCAGTGCTTGCCTCTTCCTTGAAGAACGCAGTCGTGGAGGTAAGAAAAGAATAGTTGCATCGTTCGAATTTGCGGCTGCTGAATTACCTGAATACGACGTTGATTCAACACCTCTTATCGATGATGGTAAGGGCCTGAAAGTGGTTGAGACTCCTACGCATTTTGAAGTTCAGAACGATGGGGTCAAGGAATACGAAGTTCCTCGGACTATCAAGGACCGAGAGATAATCAGAGACGAAGGAAAGGAACTGATTGAAAAGGGCCAAGTAGGCCCATTGGAGAACTTTATCTCAGCCAAGGGTAAACCATTCAAGGCAACATTGTATCTGGATGCTCGTAAGCAGGTAAAGTTCAGATTTGAAAAGCGTTCTCGCAAGAGATCACCCAAGAAGAAATGATTCCCTTCAGTATCGCTTCAGCACAATGATATTCAATGATGGTGAAAGCCCAACGGATGTGGAAGACGTTCGGGAGCACTGGGATGTAGTCATCGTCGGTGCTGGTCCAGTAGGCGGTTATGCTGCCCGTAGGTTACGTGAAAAGGGACTCAGTGTACTAATGCTAGAAGAACATCTCGAAGTAGGAAAACCGTTCCAATGTGCAGGATTAGTGAATCCCGGTGCCATGCTGAAAGTAGGACTAGAAGATACGATTTTGACACAAGTTCACGGAGCGAGGATGTACAGCCCTTCGGGGATTGAAGTTAGAATTGGCAGGCCAGAAGTAGTCCGTACTCACGTTGTTTGTCGTAAGTTGTTCGACGAGGGAGTTGTTCGTCAAGCAATGCAAAACGGAGCGGTCCTATGGTTGGATAGTAGGCCATTATCTCTTGAGTTTGAAGAAGATGGAGTAACTTTGTCTGTTAAGCGGGGGGATGAAGAGTTAGAGGTCAAAGCCTCACTTCTCATCGGTGCTGATGGGGCTCATAGTTGGGTGAGGCGCACCTTGAGAATGGGTCGCCCAAAGGAGATGATGGTTGGATATCAAATCGAAGTGAGTGGCTATGTTGGTGAACAAGGAAAGTTGGATATGTTCACTGGAATTGATGTGGCGCCCGGACTGTTTGCTTGGGCTATACCAAATGGTGACACGCATCGCATAGGTGTTTGGTCAAGAGCAGAAGACTTGGATGGACGTAGTTGTGAGCAGTTATTGGACCATTTGATGAAAAGGTCAAGATGGGCAGAAAGGTTTGCTGATTGCAGAGAAAGTGCGCGTTTTTGTGGTCCCATCCCATGCGGATTGTTGCGTCGTCCGTGGCGAGATAGAACTTTGTTGATCGGAGATGCAGCTGGTCTCTCAAAGCCTACGACCGGTGGTGGAATAGGGCCTGGTTTTGAGGCGATTGATTTGGTTATTGATGATTTAGTAAATGCCGTAAATCGGGATAGATTATCTTCCAAGGATTTGAAGAAGGTTTGCAAGCCCTTGCGTGGAATGCGCAAGAAACAGGATAGGGCGCGTGCTTTGCGTGATTTATTCGTTACATCATGCGATGATGACGAATTGGATCAGCATTTCGAAATATTTTCAAAACCTGAAGTTATTCAGCTTATCAACAAAGAAGGCGATATCGAACGCCCGGTTCCACTTGGATTATCGTTGCTGCGTAAAGTGCCGGAATTCCGTGGTCTTGCCCTCAAGGCCGGCGTAGAATTGTTGAAGACAAGGTGATAGTTATCGATTACAAGGTGGTTGCTCGCAGTGAGGTTAGACACCCTCCCTTTGAGTCCTCTCTGATGATTCCTGAACGCTTGCCTACGATTAGATTAGAGCAGGTATTGGGAGAGGCTGAAGATGAAGAAGAGGCTAAGTTGATTGCAGAGCAACAATTGCCAGGATTCAGAATTGGCGAGGTCAATAGTTGGTTTATTGAACGCCGATTGAGCATTGAGGGGCCGGATGGAAAGGAAGAATTCAATTCTGAAGCTAAGGTCAGAATGGAAACCAGAAAGGCGCCATTGGTGGTGGAACGACAAAGAACGGGATGGTATCTAAGTCCTAATCCAATTCATCGGTACGCCAGATGGTTCTTGATAATGGCCGTTGTCGTTCTTCTAACTGGCTTATTGATGCAAACCTTGGAACCTATGCTGATGGCTACAGGGATTTTGCCTGAAGCAGTACTTGGAGGTGTTAGATTTGGTTTGTTGGATTATCCATTCATGGTGGTCATCATTTTGCCTTTGATGATAGTTCCATACGTGATGCGGTTAATCGCAAATGTCAGGGATCTCAAGCGTCAGCGAGAATTTCTAAGCAGTGATACTCCTTCTCCGGACATTTTGTTTCTTGGACCTGTTGTGGCTGATGCAGAACTAGAGTGTAAAATAACCTTTGAAAATCCTCACGAAGGTTGGACTTCCCTGAAGGTATGGTGGCAGGTTGGGGCTTTGCCACCTATACGTGAAACTGTGATGGAAATCTTATCCAAGGATGAAGAGGCACAACCACCTCCCGGCTTCTCAACCCCTCTTCCACATTATTGGGAGCAGGGACTGTCAGATGGTGGTGGTTTTGGAGAAGACACTCCTTTGATGGAATTTGATGCACCGGGTGGCTTGTTTCTACGACCTTTGCGGATGATGGAATGGGGGGGTATGCAGGAATTGCCAATCGAAGGTGGTAAGGTGAAATTACAACCTCCTAAGCCGGATTGGCCAGGGACCTATTATGGAACTCTATTATCGGTTCATTGGGAGATGATTATTCGTATCGATAGAGAGAATCATGGCCCATTGTATTGGGTGCATCCTCTCAAGGTTGCTCATGGAATGGAACCGGTCAAGGTCTTGACGCCGCATATCAATGACGGTAGAATAGAGGATAGTATGCCGAAGGATGAGTCTCGTCCCGTAGCAGCGTGAGGTTCATCTTCTCATTCATTCTCGCAGTTGCATGCGCCCTCTCTCCGCTTTGGTGTTGGTAGTGCTTCTACTTCTTGTTCCCCTCGCCGGGTGTATTGGTTCTGATGAGGTCAAAGAGGTGGTTGTAGAAGAGGAGGAAGTGGAGGAAGAGGTTGAGATTATCGAATTGAATGCTAGTATCGATTCAGATAATTATTCTATTGAACTTGAGGAAGCGCTTGTCATTGAGGGAGAGATTTCCGGTTGGCAATTAGGTCTCGAGGTTACGATGGAGTTGTTAGATACTAGAAGAAATCATCAATCTATGGATGCGCCAGAATTTACTCTCAGGGTAGATGATGACGGTAGTATGCGGATTTATCTCGGATTTGCTACACCTGGTAATTGGACATTCATTCCAAGGATATCTGTGGATGGACATGACTCGATATATCTTCCAATGTTGAATATCGAAGTAATTGCTCCCGAAGAAGACCTTGCTGTCATATTGATTCAATCGATGTATGAGATTCAGCCGGGTGAGGATTTCACAATGTATGGAAGTATTTCGCACGATAATTTGGAGTTTTGTTCTGTTGAGGCGATTCTATTCGATGGAGCATTACGATTGGCTGCAGAATTGAATGATGTGACAGGATCTTTTGAGGTATCCTTTGGGGTGCTCGAAGAAAGCATCACTGGAATGTTAGAAGCAACTTGTGGCGAATGGAATCCCGTTTCGAACAATCGTTCTTTCTTGCTCAATGTGTTGGGAAATGCGGATGACATGGACGGTGATGGAATCGAAGATGAATTCGATTCCTGCCCCGATGGCTGGGGAGAAGAGGATGGGTGGAGCTCTTCACCCGATACAGATATCGATGCAGATGGATGTCATGATGGCTGGGAAGATATGGATGATGATGGAGATGGGATTAACGATGGTGTTGACCGTTGTCCATCTTCACCAGGTTGGACTAGTAGTATAGAACTCGATCATGATGAAGATGGTTGTAGAGATTCAGATGAAGATGATGATGATGATGACGATGGAGTATTGGATGAGTTAGACTCTTGTCCGCGAGGTGCGACCAAGTGGAGTAGTGGTTTTGCTTCAGATTGGGATTCAGATGGTTGTAGAGATGCCGATGAAGATGATGACGATGATTCTGATGGCCTTGCCGACCTTTCCGATTCTTGCGCCAAGGGGGCTGTTTCTTGGACTAGAGATGAACAGAGCGATTGGGACTCCGATGGCTGTAGAGATAGTGATGAAGATCTTGATGATGATGCAGATGGTGTGAATGATGTCAACGCTACTGGGGACCCATTGGATCTTTGCCCATTTACTGAGATGAATCGTACTGATGTTGATGAAAACGGCTGTGCAGGAAATCAAAGAGATAGTGATTCTGATGGTATTCTAGACGATGAAGATCTTTGCCCGGGAACACCTTTGGGTAATCCGGTTAGTGAGGTGGGTTGTTCAGATTTGGATGGAGATGGAGTCTTCTCGAATGTTGATCAGTGTCCAGATACGCCCTCTCGTTGGACTCCGGATGCAGATGGATGTACTGTGAATCAATTGCCGGTCGCTTGGAATAGTGGTCCTTATGGAAGTGGCCGGATGGATATAGTCTCTACATTCTCATTTCCCACTCTTTCTGGGAACAATTGGAACTTTGCAAACGAGTGGACAGGTAATGATACCTATCTTTTCCTTTTCAAGTATACAGATAGTAATGGTAACAGTAATTCTGCAACGTGGGGATATAACCCTGGTACATTGATTAGGGCACTTCCGGATAATGTGCATTTGTTCTATGGTTCATTCGATTCAACATACCATAACGATGTAGTGAATCGCAAGGCCGATGTAGAGAATCGTCTTACTACAGCCGAAGAAGAGAAATGGATGCCGAGAATCCATTTCATCGATCAGCGAGCCAATTCCTTGAATGGTGGAATTGCTGGATTAATTCAGAACTGGGGAACTTTCTACTACGGAATAGATAGATTTCAGCAGTCTAGAGAAATTGGCAGTCTGCACGATTGGAGCCAAGGCGCCTCCTGTTGTACCAACCCCAAACACATTGCTTTGGAACCACATACTTGGAATACAGACTATGATTACTACATTAGAACCACAGATCCTGGAATCACCAAGGTTGAGATTTTTGATGAACAATGGCACAATGGTGGCTGGCAATCTGGGTACAATTCCTATTCTAATGGTAGTTTCCCAGATGCAGCGACTATGTCTGCTTTCGACACCATGGAAGTATATGCCTATCACGCATGTGAAGAAAATAGGATGAGGCATTCCTCTGGTGGTTGCCACGAGTGGGATTATCTGCACTACCTACACATATGCGATGCTGATAATTCGTCGGTATGCAATACGGAATTTGTTCGCTATATTACCACCTATGGAAGAGAAGGTCAATGGTTGACTGACATTACTCCATTCCTTTGGATGGTGCAAGATGGAGGCGATAGGCGATTCAAGTTCAGTGGTGCAAACAAGATGGGTGTAGTGATTACAGTTTTACTTTCCAATTGGGGGGAGAATGATCTACCCTTTGCTGCTGAATACGCGTTTTCTGGTGGACAATTCAAGGGCGAGTACAATAATCAGAGTCAGCACAAACGCCAACATTTGTTCACTACTCCAGAGGGTGCAGATAGGGTTGAAATTATTGCGACGATAACAGGGCATGGCTTCAATTCTGATGCTGCAAATTGTTCAGAATTTTGTAACCATGAGCATCACTACAGCATGAACGGATTCACTGCAATGGAAGACCATGCGATTGCTGGTACAGCGCAAGGTTGTCAGAACCTCATCGGTCAGGGGGTTATCGCTAACCAGTTTGGGTCTTGGCCCTATGGTCGTGCTGGTTGGTGTGCTGGCCAAGATGTAAAGCAATGGAGGTATGACATTACTTCGTGGTTGGTGGAAGGAGAGAATAACCTCTCGTATCGAGGTCTTTACCAAGGCCAAGAATATGTTCCGCAGTCTGATACCGGAGGGACTCGAAACATCATAGCAGCGATTTGGTTAGTTTACTACAATGAGACTGGAGCGGCAATTGGAACTAATTCAGTTGAACATCCTGTGCAACCGCCTCCGTCCATCTTTGACCTTAGTTGCTATCCAGTACACAATGCTGCATGTCAAGGACATTTGATTGAGCCACCTCTCAACACTTTCACAACTGCAAATCCCAAGTCTCCAACTTATGATTAAGTCATCACAGGAGGAGGGCACGGGAGTTCACGCTCTGTTGTCTCATCCACATTTAGAGTCCTATAGCGGCTATCTCTGCTTGTAGGAATCATACCGGCTCGTTTGATTGCCCATTTCAACTCCTCTTCGCTAGCTGCAAGTTTGCTAGTTCCTGATGCAGATACTACATTTTCCTCCATCATTGTTGAACCGATGTCATCTGCGCCACCAAATAGGGCCATTTGAGCAACTTCCAACCCCATTGTAGGCCATGATGCCTGAATATGTTGGAAGTTGTCTAAGAACAATCTAGAGACCGCGACATGTCGAAGATATTCGATCGAGCCAGCACCCAGTAGGAACTTGTTTCTACCAGCATCTCTTTTGCCGTAAGAATTGTTTTCCAATTGTACAGGCCACGCGATGAATGATGTGAAACCGTTATTCCACTGAGAAATAGATTGGTCTTGAGAGTCTCTGACAAATTGTAGATGTTCAATTCTCTGTTCTATACTCTCGCCGAACCCGAATACATTGGTTGCACTGGTAGTCAGGCCCAAGGACTGCGCTTCTTGCATGATTCTCATCCACTCTCGGTGTCCGTGTTTCTTTGGAGATACGTTCATCCGAACTTCATCCACGAGCATTTCTGCACCTCCTCCAGGTAGTCCATCAAGCCCTGCTTCTTGCAACCCCTTCAGCACCTCAAATGTAGTCATTCCACAGACCTGCGAAATGCCATCAATCTCGATGGGGGAGAAACAGTCCAACAGGATACTAGGGTGTTTTTTCTTGATGTTGCTCAACAATTTGCAATACCAATCAAAAGGTAACTCTGGATTTACGCCACCTTGCATCAATATCCTGACGCCCCCCACTTCTTCGAGTTCAGAGATACGCTGACTAATCTCCTCAAAGCTCTGAGTATATGTTTCATCATGACCTGGTGGCCTGTAAAACGAGCAGAATTGGCAGTTGATTGTGCAGATGTTTGTGTAGTTTATATTCCTGTCAATCAAGTATGTGACCTTATTCCCAGGATTCATTTTTTGACGTCGATGAAAGGCAGCCTTTCGCAAGGCATGGAACTCAGCATCTCGATACAAAATCGCAGCATCTTCACTACTCAATCGATATTCGGCCGCGTTGTCTAATGACCATTTAGACTGGTGACTTAGAATGTCCTGCCATCCTTGCAAACAAACACCTCATTTGGACGTTCCAATGATGCTTTCAAGTTCTTCGATTTCTTTAGGACAATCTGCACTCAGAATAACTGGGCCATTAGGTGAGACCAGAACATCATCCTCGATTCGTATTCCAATCCCTGCCCACCTTTCTGGAACTTCAACATCCTCTCTCCAAGCAGCGAAATACAATCCCGGCTCAACAGTTAGGACCATTCCTTCTTCGAGAAGTCTAGGCTCTCCATTTGGTCGATAGACTCCCACATCGTGTACATCCATGCCAATCCAATGTCCAGTATTATGCATGTACCATTTGCCGAGATCTCCTCCCGCTGAAAGTGCATCATCCAGACTTTGTTCACTAATCCCTAGGTCTATCAGTCCTTGAGCTAGATGCCTTCGAGCCGCATGATGTGGCGCATCATATGGTGCGCCTACAATACATGCATCAATAGCTGCCTTCTGGGCATCAAGGACCACCTGATAGATCTCTTTCTGGGCTTCAGTGAATCTTCCACCTATCGGCCATGAACGAGTAATATCAGCAGCATATCCACAGTATTCTGAACCAGCGTCGATCAACACCACTTCCTCCTTTCGACAAGCCTTGTCGTTTGCATGGTAGTGGAGGATTGTTGCGTTATCTCCACAACCGACAATACTGGGGTAAGCCCAAGTTTGTCCATTCCATTGGAAGAATCCTTCTATTATTGCCTGTAATTGCCATTCGCCGATACCATCTCCCGCCTTCTCCATCGCTTCGATGTGTGCTTGCGCGCTGACTTTGCAAGCATACTTCATCATTTCAATTTCCGCTGGTGATTTTCGAAGTCTAAGTTCGGCAATTCTAGCGCTTGGATCTTCGATAGAAATTGGCCCTTCACCCAACAATTGTCTTGCTCTACTCTTACTTTCCAAGGCTTGTATGACTAGTTTGTCCACCTTCTTGTCGAGACCTGTTTTAACGAGAACTCTTGTGCAAGACGAAAGCATCTCGCCCAGAACAGAATCGAGATTCTCTATGCTATGTGCCTTGTCAATTGGCCATGATGTTTCGGCACCATCCAAGCCTGGTCTTCTCCCTTCCCAAATCTCTTTCACAACATCATTTGGTTGGACAAACAATTCAACTGACCATTCTCCATCCACTTTGCGACAAGCCAGCAGACTATGTTCTTCATGCCAGCCACATAGATACAATAGATTGCTGCTATTTCGATATGGGTATCGAACGTCATTGCTGCGAACCGATTCTGGATTGCCTACAACTAGTAGCAAATCTTTGTCTTCAAGACCTCCAAGGAGCCTTTGTTGACGGCTTCGATACTCGCTATCAGAGATACTAGGGCCCTCTTCAGCGGTCAACGCCTCTGCTCTGAACATGGTTGCCCGAAGCGCTCGGGGTTCTTCAAGCGTTGTCAAACCACTCGCTATCGGTCTCAGACTTCTTGATACCTTTCTGTTCCTTCCAAGACGGTATTTCTTCTAACTTCGCTTCACTCTTTTTACCATTGATTTGGTTGTTTATGACCCAAGCACCCGCACACAATAATGAGATGACCAAAATGAGTGGAAGCCACATTGGAGAGGAGTCATCATTTTGCTTAGTCAGGGGGTCAAAACTAGATCCGGCTAGAACTAATTTCATGCTTATCATGGCTTGACTATCGTCATCATCAACTAACAAAAATGTCAGGTTGTGCATCTTGGTGATCTGTTCTTTGTCAAGAGTCAAGATGGCTGTAGTTCCAAGTTCTTCACCATCCAAATACCATGTTCTGCTTAGTCCCGTAGTGTATAATTCATCGTCGAAGCAACCACTACTGTCGAATGACCATGTTTCTCTATCAGGCAGTCGAACCACTTCACCGTCTTCAAGGACGACTGAATCGAGTTTTATATCCAATATTGGTTGGCGATTATGTATGGTTACAACATGGCTGGTTGAGTTCATTTTTCCACCAATATCAACTATTGTTAGGTGGACTACATATGTGCCGCTTAAGTTAGTGTCCAATTGCAAGATGCTTCCTTCCTGCCATTCCCATTCATGTGGTATGCGAGTTTGTCCAGCATGGGTAATCGTCCAGACATACTGCAAGTGCTGCCATCCCCATCCAGAGTCAATCGAACCACTTCCATCGATTAGAACATCTTCAGTTTCATTTGCAGATGAAGGACCAATTAACGATGCAATGGGTGCATCCCTATTCATAGAGACTCGGAACCACATGGGTTGCCCTTTGTTTACTGCGGCGTCGTAGGGAATGACGCAGCCAATCCAAACTCCGTCTTGCCATTCATCAGTGTCAGCATTAGAAATATTCAATGTGGCAGAAAAGGTTCCATCTTGATTCCACTCATTTACTACGGCATTCATTGCACCACTCTCAGGTAATGTTCCAGTACTGTTCCAATCTTGCCATAGAGGGCAATCATTCTGCACGCACAAGTACACCTCTAGGAACAATCCTAGTTCGTATCCTGCATCGTCGCTGATCAAACCTTTGAGCTCCAATATTTCATCATCAACCGAATGGACAGTAGGAGTGTGCACGACTCCCACAGGAGGTAGGCTTCCATCGCTTTCCTGAGTGAATAGTGTGGTGAATGCGCGCGCACTACTGCCATCTTCTGCAAGTGCTAGGAATTCCACGATGCATAAACAAGATGTGGAACCCCGTGTATCAATCTTGATAGTCCAGTTCCAACTATCTTCTGCAACCTTGCTGAATGAAGTATACTGTCCTTGTGTATGATTTACCAAAACACCGGAATCCATGATTGTCTTTTCAGATCTCGAATCAAACATTTGCCAAGTCATCGATAGTGGGGCGACAGTTGTGTATCCTGATAGCGACACATTCTCCTCAAACAAACTACCCGCAGGAGTAACAATGTGGAGCCACTCCTGTAGTTCAGCATCACTCATCGCCATTTGCGAAGAGGCATTGTAGACGTCAGTATTAGATGCAGAAAATGTGGGGCAAAGAAGAGCGCCGAATAGAACCAGCGTCAAACCAATGCTCCTAGTCTGCATGCGCCTCACTACTACATGGAACGCTGGTTGTGATATGAACACTATCTTGTAATGAATCAATCCAAGTCGTTACAACTCTGTCCTTGTCCTGGGAAACTGGTGCGATCATTCGGGTTAGTATTCCAGTAATATTCACAGTAGTTGTTTTTACCATCACCATCGAAATCTGCCAATTTGTCTACTGGGTCAAATGGATCGAATTCAAAGTAGTATTCCCAACCAGTTGCCATTCCATCACCATCATGATCTTGATGATAGACTTCGGGACCATCTTCCCATGAGTCCCCGTCGGTATCGTTAGATATTGGGTTGGTACCATTCTGTAATTCCTCAAAATTGGTATAATTCTCGAGGTTGTTGTAGAACTTTGCACCATCAGGTGTATTCGGATCAATGTGGCAATTAGAGCCAGTAGGGTTGTCCCAATCAGGACAATATCGATTATACAGTCCCGTGCGATTCAAGCCATCGTTATCAGCATCCTCTTCTCCATCATTTATGCCGTCAAAGTCACTATCTGCTAGGGAAGGGTCCATCAGGCCTCTTGCCCCATAGGCTGAGAGTGTGGAATTATCTACCAATCCCTCTTCTAGAGCCATCTGTGAGTATTTGACTTCCCATCCATCTGGTAGGTTGTCATGGTCAGAGTCATCATCAATTGGGTTAGTATTCCAGCGGTCAGGTGCTTCAGCGCTGTTGGACAATGTATCATTATCAATGTCGAAGGTATCGTCCTTCAGACTGCCCGCAGATGGGTCAAGAGCCCAGCGACCTTTACACGAACATTTCGGATTGTCGGGAATCGCGAACCCAGAGAGGTTCATCTCTTCAGTTCCATATTTCTTTTCAAGAATGAATCCCATATTCTTGTTCTGATAGAGGTATCCACCCGCTTCAAGTCCACATTGTGACATCGAGTTACAATTTGGTGGCAGCCATGGTTCTGCAACCACCCAAAGGCTATGTGAATTGGTATTGTCCTCTAATGATAGAATCTGCATCTCCCAACCATCCAACATACCGTCTCCATCGGTATCATTTACCAGAGGATTCGTTCTATCTTGCCAATCTCGAGGAACAAAGAGTGTCTCAGAACCATCTTTCAATCCGTCGTCATCAGTGTCCGAATTGTTGGCATGGGTGATGTATGTGTCTTCTCCTTCAATCACTTCTTCTTCATCGTTCAGTCCATCATTGTCGGTATCGAATGTACAAGGGCTGGTGAAGTAAGATTCACCTTCCCAGTCAAAGCCATTCACGGCTTCTTCATAATCGCCAAGTCCATCACCATCAGTATCTGGATTAGTGGCATTGCCACCGCGCTCACAAATCTCTGAGAACTCCCTGAAATCAGACAGGCCATCTTCATCAGAGTCCCACTTGCCAGGATTGCTGACTACATGCACAGTATTGGTTCCCTTGTTAACGACTAAGATGTCCCAACCCATTACTTCTATTCCATCTAATAACCCATCACCATCGGTATCACTGACTAGTGGATTGGTTGAACGACCACCGGTATAGATCATATCTCTCGCATTGTATTCCATGATGTTAGTGAATTGCTCATGTTCTTCAACCACTGTCATTAACAATTTTGTTCTGGAAGTGAAGCGGTGATTGATTGTGACATTTTCTCCCATCTCGTATACGTATCCGTTAACAGGGGATGGCAAAGGAACCTGTTGTGTTATCCCACCGGGAAGGGTGATTTGGACAGTCATTACTGTTTCATTGGCTTTGACATAGTCTCCAATTTCAAAGTGAATCACCTTGACGGTTGCACTATTTTCCAATTCCTCGTAATAGACTCCACCATCACCATCGGCATCCCAGCCATCTCGATCTGGATCTTCGTCAGCGTTGCTTCCATCCCTTGGGTGCAGGCCATTCTCTGCTTCCCAACCATCTGGCATTTCATCACCATCTGTATCTTTGAGCCAAGGGCTGGTGTAATTGTCGGCACCGAATGTGTCAGCAACCTTGTATTCCATCAGGTTAGACAATTCATCTTCGTCCCAATCTCCGTATGAATCTGTACTGTTGGCTGGGTTCAATACGTGGCCGGGGTCAGCTCCCGCTCCTGCTAAAGGATGTCCAGATAAATCTCCGTAACAGTGTTCGAAACCATCCGGCATACCATCTCCATCTGTGTCCCAATCACTCGGTCCATTCATCATGCCGTCATCATCCATATCTTGCAGGAACCATGAGAGCTCATCTTCACCACTAGCTGCATGGAAGGGAGGTAATTTGTAGATTGGAGTCAATAACGAATCTCCACAATGCGTGGTCAGTTTGACCTTGCCATCTGCATTCTTGTTGAACCCTACTTCAACCGTGTCGGAAAGAAGATCTCCGTCGCTATCCTGGGAATTTGGATTTGTACCCCATCTTTCCTCTTCGTAATTCAGAAGTCCATCTGAATCAGTGTCATCGATTGCATCACAACTAACGTAGCCGTTGACGTGCATGTCATCAAAACTCTCAGCGCGACCATCTACGTCTTCAAAACGCGGAATGATAACCTGAAGGCGTGTTGCATCATCGGTAATCATCGAACAGTTCCAGTTTCCATCTAGTGGATCAAACATTGTAATATTCTCGCCATTCCAGTTCTTTGTGGTGGTGTGGCTCGCTTCCCATCGATCATTCAGACCGTCGTCATCAGTATCCGGCTTGCGTGGATCTGTCCCTAGTGCAGCCTCTTCAGTATTTGTCAATCCGTCCTTATCAGGGTCTCCACGGGGCCCATCATCGACGTCAGGCCACGGGTCTCCTTCACTAACATCTGCCTCACTATCTGGAGTGGTTTCGGCATTGTCTGGATCTTCATCATCACCTTCGCCATCATCTAGAGGATTCAATCCATGAGCTAATTCCCATCCATCTTCAAGCCCGTCCCCATCTGTATCTTTTTTCGTGGGGTCCGTTCCATATGTACTCAACTCCATGGAATCTGCTAATCCATCTCCATCATTGTCTTCATATTTCGAAATCGCTTCATCACCGGGATCAAGAGAATCTTGACCTTGATTTTCAAAACTGTTCTCGTTTTGCATATATCCGCTGACACCAACGAAAATGGCTCCGAACATCATTGTTGACAATATGGCCGCGTAGGCCATCTGGTTGTGAGATAGGCTCATCTTCATTCCTCCATCATGACGTAGTCATGAAACAGTGTTTCCCCCGAGTCCCGTCCCATCAATAAACCCTGTGGGTGTATGGGCACCACGAATTTGCTTGCAGTACAACGTATTTTTACAATTCGACGGGGTTTCATGCTAATTCGTGCCTTGAGCGCAGTTGAACTATGTGAATGCCATTTGTCAATTTCCATTTACATCGAGGGTGGCGCCCGTAAGCGCGTTGCCAACAGCCCATCAATCTGCCACACATCAGGGCGGGGTGGAACAGATTTTGGAAGTGTATTTCTATTCCTCCATGCGAATCGAGTTCGCTGATTGATTCCACCTCTCCAAGACCCATTCTACTGAAGAATCTCTTTATGATGCCGCGCCAATGTTCTAATTCTGCGACCATGATATGTTCTCCTTCTTCATAGAACGCTTTTTGTTCAGAACGGGCCATCAGATTCCACATTCTTGACATGTCCTCATCTAGTTCCTCAAATTGATACAGGCCATCATCAAAATGCACTGTGATATGTGGAATCATTTCTGTCTCCAACCGTAATAGGAGGTCTCTTCCAAGCAAGAAACTTCGCAGGCCATCAATCTCCCAACCAGATTTATTCATCTCTACATTTGCAAACCTAGATTCTGCCTGCTCAGGAACATTACTCCAAGAAGAATGGGTTGATCTTGGAGGATGGGCAGGTCGATTGTCGCGTTCAACAACAATATTTGTTCTCAAGGAATCCTGCTGCTCCCAACGAAATCGAAAACGTGACCCTTGTAGGACTTCCCAAGCCCCTGCAGCTTGTCCACCTGCTATGGCACTCTGAACTTGGTCATCCACCTGAAGTTTTTCACCGTCTAATTCTGACAGTTTTCCAATGCCGCGAATTGTCCAGTCAGCTTGCAACCAAGGTATTCTTTTTCGCTTGCTGAACAAGCCCTTTGGGACTCCCGGTTGACGTCGCATTTGTCTCCAAGTTTCATGGTCTGCTGATGCGTGTGCTAGCCTTCTACCGAGCGGCTGTTGAGCGAGCTCTTCCAAATTGCTAAACCAGTTTAGAAGATGTTGTACTGCAATAATCATATGCGGATGATTGTCTAGTTCACTATCGAGAACAAGGCCTTGTGAACATAGAAATCGCTCTTTGAGAACCCGACTCATTTCCGCATCCACGCGAGAATCTGGTGAGTCAACGATAGGCATGAATCAGACTGGCCAAGTCTTGCATAAGACCCTTCTTACTTTCTGCTGGCCGCACCACTATGCTCATACACCGGCAAAACAGGCATCAATCATGGAAGACAATTCCTTCCCAGAACCATTCGCATCACCTTCCAATGATGCTGAACCTGCTGAATCAGTCAATTGGTTGCATTCTCAAGTAAAAAGGCACCATCAAAGATTCGCTAGTAGTATTCCTTTGATTGCCAGCGAGAATTTAGTCAGCCCATTGGCTGCTGAAATGTTCGCAACAGATCTTCATAATCGATATGCTGAGGGATTGCCCGGTGCTAGATACTACGAAGGAAATGCGGATTATGATCCCATAGAGGAACATGTAGAGTCGTTGGCAAAACGTCTGTTCTCTGCTCCCTTTGCAGACGTTCGTCCGATATCTGGGACTTCGGCAAATATCTCTGCTTTATTCGCCATCGCACAGCCCGGTGAGGTGATGATGGCACCTGAACTCGCTGCAGGTGCTCATATCTCAACTCAGAGATTTGGTGCTGCAGGTTTACGTGGTCTCAATACTATGACTTATCCCTCAATTCCAGAAACCATGTCGGTAGATACTGAACTGGCTATTGAAATGATTAGACGGGAAAATCCCGATGTCTGTTATATCGGACAATCTGTATACCTGTTCCCTTCCAATGTCTCTGAAATTGTTGAGGCTGCTAGAGAGGTGGATGCAACTATCATGTACGACGCAGCTCATGTTCTGGGACTGATTGCAGGGGGGTGTTTCCAAGATCCACTTGGAGATGGAGTTGATTTGGTATGTGCTTCTACTCACAAGACTTTTCCTGGCCCACAGCATGGACTCATTCTGGCGAATGAAGATCGCCGTCTCGCTAACGATAAGATGCTACATAGGGCCATTAGAAGTGCAGTTTTCCCCGGGGTACATTCAAATCACCATCTTCACAAAGTTGCCGCTTTGGGTGTTTCACTAGCAGAGGCTTTGGAGTTTCAGCAGGATTATGCAGTTCAGACAATCAAGAATGCGAAAGCCCTTGCTGAAGGATTGTGGTCACGAGGAATGCAAGTCATGGCTTCAGGACATGGATTTACAGAAAGTCACACCATTTTAGTCGATGTCACGGAATTTGGAGGAGGTGCAGATGTCAGTCTTAGGGCTGAGTCCTGTGGGCTCGTCATGAACAAGAATATGCTTCCAGGCGATACTTCTGCAATCAATCCTAGCGGAATCCGATTAGGTACGCCTGAATTGACTCGTATTGGGATGAAGGAGTCACAGATGGATGAAGTTGCTGAGATGATTCATTTGGCTGCTGCTGGAGGTAAGGATGCTGAGGTCAGAGAACGTGCACGGAACCTAAAGAGTGAATTCAACAAGGTTCAGTACTGTTGGGACAATGGAAGGGGAGCTTACGACCCCCCACTTTTCACACAATTCACCTGAAGTCCATTCCGCCGTCTGAAAGACTCCCACCGCCCTGTTGTTGTCTGCGTTGAACAGGTTGTCGTTCAGACCTTCGTGTGTTATGTGGGATGCTCCTAGTTCTCATCTCATCACGCGATAAAGGCCTGCGTTGGTTACCTGATCTCCCCATGCTTCCAGCTAGTGATGAAACTCCGTTTTTCTTCATAGCAATGTGTTGGTTTCTACCCCTATACGCCGGTGGGCCGATGATTTCTTCGAGAACAGGTAGGTCTCTGCCACGTTCTCTTTCGTGCTTCACCCACCAACCTTTTCCTAATCGCTGATAGCGTGGTTTCTCACCCTTGCGCATTCGTTTTGCAACTTTGTTCAAGCGGCCTTTTACTACCTTTTCTTTTTCTATGTCGAAGCGATCGAATAACCAAGCAGGATAGCCGATGTCGAATACATTTCCATTGACGGAAACAAGTAATCCATTCATCAGCAAGTGATTTGCTACAGGGATATTATCTTCAGTCAATTTAGCTCCACCCCTTCGCAGGCGTCTAGCGTAACTAATCATACCCTTTTGGTCTCTGAATTTGATTTCTTTTCTAGCATTGCTTCGGAATCTGATACTGAATAGATGCAAGGCAGCTAGGCTTATTCCAATCCCCATCCCCACTTGGGTGCCAACTTCCTCTGCAGCGAAGATTCCAATGACTGCCCACGTAGGCATCAATACAAGCCAATTGAATGCCACCCAGAGTCTGCTGGCACGGTATCTGGGAGTAATGCGATTCTTGACCGCTTCTGATGCAGCGATGAAGACATTCGCATTGATCGCTTCATCAACACCTCCTTTGACGAGAAGCGCTGCAGTTGGGTTACAAGGTGATGCTTCAATCCAGCGTCGACCTTCATTGCGGTCGCCATCGATCAAACGCACTTCCATTTCGTCAATATCTTTGTTGAGCATTCCCATGGTCAGAGCCAAGGCGTGTACTCTAGGATCTTGAGCGTCACTTTCCAACAATTCCACCGTTATGTCTCGGGCACCATGCCAATCATTCAGATCTAGTAGACATAGGGCTGCTGCGATACGCGCTCTTGGGAATAGAGGGTCCCTCTTGATTAACTCGACAGCAATATCTAGCGCTTCTTCTGAACGATTCTGTGCTCTAAGCATTGCAATGCTACCAAGGTCTCCAACGGCAGTCAAATTGTCAGTATGTGAATTCATTTCATCTACATCAGCGGACCATGTTCTAAACCGGTCATTGAGGAATTTAACATGGTCTATACAGGGATTATTCTCCCAATCCCAAATATCGTCTTCTGATACCTTTCCATTCCACGGGTCCATCCATTCTAGTAGGAAACCTATCAATTCAGGCTCGTCATAGCCATCTTCTTGTTCTAATCCGTGTAGTGCTTCTCTCGCAGCATCCAATCGTCTACAGGCCATATGTCCAACGGCCATGATCATTCTAGCTTCATCATCCTCTCCACCTAGAACAGCAAGCACTTTACGCGCTTCTTCCAAGGCCTTCGGCCAAAGTCCTCTAATGGCATGTTCCAACATTGAAGCACGTAATTTTTCTAATCGCACAATCGACTCATCTATGCCCTTTACCTTCTCTCTTTGGAATCTTCTGAGCGCATCAACATCCTCTCGATTAGCTGCTTTGTCAACGTAGTCTGTCAATTGACTACCTCCCCCAGACTTGATGGCTCCCTCTCTCCTTTCATCCGGATTCAAATCGAATCGTAATCTCTTGAGCGGAGTGAATCTGACTATGCTTAGAATCCAAGTAAGTAAGAAGATAGCCTGACCGACTGCAATGAAGAGCCAGGTCCCTTGCAGAATAATATCCTCACCAAATCCTTGTTCGTTCATCCATCCTGTGAATGGCATGAAGTGACTGAATTCTTTGTAACATATCATTATCAGCAGCATAACTGTATATCCGCTGAATCCGGCGAATGCGAAATACAGCAATTTGGCTTGCGATGGCTCTTCTGAACGAATCTCTCTTGGCGAGGCGAGCAAAACCCCTCCAATGCCGCCAAAGGTCTGTCCTCCGAGGAACAGGTTTCCTGTCAATTCAAAAATAAACGCAAGTCCAACAATCGCTACGTTCAAAGAAAGGTAAACCGCAAGGAATCCTGCCATGTCCTTGACATCCACCCATTGGCGTAGAACTTCTTGAACAGCACCATCTTGTATGGCCCATTGGTATAGGGAATGGCCAAGCAAACCTCCGTAATTGAGTATGTCTTCAGAATTTGCTGGCTCGTCCAGCATTACGTATAGGACTGTAATGATACCATTCATCGCAGCCAAGGGCATCGTTAGCAAGAATAGCAAAAGGATAATTGCACTAACCTGTTTCATCAGAGTTGGGGGATCTGGGTCGATAGGAGTCTGTTTCTTTAGTAAGGTTCGAGCTTTAGATAACATTAGCATGTTCCATGAAGCGCCCATGATTCTTCCGTAAGCAAGAATCGTTGGGCCCATGAATACTAGCAGTGCATAACTGAACCACAATGGGGTAATGATACCATTCAATTGAATACTGTACCAAAGGACCGCTCCAGTTGCGGCAACTAGGGCTGATAGAGTCAATAATCTCTTGATCAATGCAGATAACGGGCTTTTCTTCTTTGTTGAATTACCACGCAATTGCTCCAATTGTGCATTTAAAGTTACTAGAGGGGAGAATATTACAGGGAGGAGAATCAGCCCAGCCATAACCAAGACATTCATCTCTAGATAGGTAGAGGGATTGAAAATCAGTTCCGCAATTAACAGTAATACCCCTGAAATAGCCATCATGTAAGCCAATATGCCTAAACCCACTTTGGGAAGCCGCAACAACTCTCTAGCATCCACCCTGTTCTTTGTTAATCTGTGAACTTCCATTAATCCATCATCGATTTCAAATGCTACCTGCAGTGATGACAATGCGCTCGGAACCATGTATCGCCAAACTAGAAATGCCAGTATCAACATCAGGAAAAGAGGATACAGGTGCTCAAATTTTAGCGCGCCGCCATCCACAACCTCTGCATTGCCATCGTCTTCTACAACCGTTTCATTCCCACCATCTTGAGCTGAAACTCCGTGTGAGGTCAAAACTGCCAACGTAGACAGCAAAATCATCAGCAGTGTTCGATACCCCGCCGATGTTGGCTTGCGCCTGTCCATGGCATCGCGAAATACTGCCTCCACATCAAAGTCATGGTCGCATACTATGGAGAAATCACATTCTATGTCGCTTCAAAAATGCCTCAATTCTGTCAAAGGCAGTATTCAATATGTCCAAATCAGCAAGATAGACCAAACGGAAGTGCCCCTTGCCCAATTCACTTGAGAAACCGCTTCCATGCACTACCAATACATGCTCCTCATGCAAAAGATCGAGGACAAATGCCTTGTCATCCAAAGCCCATTTTTCATCGGTCAATCTAACGAACATGTAGAACGCCCCTCCTGGTGCTTGAACCTCAAGTCCATCTATCTGCTCGATTCGTTCAATACACAGGTCCCTTTGAGCCTGCACTTTTTCGCTATGCTTCGACATCCATGAACGATCTTCGGTCAATCCTGCTAAATATCCCATCTGGGCGGGGGTTGATGCGCATAATCTGCTGCGTAGAATTCTTTCAATTCCATCTTTGACATCGGCCATTCTATCAGAGGGATCATGAATGGCTAGGTAGCCAATACGCCAACCAGGTGCATAGTACACTTTGCTGACACCATTCAGGGTGAATACTGGGACCTTTTGACTTCGACTAGCAATACTTACTTGCCTGCCACTGAAATCTAAACCATCGTAAATCTCGTCAGCGATGACCATGCAATTCGGCCATCTTGATGCGATTTCAAGCACCTTATCTATTTCCTCGGAACTAGCAACATTACCAGTGGGGTTGTTTGGGTTAATCATTACGAGTAATCTAACATCATCATCCATCTTTGCTTCAATGTCTTCGAGGTCTACTTTCCAACCATCATCAGCATCGAGGCGATACTCTACGGTAGTTGCTCCGTACATTTGCGGATATGCCATGTACGGAGGATAGTGAGGTCCCGGCGCTAGTATCTTGTTTCCAGCCTCCAATGTTGCTGCGAAGATTATCTGTAATGCTTCGGTGACTCCGTGGCACACGTATACTGAATTTTTATCACAATGCCAGCCTTTACGGCTTTCATCTTCAGCAATTGCTTGTCTTAGTTCTTCGAGCCCATAAGAGGGAGAATATCCATTCTTTCCTTGCCCCAAGGCATTCTGAAAAGCCTCTACCATGTGATTTGGAGTAGGTAGCCCAGGGTAGGCAATCGGATCTCCAATGTTCAGTTTGAGAATACTATGCCCTTGTGCTTCTAAAGCGGTTGCTGGAACCACAACATCTCTGATTGCGTACTCGATTTGAGCAGCTCTCTGTGATACTGGAATCGGTTGTTCACTCATGCTCATCGGCCTCCAATCCTCCCATCCTGCAGACTTCTCTGAAGTGCTCCGGACTAACGGGTTGAACAGAGAGTCGCTGTCCCTTTGCCAGCAAAGGCATGCCTTCTAACAAGGGATTCTCTTTCATTTCAGGAAGTGGCACTATGTTCAATTCACGTACAACCTCGATATCCACCATGAACCAACGTGGGTTATCAGGATTGGATTTTTCATCATGATATTTGGAATCAGGGTCCCAAGATGTGAAATCAGGATACCCCTCTTTGCACACTTTTGCAATTCCTGCAACATGTGGTGGCTTGCAATTGGAATGGTAAAACAATACTTTGTCTCCAATCTTCATATCATCTCGCATGATATTTCTGGCCTGATAATTTCGCACACCGTCCCAATGAGTATGTCCATCTTCCAATAGTTGCTGCCAAGAGTAGGCATCAGGCTCGCTCTTCATTAGCCAATGATTGACCATGGTAGGGCCAAGAGGTGACCGGCCATCAATCAAACGGTCTTACCATGCGTCTTCATTTCCTTGACCAGATAACATTACAGCATCCATGCTGGCATCATCATTTTCGGAATCACTAGCGCCTTTCAGCCCAAGTTTACGCATCATAGCTTCTGCCCCACCAGAGGTGCCAAGACCATACTTGTGCAGTGTGACGAAGATTGCAGGAAGTAGTACCAAGGCACTGGCTGCGGCAATCCACAGCAAGATGATTACAACAGTAACGAAAGGTTTGATTTCTGGTATGGGAATTAGGTATGCCGTAACCATTCCTAGTGTCGTAACAGTTGCGGCTTCAAATAATGACATTCCAGTTGATACAGTAGAGGTGCGTATGGCCTCAATGCCTCCTCCTAATTCGCGTATACGGTTGGCTATGTGTATGGAGAAATCGACTCCAACGCCTACTAGAATTGAACCGATCATTACAGTAACCAAAGAGAGTGAAACATCCATTCGAGCCATTACCAACCATTGTAGTGCAACAGTTGAAACAACCGGTAATGTTGTCCAAGTAGCGAATCTAAGGTCCTTGAAAACAATTCCAAGAGTAATGAGTGTGAGGATAACTGCGAAGGCTAGGGATGACCATTGAGATTCTACGATTAGATTGTTGACCGCAATTGAAACAGCGGCTACACCAGTCAATTCACCACTTCGAACATTTCCTTCAGCATAAGTCATCGAGGCATGTTCGTTGATTGAACTGACAGAGGTTGCAGTTTCTTTAACTGGTAGGAAAGGCATGTCAATATAGACCAATGAACGAGAATATGTGGGTTCTGTGAAGAGATATCTAGTTTCATCTGTTAAGCTGTTGTAGAATACGTTCAGCAAGAAAATTTGTTGTCTTTTCTGGCTGTTCTCGGTCAGCGCTGGATTTCGATCAATTTCCTCAAGTAAGCGCCAAAATGTCAAATCATCATCGAATTCATTGTCGAAAATCAAGAGACAGAGGTCATCGATTCCTTCAGGTAGAAGATTACAAGGAACAGCAAGATCAGTTCCCGAAATATTTACCGATACGCCCACCGATTTCATCAAGAAAACAATACTCACTGCAGTTGTATGCTCAACGAGGTTGAGTTTTGTTGAGAGGTTGTTTATGCCTTGCAGATTCTTGAATGGGTCGTCATTTTCAGCAACATTGTCATCGGAATCCCCTTTGATGTATCCATCGACCAAGAGCATACCGATTTGTCCCGCCTCGAATTCGGAACTGTATTGTTTCATTTTTTGAACTGAAGGCTCATCCTCTGGCGCCATTCCAAGGAGGTCGATATTTTCCTCCACATTCTCCATTCCCCATGTCCCTGAAACTGCGATTAGTGCAACGAAAACGGCAAGTACAGGAATGTTCCACTTAATCGGCACATTGACTGCTGCATCGAATACTGCTAGAGGCGGATGTTTGGCCTTTTTGAGGTCCAGCAAAATCGTTAGATTTGGAACCATGACCATGGTTAATATGTAGACTATGACTATTCCTCCAGATAGAGCCCAACCTACTGTTGCGATAGGTGCCATAGGGGTGAAGGTCAGTGAAATGAATCCAATAACAGTAGTAACTGCAGAAAGGAAAACCGCTTTGCCTGTGGATGAGAAAGCTATACGCATTTTTTCGTGACGGTCCCCACTCTCTTCCGCGTATCGATTTGTAATGTGTAACCCATATGAAACTCCAAGTGCGAGAAGAATCGGACCTACGATAATCACCGTCATCGAAACCTCATAACCTAACCAACCAATCATGCCTAGAGTCCAAAATACCGCACATAGTGTAGGTAGGCCTGCAATTACAATGACCTTGAATCCTTGAAGTGGTCGTATTGATCCCGTCTGAAGTAGGTCGGAGTGGAAAACAAAAAGTCCTAACGAAACCAATAGGCAAGCGATGGGAAAGATTTGCCAAAATAATTTGAAAGAGAACTCAGTAACTGCATTGGTAATAGGAACAGGTCCGGTCAAGGACATTTGTAGCCCTCTGTCTTTCCATGTACACTGTCTACCTCCTGGGTCATCTGGGTCACAAGGTCTCTCTTCATTGGCTAATTCGTTGATGATTGCTCGGTATTTCTCGATCAAAACGTTGGTTGGTTGACTTTCGTTTACGGCAACGATAATCACTGCTCTGTCGAGATTAGGGTCATCATCCGTGTTGCGCGCTAGTTTGTTGAGACCAGGAGTTGGCTCACATTTTTCCTTGCCATCAGAATCTTCGTAACAATCATACATTTGATCAACGATTTGATTTATTCTATCTTGGTTGGGGATACTGTATTCGCCCAGCAACCATTCCCAATCATCGACTTGTTCGGAAAGAGTTGCAGCACTATCTCTGGTGAAACAATCCTGATCTTGGCTCTGACAGCCAAGTTCTCCAGCCTCTTCAATGAAGGCTTTCATTACTCGCGGGGCGCTTGAATTAGTTTCTTTGACAACAGTAGAGAGGGAGAGGATGTAATCAACATCATCAGATGGGTCTGATAATCGGTAGTTGACCGTCTTCTCTAAACGGTCCATCTCCAACATAATGGCTCTGTCAGTAATATTGTTCGAAGAACCCTTTAATTCCACATAGATGATCATCACATTAGTAGACCAGTCTTCCTGAACTTCCTTGATTGCTGCTGCAACAGGGTCACCTTCAGGCAGATAGACGTCTAAACTACCATTGACATTCAGACTAGGGCCTTCTTTGACTTGCCATGGCATCGGATCGCTCTCGTTGATATCCATAAAACCACTATGGTAGACGAAGAATAGCGTGGCAAATAGGAAGACTGCAACCGTGAAGGCTGGAAATTTGGTAATAACTCCCGAAGTCCCTCTGCGGCGATATTCTCTCTTCAGTGCATCAGGTGCGGAGAGTACTGCCTTACCTGCGGCCTTAGGATCGAAACCCTTGACACTCCCTGCCATTTTGTTTCCAACAGCACCCGCCCGTTCACGGCTGTGCCGCAGTATGTTTTGCAGCCGTTCTTTGGCACTGAGCCTGTCCGCCTTCTTCTCAGCGGCCTCATCTCCAGCGCCCTCAGACATGGTCAAGCCCGCCTCTGCGTCAAGCGCCTTGACTTAAACACATGAGGATGTCAGTTCATCCTTTACGCCTTCTTTGTTGCACTATGTGCTATCGGCGGGTTCATAGCCATCCCTCTTGAGCACCGGGTCGGACCCACTCCGTTGACTGGACTGGGGCCCGGGAGTGAGCAGAATGCCTGAACCCCGCCTGAAAGAGAAAAGATGGTCAGTTGATCTTGAGAAGAGAATACAGGAAGAACACTACTCTGAAGGATATGATACTCGTTACGGTTTCAAACCTGATAGCAGCCGTGAGGTATTCGTAATCGACACCCCTCCTCCATATCCAAGTGGTACTTGGCATATCGGCGCTGTCGCTCAATATTCAATGATTGATGTTATTGCCCGCTCCCAGCGTTTACTTGGCAAGGAAGTCTATTTCCCATGGGGAGTGGACCGCAATGGAATCAACATTGAATTTACTGTCGAGAAGAAGCATGGTCGGAAAATGCGCACTTGGGAGCGTGGGGATTTCATAGAATTGTGCAGAGAAACCATCGAAGATTTTACTCAAGCCATGCGTAATACTGCAGCTAGAGTGGGATTGTCTTGTGATTTTGCCAAAGAGTATCTTACCGATGCAGATGATTACAGAGCCGTTACTCAAGCGATCTTTGTCGACCTGTTTAAGCGAGGAGAAATCATTGAAGATTTGCGTCCAAATATCTACGATCCAGTTGAAAAAACCACCATTGCTGACGCTGAGGTCGAACGATTGAATCGTATGACTAGATTGGTTGATGTCATTTGGAAGACTGAGGATGGTGAAGAGGTGGTAATCTCCACTACTAGACCTGAGTTGATATGTGCATGTGGAATTGTAGTTGTGCATCCAGAAGATGAGAGGTACAGCCATTTGGTCGGTAAGAGAATCAATCTACCTGTTCCTGTTGAAGGCCGAGAATCATATGTTGAGATTCAAACCCATCCTTCTGTTAAATCGGAATTCGGCAGTGGTGTGCTGATGGTTTGTTCGTTTGGTGACCAGAACGATGTGGCAATATTCAGAGAACTTGGTCTGAAACCATTCCAAGCGATCGACCTTGATGGGGCGATGACCGAAATCTCGGGGCCTCTCAAAGGAATGAAGGTCTCCGAGGCCAGAGATCATGTAATCGAGTATCTTGAGGCTCAAGGTACAATTTCTCAAATCATCGAAAAGGAACAAGAGGTTCCGGTTAGTGAACGAGGCAAGAATCCTGTTGAGATAATCCTCCTCAAGGAGTGGTATGTGAGACAGACGCATATTCAAGACAGGATGGCAGAACATATCGAGGAGATTAATTTCGTACCACCTAGAAACAAGCAATTCCTCTTGGATTGGATGGAGAATATCAGCATTGATTGGCCGATAAGCCGCAGACGTTGGTATCATACCGAGATTCCGATTTGGTATAGTGAAAGTGGAGATTTCGTTGTCGTTCCCCCTGCTGGCACATATGTGCAACCTTGGCATCAGGATCCGCCGAGTGGCAGTCATGTTCTAGATCGAGAATCTAGGGAGTTACTCGGTGAATGGGAGAATATGAAAGATCAATTGGGCAAGGTTGAGGGTGAGCACAAGGTGTTCGATACTTGGATGGATTCTTCCAATTCCAACCTCTTTGTCAGCGGTTACCTGAATCAGCCCGATGTCTTCGAGAGAGCCTTCCCCACCGGATTGCGTCCACAGGGCAAGGAAATCGTTCGTACTTGGTTATACTATACTCTTCTCAAGAGCACCTTGGTTCTAGACAAGCCAGGTTTTGCTAATGTCTGGATAGATGGTCTAGGTATGGATCCCTGGGGGCGGAAGATGAGTAAGTCTTTGGGCAATGGAATAGATGCGGATTCGGTCTTGGAATGTGGTGCTGGTGGACGAACTGGCTCATGGAAGGTCAAGGGTCCAGATGGTAAACAGGTTCAATTGAGAGCAAATAAGATCGGAAGTGAGTGTTTTCGTTTATGGAAGGCTTGTGATGCTCAAGTTGGAGATGATTTTCATATCAACCCTGAAGAGATTGAGAAGAAGTATTTCGGTGTGCTGACCAAACTGTTCAATGTCTCTAGATTTGCCAGTCAATTCGATGTGCCTGAAGATCTTGATTCTGTTCCTGCGAATTTGAATGTTGAAGACCGTTGGATTCTTTCTGAGTTCTCAGAAACTATGGCTCAGGTTTGCCAAGCATGTGCTGACTTGGATATCTACACCGCAACTCAGTCACTCAAGAATTTCGGAACTGGAATCCTTCCAAGTCACTGGTTAGAGATGGCTAAATCCCGCCTTTATGATGGCGATTCTGCTGCTTCTTGGACTATTCATCGAAT
>CAXRJJ010000102.1:0-4348 GCA_964230945.1 Yoonia sp.
CAACAACTGAATACGTTCGAGATATTCCTCGACCTGGGATTTTTGGCGATCAGCCTTGCGAATCTCATCATCATAGGAAGTAACTCCAGCAACATTGTCCAAAACCTTACGTCGGGACATAGGAGTCATCTTTGCAAGACCGGTGACGTCGCCTTGTAGGACAATATTGTAGCCGTCGGCTCGAGCATTGGTCTCTGAAAGCAACCTGCGGAACGATTTCTGAGAACTCTCTTCTCCATTGAGCAGATATTTCGAAACTACATTTCCAGTCTTGGTAAGTCGCACAGAACGTGTCAATCGAATCTCATCGCTGTCCACACTCATTCTTCGTCGGCCTTCGTCATCGAGGGGGTTGTCGAGAACAAGGGTCACTATGCAGTTCTTGGCTGGCTTGTTCTTGCCGCCGCCATTGAATATCAAATCCTTGACATTCCCTGCCCTCAAACTCTTGTTTGAGCGAGGACCGAGAACGAATTGAATAGCGTCTCCGCAATTCGATTTACCGGAACCGTTTGGACCGGTTATCGCTGTGAATCCACGGTCGAGTGGAATCTCCACTTCTCCCCTGAACGATTTGAAATTCTCCAACTCCAAAGCCTTTAGATGCATCCTATCCCCTCTGTCGATGCTGACTTATTGCCAACATCAGGCTTTCAGCGGTCTATTGACGGGTAATAAGCACTACGTTAGTTGACAGTTCTGACAAGGCGATTGCAAGGCCCTGTTTGAATAGCCGAGCGAAGTGAAAAATCACAATTTCAAACTAGAGTTCTCCAGTGCCACCACACTGTGCACAACCCTGTCCACTGCAGTAATGGCAAGTCCTGCCGCTCTCAAAGGATCCATCGTCGTACAGTCCTCGCTCAAAGGAATCTTCCCACTGATCGAGTTTCATGGCCTTCCTCATTTCTCCAATGGTTCTGAAGTCTCCAACTCCCTTGACCTTGTGCTTGCCTGCGAATGGGTCTCCAATTCTATTGTCCCTGAACATTCTTTCCTGCACCGCCATACTGTAGCCGTCTGCGACCATTCCTCCGCCCTCTTCATGCTTTTCTTTGAGGCCCAAAGTATGCTTGCGCATGGACATACCATTGAGGATGAATCTTAGTCCGAGAAGACCTAGAACGGTGTACACTATTTCCGAAGGTATCGGCAATCCTGTCAATTCAATGAAATCGAGTGATTCTCCATCAGGAGAAAGATAACCCATGACATCGAGAGCGATGAGAACGAAGAATGTGAGACCGAAACTCATCTTCAGTTTAGCAGAACGCATGCGCTTAGCCAATTTCCTGCTGGCCGCTCCGCCTCCTCCCTTGCCTCGACGTTTCTTCTTTGAGCCCATCATGCCAACCAAAAGTGGAATCAATCCTATGCAAAGAGCGATTAGATCCTGTAATTCATAGAGGCCGGTCGCACCTACGCAGTCCTCGATTTCCGATTCATCCTCGAATGAGCCGTCCAAAGCCTTGGCACAGGTATCAGTTGCGATATTATTCCACATTAATTTAGCAGGTTCTCCACCAAATTGTCCTAATCCAGCGTGTACATTGTAAACACTGATTCCAATGACAAATACGCCGAGAACGACGGCGATGATGCGCGGAATCTTGCTCCCCATCGAGCCGTGAACAAATACACCCCTCCATAGTGCTATCGGGAGCATTCAGAACCAAATATGGTTCGCGATATGTTCAACAGCGGATACCACGGGAGGTAATTGTTGGTCGCATGGCACACGTACTGGTCATCGGCTCCGGCATAGCAGGATTGTTCGCTGCATTGCGCTGTGCAGGTGCAGGACACGAGGTGAGTATCATCACCAAGAGTGAGCCTCAACATTCCTCTACAAACTGGGCGCAGGGAGGGATTGCAGGCATCCTGGACAAGACCGATGGAGTTGGCCTAGAAGCACATATCTCCGATACTTTGCAGGCCGGTGCTGGACATTGCGACGAGGATATTGTGAGAATGGTCTGCGGCGAAGCAGCCGACCGAATCAATGACCTGCTAAGCATTGGAGTATTATTTGAAAAAGGGGAAGACGGCGAATATGATCTGGCTCGAGAAGGCGGGCATTCGGTTTCAAGAATCCTACATGCAAAAGATGCCACTGGGGCTATGATTGAGAAATCCCTGATGGATGCAATCCAAGATTCATCAAAAATCAGGATGATGGCTAACCACCTTGCTGTTGAATTGATTCTCAGGAATCGTGTTTCGCCAAAGAAAGATGTTGCTGGAGTATGGTGTCTGAACGATTCTAACGAGATGATTACAATTGCTGCAGATGCTGTAATGATTGCAACCGGTGGCGCAGGCCAACTCTATAGAAACACCACTAACCCACAAGTGGCCTGTGGAGACGGCATCGCCATGGCGGTACGTGCAGGGGCACAAGTAAGAGACATGGAATTTGTTCAGTTCCATCCAACTGCTCTTGCGGTAAAGGGAGACAGACCATTTCTGATCACCGAAGCACTGCGTGGGCATGGAGCGGTATTGATGAGTAAAGCTGCTTATCGGGAATGGAAAGAAAAGGGAGGGGAAGCGAGCGAGTACTCGTTTACTCTAAACTACAGTCCCCTCGGTAGTCTTGCTACTCGCGACGTCGTTGCCAGAGCCACAGACTCTGAATTGAAACTTAGCGGGGAAGATAGCGTATTCTTAGTCACCGAACATCTAGACTCAAATGTTGCAGAAAGATTCCCCACCATCCAATCAAGACTGGAAAGGCATGGACTGTCGCTTGGAAAAGACCCCCTGCCAGTTGCACCTGCGGCCCACTATTTCGTTGGTGGATTGGCTGTAAACGGAGATGGAGCGGTATTACAAAATGACCAGGAAAGAAGCATAGGAGGATTGTATGCTATTGGAGAAGTAGCATGTACTGGCATGCATGGAGCGAATAGATTGGCTTCGAACAGCCTATTGGAAGCAGTGGTCTATGCGCATCGGGCTTCAGAACATTTCATCGCATTGAACCCGGAGCCAAATAAGTCTGAGATTCCTGATTGGAGAGCCGATGAGATGGTAGACCTACAGGAACATGCGCCTTTGGTACATGATAGATCAGCCTTACAGTCCACCATGACCGATGATGTGGGCCTAGTGAAATCCGACTCTAGACTATTGCGAGCAGAACGCAGAATATGTCTGCTTAAGGAAGAAGTAGAAAGAATCTGGAGTCGCTGCATCCCAAGCGTAGAATTGGTTGAATTACGGAATATGGTTCTAGTCGCCGAATTAGTTTGTGGAGAAAGTCAAGGTCGCAAGGAAAATATCGGCTTGCATTATAACAAAGATTTAGCCTAATTGTTAGCGTTCTATAGCACTTACCAAAGACATCAACTGGATGTTCAGGGGCGTAGGAATCCCATGTTTCTCCGCTCTTCTTACGACCTCTCCACAAAGGGAGTCAATCTCTGTTCTTCTACCTGCCATAATATCCTGCAACATCGAACATCGATTGTTAGCTGTGCTTTCTAGAACTTGGAGTAAACGTCCTATCATTTCCTCACTTTCGATAGTTATGCCTTCTGCAATCGCAACCTTGCGACCCTCATCCATAATCGCAATGGCTTGCTCCAACAAACTCTCTGACCTGAGAATCTCACCATTCTCTTGTCCACTGATGGCCGCTAAGGGGTTGATTGCTATGTTCAACAACAATTTGATCCAAAGACCTTGCTCGATATCATCGCACCATACCGGTTCTAGTTGCGCATCATTGAAACATCTGAGGAGCGAAGACACTCTAGGGTCCGCTAAACGAGGAGATTCTGAATGGAGGCCTCCGATACTAACCTCGCCCCTTCCCGTCCATTGTACCTCATTCAAGCCTAATCTTGTCGAAGCATGGATGGTTGAAGCGGACAATACTCGTTGCCAGCCTAGCCTTGCTGCAAGTACCTCTGAGTGCCCTAAGCCATTTTGAACACTCAATGCAATCCCTTCATCCGAGAGATATTCCTTCACCATGTCAGCCAACTCACTTGTCGAAGAGGATTTGCCACAGATCAATGCAACATCCAATTCCCCAGGATTACAAGATAACTTGTACTCAGTTGGCAATACATGGATTAATTCACCTTCCGGAGTGTGCATTATCAATCCTGACTTTAGTTCATCTTCAGTTGCTCCTCGAGCGAAGATGTACAACTCGTTTGAACGTAGCAGGGCAGCGAATAGACCACCTATTGCACCGGGGCCGAATATGCCGATTCGCATTCAATCACCCTACATCCCACGCTGCTAGATGCAGTTGAATCTGACCATCTGTCAATTCAATCCAAGCCATCAACATGTCATCGCTAGACTGCCAATTCAAGGTTAATGTGACCTCGAT
>CAXRJJ010000103.1:0-5547 GCA_964230945.1 Yoonia sp.
GAACCATAGAATCCAGTTGCCTCTGCACATACAGGACATACTTCACTTGAAACAGGAATCTGTTCTGCACAGACTGGACATTCTGCCTGCATTGAAATCCCTCAATCTCCGGGTTCAAGCATCTAGCCATTCCATACAGAATCGACATTTCTTGGCTGCTGCCTTGATGGTCTCACCGCAGTAAGGACAAGAGCGCTCATCAGCGGCTAATCCAGCAGGTCCGGGTCTTCCGGGTGCTGCGCCACCTATGTCGATATCTTCCAATGGGTCGGAAGGTCCAGATCTTGCGCCACCTATTTCGATAGCGTCCAATGGGTCGGTAGGTCCAGCCCTGTCACTCGTACCGCCGGCAACATTGGTGACTCCTCCTCCGCCACTGCTCGGTGGCCTTCCGGGAGGCCCTCCTCCTGGCCTTGCAGGTCCTCCTCTGGAGGGGCCTTGTGGTGCTGGAGCGACTGGTTCCGGTTCTGGTTCAGGCTCAGGATCTCTTCTAGGTGGCCCTCTACTTGGCGGCCCTCCGGATTTTGCGGCACCGCCTTGGGCCTGTGCCTTGAATGTCCTCTTCATCTGAGGGGAAAGAGGTAGGCCACGCATGGCTTCTGGAATGTATGAGTCATCATCGTCATCCCCATCGTCCTCAAGTTGTTGCTGTAGGTCGCTTGCTCTATCGCCGAAGCCTTTGGCATTCTGCTGGAATTGCTGTGCTTTTTCTTGCTGCTGAGCAATGATATCCTTTGCTTCATGGAAGTCGCTGACGCTGAAGTATCCGGCAAAGTCGCCATCTCTGTGTCGAACGATGACCGCATCTGGGCCTTTCTCTTGAATCACTTCTATGGCGCGAGTCACCGGCACGTCGCTTGGCACTTCGAGAATCTTGGTTAGCATGACGTCTTCTATTTTCAGTTTCTTGGGATTGGCTCCACCTTCAACCGCCGCATCAATCTCTTCAGCGGTTAGTACTCCTACGATTTTCATGTTCTTCTTGTTGCCATTGTGAAGGATGACAGCAGTAGCGGGATCTTCTCTCAATATGTTGAGAATTTGCTTCATCTTGGTCTTTACAGGAACTAATTCGTGTTCGTCTGTGATGGACATCTGACCTATCATTGGTACGTCGGACATGTATTGCCGGTGAATCTGCTCCGTTATGAGTCTTCATACTCCTTCATCTGATGTGAAAATACGCCTTTGGTTTGGTAATGTTGATGGGAGGGGGCTTATCTTAGCCCATTGTGAGCGAGAGGAGATTGACCTCCTTGCGGGGTTTGGACGTGTTTTTGCCGGATGGCAGGAAGGTAGGTGTGGTCCACGATTCGGTAATTGATTCAGAGGATTGGAGTTGTTCACATCTCTTTGTCAGGGAGACCGACCCGGCCCTTGTCGAGGATAGCATTCACTTGGCGGTCCCTTGGAGATGGGTGCGCGGCATCAATGATGCAGTCATTTTGCGTTGGTTCCCTGCAACCCCTATCCCAAAGAACCCCTGACCCCTCGCGCAGGTTGGTTCAGATGCTTGAAGTCCACGTTCTCGGTACGTCTTCGGCGCGTCCTGCGCATGGAAGATCCGTTTCTGGTTCGGTCATCGACACTCCCGTTGGGCAGATTTTGGTCGATTGTGGAGAGGGTCTACAACAGCGCATGAAGGACCATTCTGCACGTTTGAAGAATTGTGGGATGCAGCAAAGGTTGCGCCATACTAGGTTGCGTTCGGTGCTCCTTACGCATGGCCATCTGGATCATTGCTGGGGAGTGCTTCCGTTGTTACAGAGCATGGCTCTTGATGGCCGCTCCAAACCGTTGGTCATCGCAGCACCAATCAGCGATATCGCATTTGATACTTTGATTCAGGGAGGGGCATATGCCGAACTCAACGATGTCGGAATTGCGCGTGTAGATTTGGCAAGGCAATGGCAACATTGGTGGAGCCTTGGAGCAACTTTCGACCAACTAGGCTACGAAATCGCCTGGTACGCTGTCGACCATAGTACGGGCGAGCGTTGGATGCGATTGAACCCAGAGAGTGGTGAGTGCGAATTATTGGCTGGCCCGGTTGACTTGGTGGATGGTCTGAAGATTTCAAGCCACGAGACTCTGCATTCGGTTCCAAGTTGTGCCTGGTCGGTAAGGCTGGCCGATAAACTGGGACGTTTCGATAAAGAAAAGGCGGACCAATTGGGCCTAGGCGTGGAACAGGTCAGCAGTTTGGCAGATGGTCACGATGTGGAGTACTCAGGACAATCACTCAAGGCTGCAGATTTCAGAGCGCCAAGTAAGGCTGGACTTTCGGTATTGATCAGTGGTGATACCAAGGCTGGCGTTCCTTCCTTTGAGGAATTAGGCAAAAGCGGTGCTGGCCCTGATTTGTTGATTCATGAAGCGACTTATACTGATATCAAGCAAGACAAGGCGGATGAGTGGATGCATTCATCGGCTAGAGATGCTGCCAAAGCGGCGCTTGCAATGGGGGCAAAGCACCTGTTGTTGACACATTACAGCTCCAGTCTTGAGGAGACATCTACTTCGGTCAGTCAGGCCAAGGAATTGCATTCTTCTTGTAGCGCAGCAGATGATGGAGATATCATTCGTCTGACCTATGAAGGGACTAGCCAATTGCGTTGGGATGGTCGTGGTTGGTCGCAAATCAAGGATGCTTTTGTTCAGTGAATCTTCTGCGATATTCCGTCAGAGTTTCTCGCGTGAAAATAATCGATTTCCCACGTGCGGAATAAGTGTCATGATTAGACACATGCGCGCGCTCGCGTGTGTGCGCGTGAATTGTCACCTGAGTAGACCCGCGCTCGCGCAGGCGCGCTAGTCCTCCTAGGTAGACCCGTAGATTGCAGATTTTTTTCTTGAATTGAATGAAACCATTTGGGGATTGTTTGAAATGAAGGGCTTGCAAGAGAGGTGCATGCGCAGAGCGATGGTATTGGTTTCGTTGCTTTGCATGTTGGCGATTCTTCCGCTTGCATCCGGTATCGAACAGGGGCGCGCTCCACCTTCTTGCCAGACCATTGGAGATTTGAGTCAAGCAGTGTTTCAGTTGGATGATGGCGATTGTGCCACTTACAATATCGGAACCCTGTCAAGTGGACAGGTTCTTGAGTTTGATTTCACAGTCAGTGCCGACGCCATAGATATCATGCTGATGACGAGTAATGTGTATGAAGCATACATTGGCGGTCATGCATATGGACACGTGATTGAGGCAGCCTCATTATTGGCTGTGGAAGGTACTCAGTATTTCCATTGGAGTCCGGATGCTAACGATATCAACAAGCAATTCTACCTCGTCTTCGATAATCTAATGCATGACAACGATGCTGGCGAAGGTGATCAGGGTGGTTCCACCTCAACTGTGCAAGCCAGTATGATGCAGATGCAGGATTCCTATTGGACGGATTTCCACAACATCGTCGTAATGGATATTGGAACTCATATTGAGTTGTTGGGCGGTGATGAATTGAGTCTTGATGCTGGAACTCAAGTGAATGTCACGGTGTGGCCGATGAGCGGTGAACCTGACATCTACCTGATGACTGAGCAACACAGAACCACCTATCTGAATGGGGATAGCGGAGCATTCCATGTTCCAGGTGCTTCGTTGACTTCGATCAACAGTCAAACTTCGATGCGCTGGACGATTACCCAAGAACAAGAAGGTCAGCCGATGTATCTGATGCTGGATAATGAGGCATCTCCGGCAGGGGGTGGCTCCGGCTCATCTGAGGCTCGAGTAACAGTTCGAGTCGACCTATTGCCGGTATGGAATCCAATCATCAGCGACAACCTAGATTCACAGGCTGCAATCATGGGTCAATCTGTCGAGTTGAATGCATTGAGCAGCCCCAATAGACAGGGTCAGATTCAGTCCTTGGAATGGGATCTTGATATCGCGGTTGATTCTGACGGAGACGGCACTCTCGACAACGACTTAGATGCCACCGGCTGGATAGTGAGTAAGAGTTGGACAAGCCCGGGTAATCAGCGAGTCAAATTGACGGTGACTTCACCAGATGGACAACAAGCGCAAGCAACCTACGATGTCAGTGTCATCGATGTTCTTCCTCCTGTAGTTTCAATCACCCATGACACTTCATCAAACACGATGAATGAGGCATTGGCTCCAGTTGGAGAATTGATTACATTCACCGCTGGGATAAGCGATGACCATACAGTTGCAGGGAAGCGTTGGACGCTTGACGGAGTAGAGGTTAGTTCGGGTGATGAATGGAGCAAGGGTTGGATGAGTCCTTCAACTCATACCTTGATTCTTGAGGCTACAGATGTTTCTGGAAACAAGGCTAACGCGACTTTGGTCATCAATGTCATCGATACTACTGAACCACAACTGGATGTTACCAAGGTCACAGTTCCAGTCTCGGTCACTGCAGGTGAAGGATTCACTCTGAGTGCAGTAGGGGCAGCATCAGATACTTTCGATGATGATTCCGATCTAGAGTATCGTTGGGATCTCGATTTGGACGTAGATTTTGATGGAGATGGAATCAAGGATAACGACCCAGAATTGACAGGTCAGACGGTAAAGGTCATGCTTCCAGATGTCGGTGAAACATCGATACGTCTGACTATCGTCGATGCAAGTGGAAATTTTGTCACCAAGGGGTACACAATCCAAGTAGAAGCCCCACCAGAATCGAATACCACGATGATAATTTCAATCATCATCATCATACTGGTTGCCGTTGGTGGAGTGGGTGCTTTCATGTGGCGCCAAAAGGAGATGGGATTGGCAAGACAGTTACTGGCTTCGCACGGTTTGAATGCTGAAGAAATCGATACTAGGATACAAAATGTTCTCGCCAATAGCAACCTTTCTTTCTTTGCCAAAGCAGTTGATTTAGCAGGGTTGTCGCATGGAGAAGACCAGCCATTGACCGAGGAGCAGCGCGCTATTTTGGCACGCAAGGCTGAGATGGAGAGGTTGTATGGAACTCAATCATCTGGTGACCCTAATGCAGGCTTCATGCCTGCGGGCTCCAGCCGTGCAAGTAGTGACGCTGATTTTGCTGCGATGGCAGGAGTAGGAAGTGGCCCAGAATTGGATACGGCTCAATTGGCGGCTGCAGCAGAGGCGGCTGCACTATTCGATGATCAAACAAAAGGTCAGGCGCCGATTAAGAAGGAAGTTCCTGAGATTCCAGATTCTGCCTTGGGCGACGATGGAATCCTAGAGCAGATTGAGCAGAAGGCTGCAGCTCCTGAGCCGGCGCAGAGTGTTCAGGCACGCAGTGGCGGAATAAGCATCCCAGGCCAACAGCAAGCAACTCCCAAGTCAAAGCCCAAGCCATCAGGAATGCGCGGTTCTTGCAGTTCTTGTGGTCAAGGATTCATGGTGCAATTACCCGATGGAGTCAACGAGGTATTGGTCGATTGTCCCAAGTGTGGGGTGGAACAGCATTTCAGTCGCTGATATCGCTTGTTCAGTATGCTGATGACCCAATGATTGAAAGTGGCTGCAATCGCCAACTAAGTTACATGGAGGGCTCAGGAGTACGCCTTGTCGTCTCGGGCAGTCGCCCCCTA
>CAXRJJ010000104.1:0-23004 GCA_964230945.1 Yoonia sp.
GTTCCCGCATATACCAATGGTTTGCCAATGAACCTATCATCGAAGACTATGGCGCCATTCACAGTTGGAATTCCACTTTCATTACCCCCTACCCTGATGCCTGCATGGACGCCTTCAAGGACGCGTGTTGGATGAAACAGATTTTCGGGTAATTCACCTTCCCAATCTGGAGGACCGAAACAAAAGATGTCGGTGTTGGCGATTGGTCTGGCCCCTAATCCAGTACCAAGAATATCTCTATTCACCCCAACAATACCTGTCATCGCTCCGCCATATGGATCTAAAGCACTGGGGGAATTGTGGGTTTCCACTTTCATACAAAGGCTCCATTCGTTATTCCAAGAAATGACTCCGGAATTGTCATGGAAAATTGAGAGAAGCCAATCAACTTCATTTTGCATTTTTTCGGTTGGTTTCATAATATAGGTCTTGAAAAGTGAATCAATCTCGCTTTTTTCTCCTGTTTCAGTATCGTGGTGCTCAATTTTTGCAGCGAAAATCTTGTGTTTACAATGCTCTGACCAAGTTTGTGCAAGACATTCCAGTTCTACATCGGTTGGGGCATCTGGGCGTAGGCCTCTGGCTTCTCTCTGGGCTCGGATTTCAGGGTCTCTATAATGCGATTGTATAGCCTTCATTTCCTCTAAACTCAAGGCGAGTATGCCCTTTTCTGAAATCTCCAACAGTTCTTCGTCGCTGACTTCTAAATCTATGGTGGCAGGTATGGTGAATTCAGTCTTTTGAGGGGTTGGGAAATCTAGAATGGGGAGGGGGGTGTTTGGATCTCTTGTATCTGCAACTTTAGCGATTTCAATCAGGGGGTTATGAAGTTGTTTTGCAAGCCAGTTTAGATCAATATCATCACTAAGGCCATGAAATGCATAAGTCATTGATGTTGAAATTGCAGCACCATCGCCCAACTCCGGATGAAGAGTTAGGAGGCCGTCTAGAGCTGCGCTTCCAGGGTTGTCAGTAACTCCGGGTTTGAAGCCGATACTGATTACCGCATCTGGACGTTCTGGGAATTGTGTCTCATCTCCAAGTAGGGGAGAGTTACATGTTGCATTTTCGATTATTGGATCTGCGAATAGTACATCCAAATCCTCGTTTAATGGGCCTTCATCCAACTCTGAATTGACCAAAAAACCAACAATACTCCTTACCTTATCTACTGAAATATTGTGATTATTGAGGAGTGAGCGCCTAACAACTTCTCCTCTGACATCAACCATTCCAGGCTTTGGTGTGACTTCGATACGGTGCACAATTGTTGACAGCCCCAGCACAACCTGCCCCGTAGGGGCAGAAGGTTGTGATTGAAGACCGTCCATGAAGGCTTTCATTCTCAATTCAAGGTAATCCGACGAGTTTGCGAAGGCTTGGCACTACTTTCAGCAGGGGTACTGCTAACCCGCCAGCCTTGCCAGCCTTACCAGAATATTGTTTCAAAGTTTGAGAAATATTCTTTGAAACCGATGTCCTCATCGTCCTCCCTTCAATGACATCTCCTGCAGAATTCTTTAACCTCACGTGGGTATCGAATATTCCCTTACCATTTGGTTGCATGGAAAGCCATAGCACAGATCCCTTGTCGAGGGAATCTCCAATGACATCTATCAAGTCTATTTTTTCATTACTCGAAATTGAAAGTGCTTTACTCTCCGGAGTTTTTACCGTTTGTTCTTTGTCAAATGTTAGTTTGATTGTTTGATGTTGTGGTTCAAGAGAAGGGGAGATGACTTCTACCTCATACGTTTCGTCGCTATCAATCAAACATGCGATGTATATCAAAAGGTTGATCTGGTCGCTTGATGTTTGTCTATCGACCTCTGAATCAAAAATGAATGTAGAATTTTGTAAGTCTTCTAATTCATTCATGAAAAGGTGCTCGAGACGATCTATGACTAAGAAAAACGATGGGATATATTCTCTAGTTAATTCCAATAGGTGTTGAATCATCTTCATGTTGAATATCTCATGGGAAATAATCTGATCCACTGATTCTTCAGGGAAAATCTCGCCAAGTTCTGATTGTACTTGGCCATCGTCTAATACTCCTTCTTGATTCATGTGATAAAGAAAAATGGTTTTCTCAACAGCCGCTACTTTTGATATTCCATCTTTTATTTGAAGTGTGGTTTCTCTGATGTATTGATTCCATTTGCTGGCAAGGGTTGGTTCCATCATATAACGCATCATCTGAGTAAATGGTGCTGTTAACAGAGTAGGGTGGCCCGATGGGACATATGTAGAGAGAAGTCCGGTTGGTTGGGATGCATCGAAATCTTTTGTTGGGTCCATCGTCGCTGCTAACCAAACTAAGATGGAAAGGCCGGTTCCTACTGCTACTGACATTGCGAAAAGGAATGGCCACGGGTCTGCTGTCGTGAATGTCATTTCATCCCACGCCGAAGGGGTCGAGACGAATATGGCTCCAAACAGGGTAACTAGGTAGCATAATATTGCAATTATTCCAAATACGCGATGAGAAATTGCCTGATAGTGTTCATCGCGCAATGTGTTTGAAACCTGATCATATCCTTCGAGAGATTTGAATGGTTGGCCGTTTCTCCTAGCTAACACTCCTTCTAACTCGAAGTTGGCCCTTGTCAATTTCAAACCCCTTGCTCGTTTAGCAAGTAATACCTGCCACAATACTTGTCCAACAAGAATCAGAAAAAGCATAATTGGAATAATTGTGCCACTTAATTCGAGATTCAATAATGTTGGATCGAATTGATAAATTAGTCCTGCAGCAATAACTGGAATTGGCATTAATCGATTGATTAAAACTCCGGGGCCGGTATTGAACAAGAATATCTCTCGCTCTTCTGCTCGGGTTTGGTTTAATCTCTCGTTCAGAGTTTCGGTGGAGGCTGTAATATCGAAGATATCTGAATAATCCTTCGACGGTTCCGAAGGGTTGGGATATTCAGCACCCATACGGTTTCGAAGCGGTTCCGGGGGATTATGGCTTCGGTCCTACAATACGCTCTTTAGGCAAGTTCCAGTATATCCTTTCTTGATTTTTGAAACATCTTCTGGGGTTCCCTGAGCAACTACTGTACCGCCACCATCGCCCCCGTCCGGGCCTAAGTCGATTATCCAGTCTGCACTTTTCACAACATCAAGGTGGTGTTCAATAACAACGATTGAGTGGCCCTTTTCTCTCAATCTCAATAATACTTCGATGAGTTTTTGGGTATCAGAAAATGATAGTCCTGTTGTTGGTTCATCAAGAATATACAATGTGTGATTATTCGCTGGCCTTTTCAATTCACTTGCCAACTTAACTCTCTGTGCCTCCCCCCCACTGAGTGTTGTTGCGGGTTGACCGAGTCTGATATAGCCAAGGCCAACATCGTTCAAGGTTGATAATATTCGGTGGAGTTTGCGATGGTGTTCAAAAAAGGTAGCTGCTTGAGAAACTGACATTGCCAGAATATCTGAAATGGTCTTCCCTTTCCATTCAACTTCGAGTGTTTCTCTAGTATATCGAGCGCCCTTACAAACGTCGCATGTCATCCATACATCTGGTAAAAAGTTCATTTCCAATTTTATTGAGCCAGCGCCCTTACACGATTCGCAACGCCCGCCCCTTACATTGAATGAGAAATGTCCTGGTTTGTACCCGCGTTCCTTGGATAATGGGGTGTTTGCAAATATTGATCTGACCTCATCAAATGCTTTGGTATATGTTGCGGGGTTCGATCTGGGCGTTCTACCAATTGGTGATTGATCAATTATGATGACCTTGTCTACATCTTCTGCACCGATAATAGAATCATGTCTTCCGGGAATTTTGTCGCTTCCCTGAGTTATACGCATTAGTGCTGGACCTAATATTCCAGACACTAGAGAAGATTTTCCGCTACCGGAAACTCCTGTCACAGCGGTCATCAAACCCAAGGGTATCATTACATCAATTCCGGCTAGATTGTTGTGCCTTGCGCCTTTGATTGTTAACCATCCATTTTCTGGTTGGGTTCGGTAGTCAGGAGTTGGGATCTTGCGGCGGCCGGAGAGATAGGCGCCCGTTATGCTCTCCTCGCATTCCATTATCTCAATGGGCGGGCCATTTGCTACAATTTCTCCACCATCTGCACCTGCTCCTGGACCAAGATCACATAACCAATCAGCTTGCCTGAGAGTCTCTTCATCATGCTCAACAACAATTAGTGTATTTCCTGATTCGGACAATTCCCTAAGTGTACTAATGAGTTGAGCGTTATCCTTCTGATGGAGCCCGATGCTTGGCTCATCGAGGACATACATAACGCCGGTCAATCTAGTACCAATTTGTGTGGCTAATCTAATCCTTTGACTTTCACCGCCAGAAAGGGTGTTGGCTCTTCTATCGAGTGTCAAATAATCTAATCCTACATCGTTAAGAAAAGAAAGACGGTTCTCGATTTCCTTGATAACTTCGTCTCCAATGAATAGGGATTTTTCATCTAGTGGCTTCTTACCTCCCCTCCATGACTGAACTAATTGTAATGAGTCACAAACCGTCATTGAACCAAGAGATGGAAGTGATGTTCCACCAACAGTAACTCCTCTTGCAGAGGGATTCAATTTTTCACCATTACAATCCAAACAAGGCTCGTCGGTCATGAATGACATCAATCTATGACGTGTTCTTTCTGAACTTGTTTCAGTGTACGTTTTGTTCAATCTCCCCATCACGCCCATCCAAGGACGTTGCATCTTGTATGTCGAACCCTTTTCAGAACGGAATTCAAAATCGATAATGGTTGAACCTGTTCCATATAATTGGATATCTCTTTGATCATCGTCTAATTCCTTGAAAGGAACATGTGTGGGTATTCCGTAGTGCTCCGCTACTTGTTCCATCTGTTTTCGATACCACCCTGGGGACATCGATTGTCTAAATGGTCTGATACACCCTTCACTAATACTCGCCTCTTCGATTATTGCTAATTCCTCACTGAATCTACGTTGAACCCCCAATCCTTGACAAGAAGAGCAGGCGCCAAGAGGGCTATTGAAGGAAAATACTCGCGGACTTAATTCTGGCATGAAGGAGCCGTGTTTTGGGCAAGCAAATTCCTCACTATAGGCTAATGCTTCTTCATCTGAATCTATCTTTTCGATAGCGACGGTCCCCCCGCCGAGGCGCAATCCTGCCTCCACCGCTTCAGTCAATCTCTGGCGGGTCGGATTCCCTATCTTCATTCGATCCATCCGAACATCAATATCGTGGCGAAGATTCTTTTCGAGGGTGGGCGGGTTCTCAAATTCTGCATCCCTACCATTGATTCTACCATGTGTCCATCCTTGATCGACTAAATGTTGGAATAAATCGACATGGGTTCCTTTCCTATTTCTTATCGCCGGACTCCATATGGCACATGCTTGATCGGTAAATCGCCACAACATATCATCGACTATTTCTTGAATGGTTCTTCTAGCAACTTCGTCACCACATGTAGGGCAATGTGGAATGCCTATTCTAGCCCACAATAATCGAAGATAATCCATAATTTCAGTAACTGTAGCAACTGTTGATCTTGGATTATGAGAGCCTTGTTTCTGATCAATACTAATCGCCGGAGAAAGGCCTTCTATCTGATCGCAGTCGGCCTTTTTCATCTGCCCTAGAAATTGTCTAGCATAGGAAGATAAAGACTCTACATATCTTCTCTGCCCTTCAGCATATAGTGTATCAAATGCTAAGCTAGATTTTCCACTTCCTGATACTCCGGAGATAACAACAAACTGTCCCCTTGGTAATTCGACATCTATGTTCCTCAAATTGTGGGTGCGGGCTCCCTTAACTTTGATCCATCCTTGGTCGACTAGACCGGTGTTGTCCGCGCCACCCATGTAATTGCTGGGTCTTGGCACCGGTTATTCAATGCATGTCATCTTTCATCAGAATGTATTCTTTTCAAAGGTTGGGGGGGGTTTTGAAAAGAGGTTCATTTCTTCTCCATTCGGGTGAATAAAAGTCAACGTGGTTGCGTGTAACATCAATCGCTTTGTTTGGATTTTTGAACCGTGTGCTTGATCTCCCACAACCGGATTTCCTCTTTCGGCCAATTGCACTCGAATTTGGTGTCTCCTTCCCGTTTCAATTTTCAATTCCACTTTACTTATTTCGGAATTTGTATGGAGGAGTTGCCAATGGGTTATTGCAAGTTTTGAGCCCCTGCTACCTTCTTTGGAGACCCATACGCGTAGATTCTTATCTTCAATCAGCCAATCTTCCGCAATGCCTTGCTGTTCCAATGTTCCTTCAACAATTGCTTGATATCGGCGTTCCACTTGTCGTTCAGCAAATTGATTTTGTAAATTTTGCTTTGTTTCTTCATCCTTTGCAAACAAAATAATTCCGCTGGTTTCTTTGTCTAATCTATGAACAATATATCCCCATTCTTCTTCATTCTGAGAAGTAAGATATTGCTGAACCTTTGAATGGAGGGTATTTGTTTCCATTTTATCAGTCGCTACCGTCAACATCCCCGGTGGTTTATTCACTGCAATCAGGTCTTCATCTTCGTAAATGATATCGAGCAATTTATTCTCAATTGCTGGTTTGGGGTGTATCTCAATTATTGAACTAGGTGAAACCTTTGATTTCGCTTTGAGTGCAACTGTTCCATTTACAGTTACGCGTTTCTGAGTTAACATATGTCGAAGTGTTCTATTGCTTGAATCAGGATGAATTTTTTTGAGTGCATCTAATAATTCCATTTCAGAATCTATTGTAATGCTTGGATTCATTGTTTCGCCTCATAAAAGAATGACATCTATTTTTTGTCCTGTTTTTGCAGTTGTCCCTGGGGCAAGGTATGTCAAAGCGTTGGCTGAAACCAAACTATGCAAATTTCCAGAACCTTGGTGTGTCTTTGTTGATGCCAACAACTCTCCTTCAATATTCTCAACATACACTCTTCTCAATGTAAAACAGTCTTCTGCTGCTTTAAGATCCTCCAACAAAGTAACTGGAACCGTTGAATCGTATGGACCTTGAATACCAAATTGTTTGAGTATCCAGGGTCTAACTAGCATTCTGAAAACCACATGGCTTGAAACGGGGTTGCCGGGCACTCCAAACAAAGGCGTTCCTTTCCATGTGCCAAATAATGGAGGTGAGCCAGGGCGTATTTTCACTCGCCAATAATGAATTTCTCCTTCCTCTTCCATTATTTTTCTAACAAGGTCCCATTCTCCCATGGAAACTCCCCCACTGGTAATTATCAGATCGCTGTTTTCTGCTGCGTGATCCAAAGATTTTCTTAATGCAGAAATTGAGTCTGCGCAGGCACCCGTCCGAATAGGTATACATCCCAACTCTTTCACAAGTCCAGCTAAACCAAAGGAGTTGGATTCGTAAATCTCTCCAGATTGTAACTCTTCCCCAGGAGATTTCAATTCATCTCCTGTAGAAATTATTGATACACGTAGTGGGGAATGTACGTTCACAGTTGGGTGCCCCATTGTAGCGATCAATCCGAGATTGTGTGGCACCAATTTGGTGCCCGCGAGTAATGCTGCTTCCCCTTTGCGTAAATTCTCTCCTTGTTTACGCACCCATCCGGGCTTTGCTTCTTCTAAGACATCTACCCATTCTCCATCCTCAGATGTTGAGGTTTTCTCAACCATGATAATCGCATCTGCGCCAATTGGCATTTGTGCACCAGTCATAATTCGAACCGCTTCTCCTTCTTTCATTACCAATTCTTCAGCGGCAGCCGCCTGAGATGTACCGATTATCTTCAGCCGCCCCGGTGTGTCTTTGTGCAATACTGCAAATCCGTCCATACTTGAATTATCAAATGGGGGATCATCAACCAAACTCTCAATATTGCAGGATAAAATCCTGTTATGTGCTTCATCAAGTTCCAAAACCTCTTCTGAAGTTTCTATTGATAGTTGATCTCCTATCTCTCTCGCTCGTTCGAGTGAAACAAAATACTCCATGCTACCGAACCCTTCGTTTCAACACATGAACATGGACCTATCGCTTGGTGACCAATTATGAAAAGAGGTTACAAAGTCGGTTGAAACATGTCCGAGGCTGTTTGGGAAGTCACAGTTACTTCTCTAATGGTTTCAGGAAGCGCTACGGTTCTGGCGATGTTGATTGGGCTTCCTTTGGCTTCAATGTGTGCTCGTAGAAATTTTGCTGCAAAGCCGATATTGAAAGTGGGAGTAAGAACGCTCTATGGGTTGCCGCCAGTAGTGGTTGGTGTTGCTGTATATCTCGCCTTATCCCGACAGGGTATGTTTGGCGGGTTAGGGCTATTATTCACCCTTGAAGGTATGATTATTGCTCAAACGTTGTTGATTCTCCCGCTAGTATGGGGCCTTTCTTGGAGCGCTATGGAAAATGTTCCCCGGGAGGTGCTTGAAACGCACCGGATGCTTGGGCGGAAAGATGGGGTGATGACTCAACTCCGCGAAGCGAGGGGCGGGGTGGTAAACGCCTCTTTAGTGGGATTTGGTAGAGCGATTGCTGAAGTTGGAGCGGTAATGATAATCGGTGGAAATATTGCGGGAAAAACCAGGGTATTGACAACTAGCATCGTGTTAGAAACTTCTCAGGGAGATCTTGATTCTGCTTTATCGCTTGGTGGGATATTGTTATTGATTGCATTGTTAGCTTCGGGGATTGCACTCTTAATTGAAGTCAAAAAGGGGGGGAAGAGTTCTCCTCCTGAGGCATTTGGTAAGCCTGTTTTCAAAACGGGAATAGACATAGAAGTAGATGTGGTGGGTTTGAATTGGGCAGTCGATGGAAATCAGATTCTAAGTGATGTTTCGTTGAAATTTAAATCGGGAGAATGTGTTGCCGTACTTGGAGCATCTGGAAGTGGTAAATCCAGTTTATTGCGAAATGTTGCCGGATTAGAAAAGGATGGATATGTTTCAAATGTCGATGTAATGATGGTTCATCAAAGAGCCGTTACCCTATATGGTGATGTATTGACTAATATTTTGCACTCAGGTGTTGAAAGTCCGGAAGGGATGTGGTGGTTGAAACAGGTCGGGTTGGAAGATTTTGCAAATCGTGATCCTTCTACACTATCAGGTGGAGAGCGGCAACGGTTGGCTCTAGTTAGAGCCCTGTCTTCAAAACCTGAAGTTTTGTTATTGGATGAATTCACAGCCAACTTAGATGGCCCTAATGTTTCTATGTTGGAAAAATTAGTTATGGATTTCATTTCTAATGGGGGAGCGGTTTTGCTGGCCACTCACAACCCATTTCAATCACAGAGAATGGCAAATAGAACATTGATTTTAGAAGATGGAAATATAGTATCAAAAGACTCTTTACAATCTCAAGCATTGCTCGACGGTTCTTGGTTGGGTTGACCTAAATTGAACATTTGTTGACCATTAATGGTATATTCAGCGATAATCGCTTCTCCTTTTGTAGACATCAAGTATTCTTCAAAGAGTAAGGTTTGAGATTGATACTCATTATCTAATTGAATGATGCTATACTGATTCAGTGTAAGTTCGTCTTCCCAAATATTTGCAACAAGATCGAGTTGTGGGGACATAGATAGCCAGGTGCCCATATCACTGAGTACCCAACAACGTAATTCATTTGCCATATTCAAAGCAGCACCCATTCCTTGGCCAATGGAGTAATATGATTCGCTAGAAGGGTGGGTTCCAGAACTATCTTCAATCAATGATATCGTTGTATTGCGCCATATCTCTTGCTCTTTAATATGGGTTCCAGATCCATCTCCCCTCGAGATAATACATTCATCTTGAATGTGTTCAAATGCTTCAGATACATTTGTTGGTCCATTTAATTCACTTGGCCCCAATAACACAAACCTATTCCACGCGAATGTAGTTCTGGAATTTCCATAACCTTGTTCTATGAATTGAATTTCTTTTTCAGGTGCGTGAACAATCAACATATCTGCATCTTGATTTTCTCCAAGTTTCAATGCTGCTCCAGTTCCTACAGCAACAACTCCAATTTCTATACCATATTCTTCTTTGAATGATGATAATAGTACATCCAATAAACCTGAATCTCTCATTGATGTAGTTGTAGCGAGGATCAAGCCTTCTGAATCTTCTTTCTCACCTAAACAACCAGAAATGTTGAAACTCAACATTAACAAAATAATGGCGATTGAGCGCCGCTTCAATACAATCACTACGAGAAATCGTCAACATGTTCACAATGAGGACAAGCGATTGTATATTTTGCACGCTTGGGTTTTTCCACCATCATTATTGAGCCGCAAAGAGAACACTGGTGCTTGATTTTAGTAGGCTCCTCCATTGCAGGGGCATCTTCCAATACCCTACCAGACGTAGACCAGCCCACGGTATCTGTATAGCTGTCCGTCTTCTTCAATGACTTGCTTTTCAAAGTTAGACGCATCTTCTTGCGTCGCTTTTTCTTAGGCCCGCCAGCAGCAGGTTTTTTCCTTGGACCGCGCTTCTTCGCCATCTTAATCACCCCTCCCTTGAGGCTGAAGTATTCAACCTCATCGGCTCATTGTAAAACATAACTTTCACCATTCTTAGGTTGATGGACGGTATGACCATTCTTTTCTAGAGCCTCAACTAATGGGGGTCGTGCTTGATTTGGATCTGTATGATAAACTACTACATCTTTAGCTCCACATGCTTCTGCAAATTCTACAATATCTGCATGGCCTGCATGTGTTGAAAAATCAAACGAATCCCATTCTAAATCAATAGGAGTGAGATTTCCAAAAATTTCTACTCTACCTTCTTCCTGTAACCTTCTACCACCTGAGCCTTTAGCTTGGTAGCCCATGAATAAAATTGCATTTTTGGGATCATGCCTTAATCTATTTAGATACCAAATGGATGGCCCGCCATCCAACATTCCACTTGTTGAAACTATGACATCAGCATCAAGGGCTTTCTTCTTGTCAGATTTGCTTGACACTCTTTTTACCCATTTGAATGCCTTTTCAAGTGCTTCAGAATCTCGAAGATATTCTGGATTGTTTAGATAATGCTTGGTTATCGTTTTGCCCATTCCATCATAATGTACGTTTAATTCAGGCATTGCAGAATGTAATTCTAACAATACATCTTGTCCCCTTCCATTAGCAAAAGCAGGTATCAATGCTGTTCCGCCTCGATCAACAATTTCTCGAACTTTATCCAAAAAGCGCTGCTTTTCTTCTGATTTATCAGGATGTTCTCTACCACCATATGTTCCTTCAACAAATAATGTATCGATTTGAACTGGAGTTGCACCATTAACCAGTGGTGAGTTTCTAGTATCAAAATCACCAGAAATCAATACCTTGCGTTGACCAGTATCTATCTCAATCATTGCTGCTCCTGGAATATGACCTGCAGAGTGTAGTCTCCATTTCCAATTTCCATGCTTGTTCCATTCACCAAAAGAATGGGCGGTCCAACTATTCAGAGCTTCATCAAGATCCCTTTTGTCCCATGGTAATGGATAACCTTCTATTCGACTTACTTTATGACAATCATTCCACATTAATTCACTCAAAGCAACTGTAACATGAGTTGCATGAAGACGAGAACGATGTGCTCCCACTAACCAAGGAACCATGCCAATATGATCAATATGGCTGTGTGTAACTATTGTGTCAGTTATCTTTGGAGCTTCATCAGGATATCTTGGTGGGTCTGTTGGAGCTAAACCATAATCAATTAACAATCTATTACTTGATGGACCTTCAAGAATTAATCCAACATTTCCAACTTCTGAACCACCTCCAAGAAAATGATATCTCAATCCTGAATCAATTGGTTCATCTGGATAAGACGTGGTTTTACCAGGCGAATACATGACCATGATGATTCCTGAACGGTATTCGTCATGAAGATACCCCTTTGTTTCCACTGGAGAAAATAAATTGGATCTACCATTATTTCTTTCCAAGATAAACAATATATGCTTCACGCGAAATTAACATACGGGTGTTGCTATCCTCAAATTATTCTATTGCTATCCTCTAAACAAACTTCTACCTTCCAGTAGAAATAAGGGGGTACGGGGATAGAATTCGATTCCACTTGAAATCAGTTTCATATGGATATGCTTCTTCAACAAATACCCTTTCGAATGCTCATGGTCAGGGTGCCGGGTCACGTTTTCGTCGTTGACGAAGATCGATGTTTTGGTTGCGCTGCATGTATTGCATTATGTCCGGTTGACGCACTTCGACTGGAAAATAATCTAGCTATTGTTGATGAACCAGCCTGTACACATTGTGAACATTGTATTCCATCATGTCCAGTATTTGCATTAGAAATTGTTCAAGAGGTTTGAGTATGAACATAATTATTGCAGGTGCTGGATTAACGGGATTATCTGCAGCTTTGGAATTATCACATCATGATGTTACATTGATTGATTCTAAACAAGAACTTGGCACTCCAGTACGTTCCCCTGGAATAATAGACGATGAATCATTATTGATTTCTGGAATTAAAGATAAAATTCAATTCAATAATGGTTGTTTTAGACGATCATGGTTGGAGAAAGCCATGGCAATCAAAGTAATTGAACAAGGGTCAAAAATTATGCTAAAAACCCGAATTGTAGGTTACGATGATGGTTTAATTTTGAAAGGTTCACAAATAGGTATTCCTGAAAAAATGAATGCTGATGTATACATCGATTTGCTTGGAGAAAAGTCCCCTTACCCTGGTTGGTTCGGCAAGAGTAAAATTTTGCAAAATGAAGAAATGATTCGTCCACCATCTAGAAAATTAGTAAACTGGAAAGGAGGAATATCAATTTCTGGTGGAGAATATATTCGAGCAGATGGAACTGGTGAAACTTGGTGGAGAGATGAAGCGCCATTTATTCCTACAGAGGGATGGTTAGAACAGATGAGTGGAGAACATCCTGAAAAAATTTCGGCGGATGCTGCAATTATCAGGGGAATTGAATGCGCTGAGAAGATTGTTTGACCCCAAATCACATACCAAATACCCGCCACCCAAGGCCATGCTTCCTGAATACCCAGGGGGGCTTTTGTCTTGGATATGTTCGAATGAATTTGGAACTAGACATGCCACTTTACTAGATCCCGCTGACCAATCAGCAGAAGACGCTGCAGCTAAAGCCTTGGCTGCAGTTGAAGGTGGCAGCAAGTTGATTTTAGTGGGCGGTTCAACAAACACTCCGGAAAATAAAGTGCATGATACAGTTGTTGGAATTCAAGAAGCCCTTGAATTGCGTGTTTGGGCTGCTTCACAAGATTCTACCGTGGATGAAGAAGATTGGAGAATACCAGTAATTCTCTTTCCAGGGGGCGCTCATGCACTTTCTTCATCTGCAGACGCAATTTTGTTCATGATGTTGATGAATAGCACCACTCCCAAATTTTTAGTCGAAGAACAGGTAAAAGGTGCTACTTGGTTACATGAAGCAGGAGTAGAAATGCTTCCAACCGCATATCTGATTTGTGAACCCGGTGGGAAAGCGGGAGAAGTAGGACAAGCGAATTTGCTTAATTCACCAAATGATATTCGCGCTTATTCATTGTGTGCTAAAGGGTATGGAATGAAAATTCTGTATCTTGAAGCAGGTAGTGGTGCCCCCTCTCCTCTTGATTCAGAGATGATTAGATCAGCAGAGGGAGAGTGCCTATTTGTTGGTGGTGGCATTAGAACTACTGAGCATGCAATTTCAGCGAAAGAAGCGGGCGCCTCATGGATAGTTACAGGAACTATTGTTGAAGAACAAGAAGATCTAGATCTAATTCGTTTAACAATTGAAAAACTAGTATCAGCGTTGAACTAATCATCGTCTTCGTAAACTACAGGGTCTCCACTACCACCAGGAGCATTTGGCCTAGTATCGGGCTCATCTCCTTGAGGTAAAGATTCAACACTCTTTTCCAGATCTATTTCATCCCCACCTGCTAAGGTATGCATATCATCTAAAGAAGGCGTTTCGATAGTTCGCTTCTTGGGACCTTCTTCAGCAATACGGGCCCGAGTCTCTTCTCTAGCGGAATGATCCCTTACTAACCCGAGAGAATCTTGGAATACTCTACCGACAACTTCCCTTGTCTTTTCACTACGCCTAGCAGCATCAAGTTCCAACATCACCCTTTCACGCTGACTTTCTACTTCCTTTAGTTCTGAAGTTCTATCTTGCAATGCAGCCTCAAGGTCAGTGATAGTTAGATGCATTTGCTGCACCCTTTCATCTCTTTCAAAGACATCATTATGCAAGCGCCTTTCACGCCTTCTCAAAGCCTCATATTCGCGATTCCTCTCTAACAATCGCCTCTTCAATTCTTCAATTTGTTCGACTAAGTAATCATGTTCTGCACTAACAGACCTCGGGCCAGTCATTACCCTCTCTAATTGCTCTTCCAATTCACCCAGTCGCCTATCGCGTTGATCTAACAATCCTCGCAATCTATCAGCAATCTCTCGCAATCTTTGTCGCTCTTCTTCCAAAGCCTCTCTTGCTGCGATTTCTGCAGCTAGATCCTCTTCCCTCTGATCCAACTGTCCTTTCAAACCTCTGACTTCATCAGCAGTAATCGATGTCAAACCCGCTTGGGCCGCTTTATCTAGAGCAGAAACCAATTCATCCATCTTTGCTTCTAATTCAGCAACAACGTCGGCCTGCTCTATTGTCAATTCTCGCAGTTGAGCATTTTCAGCCTTCATAGCCTCTCTTTCTTCAGCAGTCATCGAGGCCGCTAATGCTTCTAATTCAGAACGGGCGTCTTCCAGCATCCTCTCAAGGTGAACAACTCTCGCATCTTTTTCTTGCAACATCTGTTCTGCTTCAGAAAGCCTTGCGATTTCTGGTGCAACCCCGTCTTCTCTTTCAGCCAAATCGAGCTCTACTACGCGCAACTTTTGCTTCGCATCCGCCAACTCTTTGTTCCTTTCACTCAATTCTTCCCAAGCGATCAAAACTTCGTCGACCAATTGCTCAGTAGGATATGCCTTCAACATTCCTTCTAAAGCGGCGCGGTCACTATTATCGATCAACCCAGAAGCCCCATCTGAACCGGGTGTCGCAGCCTCTACAGACATGATATCGCGTTGCATCGGCAACAGTCCATTCTTGAACCTTCACCTTGTAATCGACAGATAATGGCTGTTCATCGCCCCTACGGGGCGTACCGAAATCAGTTAATTGCCGTGTATTGTTCATCGGGCATTGCGTTTGCCAACTTCAATGCTCCAGAGGCAACACTCTCGATTGGATTGTCGACACACCACACTCTAACATCGCCAATATCAGCAAGTTGATCTGCAACCATTTCAGCGACTCCACCAATCATTGAACCTCCTCCGCTGAGGATGATATTATTGCGGAATTGTGGCTGGTATTCGGGGTCGGCAGTAGCGATAATTGACTTGATTGCTCCAACAACGTGCGGAACCAAAGATTCACACCCTTGTCGAATAATATCTCCAATATCAACAATATTCTTCTTACCTTCAACCGACAATTCAACCATGCATTCTTCATCATCTGAACCGACATAAGAGAATTCTTCCTTCCATGAACGAACCATATCCTTTGTTAGCTGAGCACCAGTGTATTTCTTTTCAATAAGGTCCATTAGTTGTAGATCTAACCAATCTCCGGCCTCAGCAACTGTGAATTCATCATCTTCGTTAGGGAAGGTTCCGTAAAGTCGAGCGACATCAGTAGTTCCGGCACCGATATCAACAACGATTGAACCCATGTATTGATCATGATCAAAACCAGTAGCAAAAGGTTCGCTAACTACCATGATTGCGTTGACTTGACCACGCAGAGTAGCAACCAAGTTCGACTTGTCAGTGAATGTGATGTGCGAAGGACTGCAAATAACCCCAAACACCTCATCATATTCTTCAGGATCCGCAACCTCAATCAAGTGGGATACGAATGCCTTAGCAGCAGCCAGGTTTGCCTCATCGTCCTGAGCAACTCCAGCAGCCATTGGGCGGTAGATGTTACAAGCCAATTTCTTAGCAAGCGCCTCTTCTCCGAACAGCACATCTCTACCTAGCATATTTCGAGCAACAGGGTCCTTTGGTTTACCGACAACAGTTTCGATAGTTTGCATAGCACCCGCACTCGACGCAATCGTCGATTGATAGGTTCCAAGGTCAATTCCGATGTAGAGTCTTTCTCCCATTATCATTCCTCATACGCCGCGGCGTGGTGGTGCCAGACCTGAAGTGGTCTTCAAGGTTGAGTCGCGGCAATCGTTCCGAATAAACCAAATCTTCAATGGATTATTGGTCTATTTCGATTAATTATTGCAACCACTGCGAGGCATATCAGTGCACTAACAAATAAGAAACCAGGAACTCCCTCTTCTTCCTTCTCTTCCTCTTTTGTTTCCATGGGCGCAGATAGGGGGTCTGTGCCAGCCACAACCTCATCTCCATCATTCACCCCATCACCATCAGTATCTTCCATCAATGGTTCTGTATCATGATTAAATATTTCATCTCCATCAATCAACCCATCGCCATCAGAATCAGGATTTTTTGGATTTGTACCCCATTCTTCCTCAAGGAAATCTACAACTCCGTCACCATCATCATCGATGTCTAAATGATCACATAACCCATCTTCATCCAAATCCATTGGCAAATCACTACTAACAGAAGGATCGCTTGAACACTGTATTTCCTCAGCGTCGCTAAACCCATCTCCGTCACTATCGATTATCTGATCACAACCATCCGGCACCTCATCCTCATCAATATCGATCAAATCATCAAAGCCCACGCACCGATCAGAGTTATCTCCAACCCCATCGCCATCGGAATCATTTGCCTCTGTAGCATCATCGGGGAACTCATCATCATCATCATCTACTCCATCCCCATCACGATCCACCATTGAGTCACAAGCATCAGGAATATTATCTTCATCAATATCGATCAAATCATCAAAGCCCGCACATTGATCAGAATTGTCTCCAACCCCATCTCCATCAGTATCCGCAGATTCGGTGGGGTCTTCAGGAAATGCATCATCTTCATCCCCCACACCATCTCCATCACGGTCAACGATATCTTCTCTAATTTCATCTACTCCCTTAATTGCAAGGCCAAATCCAATTCGATCACCGTTTAAACCAAGCATACCAGAGTGATTTCCAATATTCACAAATCTAGCATTTACACTCACATTTACCCATTCGGCCCCAACTAGCTCTGCTGCGGGGATTTTTATTCCAACAGTAGTTTCATTTCGAGGTGTTAATTCCACTCCTTCTTCAAACAGTGTGGAAAATCCATCTTCTTCGAAAACATCCCCATATGCGAATTTTCCTGCTGGGGTTTCAACTATCAGCTGCAAATCATCGATTTGTGCGGGCTCAGGCCTTGGCGACCATGAAAGACGAACATCAAGATCACCACCACTCCTATTCAACGTCCAAGAGACGGATTCACCACTCGCAAGAAACGGACCCATGGCCCCATCACCATTCCATGGAACCGACTCAATCCTTTGCAAAGGCCTTTCATCAACTGTAGAATTATATGTTCTATTTTGTACCAATTCTTGCCAATTATCCATGGCAAAAGAATCCCATAACCAAATATCATTATTTGTTGGATTTTCTAAGTCAATTAGCCTAGATAAATTTGCGCGCCCCCACCCCTGAACATTATCGGGACCCGCACCAGTCTCTCCTCTTTCATGCTGCAATCCAGGCATTGGTTCAGCGGCCAAAGCAATGACAGATCTCAACATTGCTCCACTCGGGGTATGATTCCCCTCCCCAATCCAACCCTCCTCAATCATCTGTTGAATTATGGCTGTGAAAGATGCTGCAGCAGGCGTGGCCATTGAAGAACCAGTACTCGTTCTTGTACCATTATTCCATGAATCATGTCCACCATCGGCAGCAGCAGAAACAATCGAAACACCCGGTGCAGTGATGTGAATCCCCCTCCTTCCATCATGTGTTTCACCAACCGATGAAAATTCCCAGATACCATGGGCTTCAGTTTTGGTAGTTACGCTAACGGCTACCACCGAACGCGCATTTGCCGGCTCCATAATTTGGCCACGATTATTCCCGGGCGCGATAAACGCCACCGACCATGGAACTTCGTTTGACCACGCATCGAAATCATATGTTCGAGCAGTATATTCAACCGTATCATCACCCCATGAATCTGAGTGAATTACAGCACCATTCCGCAATGCTTCCCAAAGCAACCAATCCACATCAGGAGGAACCCACCCCTCTTCATTTACAATATCTTGAACTACTAGTCTCGAACCATGACTCAAAGAAGTCCCCTCCATTGCCGAAGTCGCATTATCAAACCAACAACCAAGAGTCCCTCCGATATGTGTTCCATGCCCCCCATCTTGATGAGACAGAGTATCCCAATCGTCTAGAGTTTCATTCAATGATATGATTTTCCTATGTTCTAATCCAGGCTCCCCAGTAATGTTCGTACCATTACCTCCTTGTCTGAAACAAGCATGATCCCGATCAAGCCCAGAATCGGCAAAAGCAATGACAACTCCTGAACCATTCAAACCCAGTCCCCAAACTTCTCTAGAGTCACTTATGCCAGAAGTCATCAATCCGGCAGCGATGTCATTTCTCGCTGAAGTTTCTAGAACGGGCTCAATCCAAAGAATTCCAGGAATGCGTAGAACTTGCTCAAGCGATTGACCCTCCCACCCGACTATGATTTTTGCAGGCAGTGCAGATCCACTTTGCGGCATGGATTCCAATTCTATGGCGAACCCAACCCGTTCTAGTTCTGTAATCACGAAAGAAACTCCCTCGAACGGAAGTCTTGGCTCCAATAGAATTCGAGTCTCCCCTTCAGGGTATGTTTTTTCCAACCCTGGCCGCCATTCCGCCGGACCAGCACTATCTCCAGTAGTGCCCCAAGCTAATACGGCATATGGCCCCAACTGCCGCAAAGGGGTCAAACCCTTTTCCCGTAATTTATTCCAATCATCCACCGACCAAATTTCATCTGAGGTAACTATTACTTCTCTAGCATTCAGGCCAATGTTTTCTGTAAAGTCAGCAGCATTTCCAATAGGCATCAGCAGAATCAGCAACGCCGCCGCAAAGGCCTTGGAAGAACTAAGCACAACCCTATCCGAAGCACCCATCACACGTCAACGCATCGCCAATACGCTACAATTCTAACGCGCCAGCGCGTTTAAGGGGGATTTGCAGGTCGCCGGCGCTATGCAGGCTTATCGTATCGAAGGAAACGCCCCGTTCGGCAAGCAAACACAGAAATTTTCACAAGACGTTGTAGCATCCAATGAAGAAGATGCTAAACACCGAATTTATTCCATTCTTGGTAGTAGGCATCGCATTAACCGGCGCCAGATAACTATCGAATCCTGTAAGAAGATCAAGCCATCTTCATCTCAAGACCCGCATGTCATTCACCATTTCCGTGAGCAAATGGCCGCCTCGGGAAATACTTCATCAGAAGAGGAGTGAACCTTCGGTGGGTTGATGACACCCTCTCTTTCACGGGTGTGCGTTCAACATGAGTGACAGGGCAGAATTACAGCGCATAGCCCGCTTGATTGAAATGAACCGTCAAAGGCTTGGACAAGTCGAACAACAATTGTCCCAACTTGAATCGGTATCTAAAGAGCATTCAGAAACTGAAGAATCTCTGAAGGCATTGATATCATCTTCCGACTCAATGATACCATTGGGGGCCGGAGTACATCTTCCAATTGAAAATCAGAAGAAGGTGGTTGTTGATCTCGGCTCAAATGTATTCGCAGAAAGGACTCTGGAATCTGCAGCGGAAATAATGTCTCAAAGACAAGACGACCTTCAATCAGTAATCAATGAATTAACAGAACAGTATATTTCGACCGAACAAAAGGTGAAAGAACTCACTTCTTCATTGGAGAAGGAGGTTGAAAACACAACAATTCCAGAGCCCACAGAACCCTCCGAACCAACAAAGAGCACCCCTTCCCGCCGCCCCCGTCGAGGATTTGGCGGCGAATTGACTATGGATGATTGAGGTGGAATTATGGGCCTATTCGATCGATTCAGAAAGAAGATCAAGAAAGCGGTTGACGATATTGATGAAGGGGAATTTGCCGCACCAGAAGATAGCCAAGAAGCAATAGATGCTCTGGCGATAAAACAAGATACGATAGAACAGAACCACGAACTTCCACCTACTGATACGCCCCTTCCACTTACCGATGAAGAAGACGAATGGGATGATATTGAGGATGTCACAGAATCTGTGGAAGATTTGGAAGATGAATGGGATGAATGGGATGAGGAAGAGGTTGAAGCCCCTCTTCCTGTGAATATCACAAAGAAAGAGCGTAAGCGCTTGGAAAGCCAAAGAAAATCAGAACAAAAGTCGGTTAAGAAAGCCGAGAAGAAGGCCAAGAAAAGGGGCCTTGCTGAAGTCGGCCGAATGAAAGGGTCTCAAGTAGATCTACACATGATGCGTTCTACCACAGGTAGAAAATTAGTCAGCGTCAAGGCAGCACCAAAAGGATCGACTGGAAGTAAAACGATAGAGACCCACGAAGGCCGAGATATCGAGATAGATTTAGGAGGTGGAGTGGTAGAAAGTGGAGGTAAGGTAATCAAAGAAAGCACCGCCCTCGACGAACTTCTTGAAGAGTTAGAATGGGCCTTACTAGAAGCGGATATGAGTAGTGATGCAGTTACTGAAGTATTGAGGGCACTACGAACAGAACTTGTAGGTAGTAGATTACGCAAAGGGGCGGACATATCCAAAGTCGTAGAAGCTAGTTTGAAAAGAGCCCTCCATACATTATTGAGTGCTGATTATTGGGATTTTAATGCAACCGTAGATTCAATGATTGATGCAGGAGACACGCCCGTGGTAATTATGATGGTTGGAGTTAATGGGACCGGCAAGACAACCACTACAGCAAAAATCGCTCATCGATTGAAAGAGGATGGCCGCACAGTTGTTGCGGCAGCAGCAGATACATTCAGAGCAGGGGCAATCGAACAACTTGAAACCCATTGTGATCGCATAGGTATACGCTGCATTTCTAGTCAACGCGGAGGAGATGCTGCAGCAATTGCCCGTGATGCTGTTGAAAGTGCAAAGGCCAGAGATGCCGATGTAGTCCTCATCGATACCGCTGGAAGAATGCAAAACAAAACCAATCTAATGAACGAGTTACAGAAGGTCCACCGCGTCTGTAAACCTCACTTGGTTTTGTTTGTTGGAGACGCATTAGCTGGTAATGATGCAGTTGATCAAGCCGTTCAATTCCAGGAAATTTTGAAATTCGATGGAGCAGTACTTTCCAAGATGGATACTGATGCTAAAGGGGGGGCGGGACTATCCATTGCATTCTCAACAGGGCGCCCTATTGTATTAGCAGGAATCGGTCAAGAATATGACGATTTGATACAATTCGACCCAACATGGTTGCTGAAACAATTGTGGGATTGATTAGGTTCATCATTGATGACTTGGAGGGGTAATTCATGGAGGAGGATATTTTCAACGACGAGGCAAGCGCCCGTTTGTTCACAGTCATTCATATGTTTCAGCGCTCGGCACTGGTAAATCTAGGATTCATCGCTGATCACGAAGGGACTGCTCACTGGAATCCGACCGAGGCCAAAGAAGCCATCGATATTCTCTCGATGCTTCAGGAAAAGACCGCCGGCAATCTCAACGATATAGAAGAACAACTTCTCAAGGGCGTGATTTCAGAATTGCAAATGCAATTTGTCAAGGCTCCCGAATTGAAGAGACTCAGGGAAGAACAACAAGCAACCAGCGAAGAAGCGCATCAAGCCTTCACCAACCCAAGAGAGGGGCCGGTTGAGGAATTGGTCTCTGATGACGCTGAAGAGGAATGAACTCTGCGAACGCTTCATGACCTCAAGCGTGGTGAGGATAGTATGAGCCGTGTTGGAGAGGTGGATGACCCCGATGCGCCCACCGTTCTGATTGTCGACAATAATCAGATGACACACATGAGGCTCAAACAAATATTTACTCAGCGCGAATTCAATATTATCGAATGTACTGATGGAGATAAAGCGGTTGACGAATATATTCGCCATGAACCCGAACTCGTCATGCTTTCACTAGACATCCCCACCTTAGACGGACATGTTACTGCATTGGAGATGAGGGAACACGGGGGAGATTGCCGCATCGTATTTCTGGCCCCTCGTAGATTGAGGGATTTAGCCGAGAACGCAACCCATTCCGCTGGAGCAGTAGCATGGTTGGAAAAACCGATCACGGACACATCATTAGAGGAGAAGTGGCAAGATATCTTAGGCCCAATACCAGACGCCCCGGGTCTAGAAGATCTAGACGAATTACATCCGATGAAGGAAGAAGACGTGATTGAAGTATCAATTGAAGAAGACGGGGCCCCAAACCTGAATCTCCCACCCCTTCCATTGCCCGAACTCCCAATCCAACTTCCGTTAGAAGAAGATAATGAACCAACCCTGATATTACCGATTAACCCGGTGGCTGAAAAGAAGAAGAAAAAGAAAAGCAAACTGTGGTGGTTACCAGTTTTGACCATAGTTATTCTAGTGGTATGGCAAGTAAATGCCACATATACATACGTCCAACTCACCTGAGAGGGCCATCCATCGCAATAACCATTTTTTGGTCATGAAGTTGACTACCCATGGGGGCTTGAATCACTTCTTCGATATGCACATTCGAATCATTGAGTAGAGTCGGGTCTCCCATTGCAAGCCTTGAATCTAGAGAACCCATTCTCTTCCAATGGCGAAACGCCATCCAAATCAAAACACAAGTTGTTGTCCCAGCCAAAACCCAAGAAACAACACTCATTTCTCCCTCTCCAACAAAGCATCCCACGATGCTTGAGCATATGCCGACGCAGCGGCACCAGGGTCCTCCGATTTGTGAATTCCACTTCCAACAATAATCCCATCCGAACCAGCCAACACCGCTTCTCTTGGATGACCATATCTTTGGCCCATTTCCCCATCCCCTACATTCAGATTAACACCCGGGGTCCAGATCATTTTCTCC
>CAXRJJ010000105.1:0-13336 GCA_964230945.1 Yoonia sp.
GTGGTTGATTATTCCGGAATCAGTTTACTAGGCTTATCCCCCCACCGCGGAGGCATAGAAGTCAATGTTTCAATGGATAAAGGAGACCTGAAATCCTTAGCCAAGCAGATTTCTAAGAAGTTGAGAGGTAACGGATTGGAGCTCGCGTTATTTTCTGAGCGAATGACTCCGACAATACATGGTCGCAATGACAGATCTGGTATACCTGTACGAATCAGTTTTGGAGACCCCACTTCAGAGGCTCAGGTTGAGTTGTTGAGCAGATGCAAGGAAGCAGACCCGCGAATAGAGAATTTTCTAGCAGCAGTGAATATCTGGGTGTTGCATCGTAGTTTAGATGAGGCCGGAGGTGCTCTTTCTTCATTTGCTTGGAATATATTGGCTCTATTGCACCTTAGACGCGAGGGAGTGTTACTGCATCCATTCTCTGATGATCCTGAAGCACAATTCAAGCGAGGTAAGAGATTATTCAACGTAGGAATCGCTGAATCTTCAGTAGACATCATCGATGCCGAGGGTGCGCAGAAGGATGCCTTGCAATTGTTCCTTTCGTTTGCTGATTGGTTGAAGAGTTTTGAATTGCCAGCCAAAGAAGTTCTCTCATTGAGGACTCCTGAAGGGGCATCTCGTAAAGATCTTGATTGGCAAGCACCCGACCTTTCAAGGCTGACGAAGAATACTGCTCCTCCTCATCTTTGGCCTTTGATGCATCCCTTCGATTTCTCTTACGATTTGTCTTCAACTCTTACGGTAGAGGGCGCCAGCAGAATCATCTCAGAGGCAAATAGGGTTGCTATAGGTTCGACTCCTGAAGAAGTATTTGAGATTCATTCTCAAGATTCAATCGCCTTTGAAGAAGACAAGGACTTGTTTGAGGACTTGCGCAAGAGGCCATCTCATGAAGTAAAGTCGGAATTATCCGAGTTAAAGAAACTCAAGGAAAAACTCTCAACTGAAGTTGATTCAATTCGCGAACAGAGACAAAGTCAAATTCGGATGGTGCAAGTACTCCGAGGATTAGTCAAGGACACCAAGGATTTGGATCCAGAGCATAGGGAATTACTGAAACGTATTCCAGGTAGATGGAAGGAAATCAACGAATTGAAAGCTCGCAGAGATGAAATTCACCATCGCGTAGTATTGTCCACTCAAGCGATTGAGGAAGAGATCCTAAGGGTCTATAGAAAGTTGGTTGAACTGAATGATGAAGATAGATATCCAAGTCCAAAGAAAGAGAGGTCGTTATTTTCTCAATTCCTTGAATTGCAGGTAATGCACGGATTGGCTATTGAGGCTACAGAGTGTCACCAACAATTTGTTTCACTGATCGAGATGCAGAATGTAGAGAAGGATTCATTGCAGTCATTTGAAGATGAGAAAACTGCCAAAAAGGAAGAATTATTCTCAGAAAACCCTGGATTGGCAGAGTTCAAGGGGCAGTATAAAGAATTGAAGAAACTCGACAAGAATATCGCGGATTTATATCAAAAAATTGGAGATAGAATGGCAGAGTTACGAGAGATGAATCGCGAGATTGGACGCTTGGACGCATGGTTGCGAATTGATTCAAAGAAGGAAAGGTCGAAATCCAAACACAAAGGTCCTAGGAAGGGTAGAGGAGATAGACGTCCTAAGGTCGATGTTGAGGAAGCCAAGAGAAAAGCCAGTAGTGGTGAGTCGATGACAGTTGATGACCTTGATGCTTTGTTATCTAGTGGCGGCTTATCCTCTTTGAATCTTCAAGGTGATGATGAACCTCAGTCAAGTAGGAGAAGAAAGAACCGCAAACAGCGCAGGATTTCACCCGCTCCATCCAAGAGGGGGGATGGTCGTCCTGATATTGAGGGGCGGTCTACTCGCAGGCGAGATTAACGGATGATTCAATACCAGTGCCACTTTTCAGGTGTTGTGGATGAAGAGTTGCGTTGGGTAGCTTCACCCATGCCAGGTGATCTAACACATCAGGCTTTGTTGCGTTGTAAGCAATTGATTTTGGATAATACTGGAGAGGATTATTCATTTGAGATGCTGCAGAATATGCCTGTTTCTCCTAGTTGTGGAAGTCTATTGCTGATACCTATGGACCTGGCAAAAGAAGATGCCATCGCTGAAAATGAGATACATGGCATTCTATGGGCGATGCGTTTGGATCAACAAACAGTTAGAGTTCTGACAATTCTCGTCGATTCAAGTCACCGCCTCAAGGGATATGCTGCAAAAGCTTGGCACAGATTTGTACAGATGGCAATCGAAGATGGAGCCAGCAATGTAACTCTCGAGGTAAGGCAAGAAAACGATGTCGCCTTTGATTTCTATAGCCGTAGAGGTTTGTTGGCATTAGGCCGATTAAGTAATTATTACCGTGATACAAGAGGCATTGTCATGTACGGTCCTTTAGTACATAATGTTGCATAATCTCCATGACCCTCCTTAGTCAGCATCGCTTTGTGTGGCAGGCTCCATTGGATAGATTGCGAAGTGATGCGGCAGCCCGAACGGTGGCTATCATAGATATCGAGGCGATACCATTGGCCACTTCTCCTGAAGGGTCTGATGTCTCGGCATTAGTGGGTCGTTGGGCTGCATTGATGCAGCGCTTGTCGCCTGTTTCAGTGAAGGCTGGTTCAGGTCCAATCGAGGAGATTCTGGTCAGTGCCGAGGATGGCGAAGTCATAGTCAATCGTTTGGGCGATCAACATTGGTTACTACTGAGCATCGAAGAGAGTGCATTGCTGGGAAGGGCAAGGCATGCAGTGCAGGAGCACATGGACAATTTGCTGCGCAGACTTACCTAATCGAACAATGGCCCTAGAATTACTGGTCCTTGCGGACCCACTTCTATCGCTTGTTTCTCCATAGAGTGTCTGGCGTGGCGCATTTTTTCAACTTGCAGAGTTCGAACCAAGGTTCCATTGCGCCTGTCAAGTCCTAGAGAGAAAATCGCATCAGCGAGGAAACCTTCGTTTCCTTGAAGCTCTGCGTGAGTTCCAATGTTTCTTTCTGTAATGATGAATACATTGAGGTTCTGGGATCTGAGGAAATCAAAGAAACCAAACATCTTCTTTCGCATCTTTTCATCGATGGTAGTCAGGCTGTATATGGCCCCGAGGGAATCTAGAACGAAGCAGGTGAATCTGTGCCCGTGTTGTTGCTTGAAGTGCTCGATCATCCTGCGGGTGAACTTCAGGTAGTCCATGTTTTCATTTTCCCTTCGCAACTCAGTGAAGTCGGTAATCTGTAGATTGTGTGGTAGGTTCAGACCGAATGACTCGCAAGAGCGCAATAGACTGTCTACTGATTCTTCAACTGTACAGTACAGACCGAATTCACCGGTACGGGTAAGATGATTGGCCAAAACAGTCATGCAGAAACCGGTTTTCATCGAACCAGGTGGTCCCGTAATTAGTGAAAGATAGGGTGGCCTGACGTCATTCTGAATCACTCGCTCAATTCCTGCTACACTTCCGAGGAACATACTTCTCATCCCAGCGACAATCAAGCACATCTTCAAGGTTGGCTTCGCCATCAATGACTGAATAATGAAAGTGATGTCTGCTAATCTCGTCATATCCCCTTGTTGACAGACTTCATATGGGGGTTGTTGGTCGCCGACCCGACGGAACGGGGACGGACCGTTGGGTAGTTGATGAATAGATGAGCGAATTGAAGACCTTGCTTGAAGAAAAGAGAAAGTTGGTCGACAAGAAAGCGACCGAATACAGGCAGGTCCGAGATGATTGGAACAACCGCACTAAAGAGCATCTAACTACCAGAAACAACCTCAATACAGAGGTCCGAGAATTGATTGCAAATGTGCGTACGCAGCGAGAGTTGCGCGAACAGAAGAACGAGGAAGTGCGCGATAAGAAGCAGATGCGCAGTGAATGCAACAAGGTTGTAAGAGCAGCCAAAGATCGTTTGTCTGAATTACGAGGCGATAGTGGCGATTCCCGCGATGAAGGTCATGGTCATGGTAGAAGAGGTCGCAGAGACAAGAAAGTGACCGTACACAGTCTACGCAGAGAATTCGAGCGATTGGAAAGAGAATTCGAACAGGGTAGGCACACTGGTAAGAATGAGATTAAGGTGATGGATCGCCTCAAGAAGATTCGAGCCCAGATTCAGAATATGGAGAGGTCCGAGGAAGATAATGAAGAGTTGAAGGAGGCTAGAGAAGTACTCCGACAGGCCCTTGAATCTCAAGAAGCATCACACTTGGAAGTGACTCGCGCTGCAGAAGAAGCGCAACAGGCACACGATTTGATGATCGAGTGGAATGAGGAAGTCAATCGAAAGAGAGAGGTGGCTGAAGAGGCTCACCGTAAATTACGCCGTTCCAAGAAGGAGGCGGATCAGGCGCATCATCACTACATTGTCTCTATACGCTGCTTGCATAGTACTCAGCAGATTATCAAAGCCATCCAAGGAATAGCTAGTGGAACAGCACCTGAAAAGTCTTCCAGTGAGGGAGTGCAGGATTTGATGTCCAAGTTGATGAGTGGAGAAACACTGTCAACGGAACAGTTGATGGAACTCCAGCGTTTCGAGTGAGAGTGGTCATATGATCATCAGGGACGACATCGCTTCGATAATCGAGGATTACGACCGTTTGAAGTTGCGAATTGGAATGACAGCCAGTCATTCCGCTTTGGATATCTGCGATGGTGCAATCGAGGAAGGATTCCCTACTGTAGCATATTGCCAGAAGGGGCGAGAGAAGACCTATTCGGAGTACTTCAGATCACAGAGGACCGTTTCGGGAAGAGTTCGTCGAGGAATGGTCGACAAAGCGGTTGTCCTCGATAGATTCGATGATGTTCTAGACCCAGATTTCCAGCAGGGGATGAGAGACCGCAACGTTGTATATGTGCCAAACCGTTCTTTCACTTCTTATTGTGGAATAGATTCCATTGAGAATGATTTTCGCGTTCCAATGTTCGGCAGCAGAAACATGTTGAGAATGGAGGAAAGAACAGAGGAGCAGGATTACTACTGGATTCTCGACAAGGCCGGACTGCCATATCCTGAAGCCATTTCTGATCCGCAGGATATTGATTGTCTAGCGATCGTCAAATTGCACCATGCAGAAAAGAAGTTGGAACGCGGCTTCTTCACCTGTGCCTCATATGAGGAATATCAGGAGAAATCCCAGAACCTTCTGCGCCAAGGCGTAATCGATGAGGCAAGCCTTGCATCGGCTCGAATCGAGCGCTATGTTTTGGGCCCAGTATTCAATCTCAACTTCTTCTATAGCCCTCTTGAAGATGAAATGCCTCGACTGGAACTGCTCGGAGTTGATTGGAGATTCGAATCTTCATTGGATGGCCACGTCCGCCTACCTGCTCCTCAGCAGATGACCATGCCTGCACATCAACAAATTCCTGAAATGACTGTAGTCGGGCACAATACTGCAACTATCAGGGAATCCTTGTTGGAATCAGCCTTTGAGTTGGGAGAGAAGTTCATCACAGCCTCCAAGGAGCATTATGACCCTGGAATCATTGGTCCATTCTGTCTTCAGACCTGCATTGATAAGGACATGAATTACTCGATTTACGATGTTGCACCACGTTTGGGTGGAGGTACAAATGTCCATGTTAGCGTGGGACACCCGTATGGTAACGCAACTTGGAGAAAACCGATGAGCAGTGGTCGAAGGATTGCTCTGGAGTTGCGCCGAGCAGCTGAGCAAGATAGGTTGCTCGAAGTCTTGACTTGAGGTTTGTAGATGCAGTTTCCCGTGTACATCATGGGAATCCATCCTCATGCATTGTTTGAGGCACTAGGTTGGATTGCTGCTGGAATCACGATGATGTTTGTTCGTCGAAGAATTGGCGATCCCCTCAGTGATGAAAAGAGAGTACAACTCGCTTTGGCAGCCTTGATTGGTGCTGTACTTGGTGCTAAGTTACTGGCCTTTGCTGAGCATCCTCAGAAAACTTGGCAAGGCATTGTTTCTTCGCCTGCTCTGCTGATTGGTGGTAAGACGATTGTAGGAGGTTTGTTGGGTGGGATGATGGCGGTTGAATACGCCAAAAAGAGGATGGGAATTAAAGAACGGACAGGTGACCAATGGGTTCTTCCTCTTGCAGTTGGTATGTCTATAGGAAGAATTGGATGTTTTCTTACGGGATTGGATGACGCAACTTACGGGACTCCAACTTCCCTTCCATGGGGCATAGATTTTGGTGATGGCCCTAGGCATCCTACTCAGTTGTATGAGATATTATTCATCTGGGGCCTTGTTGGATTCATTCACACTCGTTCAGATTTGCCTCAAGGTGGTGCCTTTCGCTGCTACATGATCGGTTATCTTTGGTGGCGCTTGTTTGTGGATTGGCTCAAGCCAGCAGATGCTCCAATCCTAACCCTCTCAGCAATACAGATTGCTTGTATAGCGGGATTGTTCTGGTACCATAGATACGGAACCATAGAACTCAATCTTCAAAGCAGTCCTGCATTCTCAGAAGAGTAATGTCAGGCCGTTTACGCGACTATCTTCTCTATGATACCGCAACTTCGGTTTGTGCAAATTGTCTTCACAGGGTCGAGGGCAAGGTAATCATTCAGGAGAACAATGTCTACATGGACAAGTTGTGCTATCGATGCAACAAGCGTCAGAAGGTCTTGTTATCCGATGATGCAGAATATTATCGACGCTGTAGGGAGACTTTCATCAAACCCAGCGAGATGCCTGAGAAATGGAACACTCCGATGAATTATGGATGTCCTTACGATTGTGGACTTTGTCCTTCACATGAGCAGCATTCATGCCTTACTCTCATCGAATTGACCGACCATTGCAATCTGGATTGTCCGATATGTTACGCATCCAGCGGAACCCACAGGAAGGATTCCTACCGAACTTTTGAGCATATTCTGCAAATGCTGGATGCCATTGTAGAGAATGAGGGTGAACCAGATGTGGTGCAACTAAGTGGAGGGGAGCCGACTCTACACCCAGAGTTCTTTGAGATTCTCGATGCTTGCAAACAACGACCAATCAAGCATTTGATGATCAATACCAATGGTATCCGCATAGCCAATGAGCCAGAGTTTGCCGCTAGGCTGGCGACATACATGCCCGGAGTTGAAGTCTATCTGCAGTTCGATAGTCTCAACGCTGAGGCATTGAAGAGATTACGAGGTGCTGACCTACGCAGTATTCGCAGCAAAGCATTGCGAAATCTCGAAGATAATGCGATGTCTACTACCTTAGTTTGCACAGTCCAAAAAGGCCTCAACGATTCAGAGTTTGGTGATATTATCGACCATGCTCTACAGTGGTCTTGTGTAAGAGGAGTTACCTTCCAACCAATTCAGAATGCTGGACGTTGCGAAGATTACGATCCTGCAGTGGACCGTCTGACCCTGTCCGAGATACGTCGCGCAATCGGAGAGCAGTCCTCCTCCTTCATTGCAGATGATGTTCTACCAGTTCCATGTCACCCCGATAGTATCGCCATGGCTTATGCTCTGAAACTTTCAAGCCAAGTAATTCCTTTAACCAGACATATAGAAGATGAGATGATGATGGATTCACCACGCTCGACTATACAGTTTGAGCATGATGAAGACTTGAAGTCTAGAGTTCTTGATTTGCTCTCCACTTCTCAGGGTCCTGAGGGTGCTAGCAGTTCGCTTGCCCAGTTACTTTGTTGTTTACCAGATTTGGTTGTTCCTGGAGAAATATCTTACGAGAACGTATTTCGAATAATCATCATGGATTTCATCGATGCTCATTCTTTTGATCTGCGCAGTGTAAAGAAGACCTGCGTACACGTAGTTGCACCTGACTTGCGCATTATCCCCCTCGATACATACAACATGTTCTACAGGGATGGATTGGAGCAAAGAGTGTTGCAACCGATAAGAAAAGAGTTGGAAGCGGCAGGAATGGTTTTACTCCCTACGCAAGAGCGAGTTGCAAGATTGCCGGTATTGAATGACTGAGGTGATAGTATGCCAGAAGAAAAGGAAAAGAAAGCACCGACCTCTATTGACTTAGGAGAAGTTGAAACAGATGCTGCCCCAGAGGCTGTAGATTTAGGCGTTGATGCAACTCAAGGAACTACCTTTTCTGGCACTATAACAACTGATGCAGGCGTAGTTTTGGTGGACCCCAGTCTCATGCCGCCTGAAAAAGAGAATATGAACAAGAAGCAATTCATCTTTGGTTTGTTATTCCCAATTGTTCTGGGAATCATAGTTGCTTCAGCATCTGCTATATTTGAGGGAATCGATGAAGGTGAGCGATATGAAATCGCTGCACAGGAAGATGGCTCATTCAATTTCACACTCGGTGATTATGGAATAGATTGTGAATCTAGTGATGGATGGTTCGATATCGAATGGCAAACTGATGAAGGGAATGGACACTACTATAATCACGCAAATTCGGGATGTGGCGAAGACTTAGTCGTAGGACTTGAAGAAGTGGTTGGTAACTGGTATTCCAATGGCGCAATATCTGTGGACCTACCATTTGCACCACTCGAGAATACGTCAGTCGCAATCGAGTGGTATGATCAGAATTCTAACCGTGAAAGAACCAAGATCCTAGACCCTCCTGGAGATGGAAGTAATACCAATTTCACTGGTAATGAGCCTGTTCCAAGTCATTGCTACGATATTCATCGAGGTCATTACTATCATCTGAATGAGGATGGGGAGGAGTCCAAATCTTTCATTTTCGGCGGCGAAGCATCGAATGGATGTATCCTCTATACAAATTATGAGTATATTCTAGCGAGGAATGTAAACAGTGTAGACCCGATTTCTTTCAGTTTCCCAGAGAATTATTCCAAGGTCGATTCGATAAAAATTGACATCTGGCAGGATGGCGATGGTGGAGAATTGTTTGCTCTGGCTTTGTCGAGTTTCTGTTGTCTCGCTGGTTTTGGAGTGCCAATTGGCGCATACATGGCGGGGCACAAGTGGTTTGCTTACGGTGCTGGCGTTGGGATGGTTGCAGTTCCCGTGATTTTCTTCATCGGTTGTATTGCAATGATTGCCATGTACGCAGGCGGCATTTAGTGAGATTTCATCGGCCTGCTTAATGAAAAAGGACTGAGTTTGATGCCCTTCGCAAACCTAAGCATTCGCCTTTCGTCTTCGGGACTCGAAGATGTGGAGGTACTTGCGGATGCTTTGGCATGGCTTATCGGTGATACCGAAGCCATCGAGATTGAGAGAAGTAAATCGTGGCATGGTTCACCTGTACATCTTGTGACAGCCTATCTTCATCGTAAGGCTGCGATAAAAACCGCGTTGGCTAACCTTGGACCAAACCTGCTCAGGACTTTGAAGATGCAATTGGCACAGAGGATGGATGAGCGAAATGCCCTCCATTTTCGCCTCGATAAGTCTGCTTTAGCAAGTGCTGAAGTCGTTCTAGCAGATTCGCCCGGTCCTGAAACTGTAAAGTTACGATTGAAGTTCCGCACCTTCCCTGGACAAGACGCACTAGCGGTTTGTGCGGAGTCACTAGATGCCCTGATTGCAGTCGCTGCCATTCCAAATCTTGAGGCTGAAGAAGAGTAGGGTTTTGGCAAGCCTTCATATCGGTATTGCCTCTCGTAAGGTCGGGGAACAAGATGACTCATGTAGTAGTATCAGGTTGTGTCGACCACAAGTATCAGGAATGCGTAGCAGTATGCCCAGTCGAGGCTTTCAGGGAGGCAGATACCTATCTGGTAATCGACCCTGATGAGTGCATTGACTGTGGAGCATGTATCCCAGAATGCCCAGTTGAGGCGATTTTTGCAGACACCGATGTGCCAGAAGAAGAAGAAGAGTGGATCGAGCGCAATGCTGCGGAGTCCCCTAATCTTGAGGTTGCAACCGGTGATTCACCAGTCCTTGCAGATGACTGAAACCTTGGCGGTTGATTTCAATGGGAGTTGAGACCGACCTTCAGGTAATGCGTAAGGGGACCGAGTTGATCAAGCGCGGTTTTGCTCGTATGCAGCAGGGCGGCGTCATCATGGACGTGGTAACTCCTGAGCAAGCGCAATTGGCAGAAGATGCTGGTGCGACCGCTGTTATGGCTCTTGAAAGGGTGCCTGCTGATATCCGTAAGGCAGGCGGTGTCGCCAGAATGAGCCATCCTGATTTGATTAAAGGCATCATTGAGACAACCTCGATACCGGTTATGGCCAAGGCTAGAATCGGACATGATGCTGAAGCCGCAGTATTGCAGGAACTTGGCGTTGACATGGTTGATGAATCGGAAGTATTGACTCCAGCCGATCCATTCTTCCACATTGCAAAGAATGATTTCACAATCCCCTTCGTCTGTGGTGCCACCAATCTAGGCGAAGCGGTAAGGCGTATCCATGAGGGTGCTGCTATGATTCGAACCAAGGGTGAGGCAGGCACTGGAAATGTGGTGGCAGCGGTCACTCACGCTCGTTTGATAAAGCAAGAAATCGCTCAGATACAGACCTTGAGCGCTGAAGACCTCAGAGTAGCGACAGATGTAATCGTTGACAGATACCATGAGTTAGCATCGATGTCAGCCATCCCAGGCCATGTTGGAAATACACCTTTTGGTCCTCTTGATGAATCCTTCAATCAGGACGTTCACGATATTCTAACTCAGGTCTCACAGATGGGAAGATTACCTGTAATCACCTTTTCAGCTGGAGGAATCGCAACGCCAGCCGATGCAGCATTGATGATGCAACATGGAATGGATGGGATATTCGTTGGTTCTGGAATCTTCAAGTCAAACGACCCCAAGACTACTGCCGATGCAATAGTCATGGCAACTCATCATTTCGATGACCCTGCCGTGGTTGCTGAAGCATCAGCAATGATGAGTGAGGCTATGCCCGGTCTTGAACTCGAAGAACTCGATACTCGCCTTGAAGAGCGAGGTTGGTAGAAACAAGGTCTTGAGTGGTGATAGACCACTTCAAATAGTCAACCTCGGTCGGTTGGACGCTCGTAGGGTAGCCCCTGCAACGGAACCGAGGGAGAATCATGGCCAGTAGAACCGGCGCGAAAGCACGCGCAGCAGCAAGAAAGCAGAAGGACAAATGGAAGGCCAAGAGATGGTTCACCATCCGTGCACCGAGATTCCCATGGAATTTCAAGCGCATCGGTGAGACCCTCGGGGAAGAGGAACAACACGTCATTGGACGTACTTACGAACTTACTCAGCAGGAGTTCGATGGAGATTTCAGCAAGATGCACGTCAAGTTGCGCTTCCGCGTGACCGAGTGTGTTGGACAGGACGCATTGACTCAGTTCATTGGCCACACTCACCAATCAGATCACGTGCGAAGACAGATTCGCCGTTATCGCGGTAAAGTGGATGGAGTTGTCGACGTAGTCACCGAGGATGGATATCTAGTCCGCCTCAAGCCTTTGTTGATTACAGAGCGTAGAATCAAGTCCAGCGTCAAGAGCGCCATGCGTCAGAAGGCACAGGATGTAATTTTGACAAGTGCTTCTCGCAAGACTTACGCAAATCTACAGAAGGCATTGTTGGGAAGCGAGTTAGAAGACGAGATACGCAACGCTGTCAAGACTGTCTATCCAGTTCGCAGTGCAGTCATTCGCAGGAGTCAACTTCTACAATCTGGAGTAGTTTCTGAGAGTGGACCTACTCTAGATGAGATCCACGCTGAGGAGCAGCGTCAAGCAGCTGAAGTAGCCGCTCGCAAGGCAGCAGCACTGGCTGCTGCAGGAGAAGATGGTGGCGATGAGGTTGCTGAAGAGGCAGGAGTTCTAGCCGCTGCTGAAGCATTGGAAGCAGTTGCTGAGAAGGTTGTTGAAACTGTTGAAGAGAGCGAAGAAGATGGCGAAGAGTCGGAATCAACCGAAGCCGCTGAAGCGGATGATGCCGCTGAAGAAGAGACTGAGCCGGAAGCATCCGGCGATGATTTCTCCACTCTACCAGGAGTTGGTCCAGCAACTGCCAAGAAATTGCAGGATGCTGGTCTTGGTACATTTGCTGCTTTGTTGGAGGCAGGTGTTGACGGAATTTCCGAGGTTAAGGGCGTATCTGCAGCATTGGCTGGTAAGATCATCGACCATCTGAGTTGAAGGACCGCTTTGTCTGCCACCTTGGCATGAGTGAAGAGACTAGACCATGCGATGTTGCATCTTGGCTTGCTGATGGTGCAGGTGAGAGAGTGATGGCAGTTGCCGAGACAGGAGTTGCCGAAGTTCTCTGTGATGGTCGCTTTGATACGATGATGGCAAGGGTCGCACGCTTCCACGACAAGCATGCCTTTGCCGACAATAATGGGCATGATATGGGATATCGTTTGGCATTGACAATTGAGGAATTAGGGGAATTGGCAGCAGCGGTTACCAAGGGCAAGCCAAAAGAGGATCTTGAAGAAGAATTAGCAGATGTTCTGATTCTGATTCTAGGTCACGCTCTAGCAATGGAAGTCGATTTAGAGAAAGCATTCCACACTAAACTGGATAGAGTAATGCAACGCCCTTCCATAACCGGAAGACTTGGAATCAGGGTGACCGAGTATTCTGAGAATTGATGAGTTCAGAAGTCGTATCTGCTACGAGGCCCGCTGGAATCGTTGGAAACTTGTTCAGGTGCAGTTTCTTCAGAATCAGTATTTTCTGTTTCTGACTTACTCTCTTGTTTGCCTGAAGATTCTGGTTTCTTTCCTTTATCTCTAATCACCTTGTAAGCCTCGAATTCCAAATCCGAAATTTCACCATCACCATCGAAGTCGAGGCGCTGCCAAACAGAGTCTGCTTCAACAGCATCTCCCAATTCCAGTTTTAGTTTCTTGATTTTGCGTGAAGACAATTTCATCTGAATAAGAACCATCAATACAATGATTCCAACAACTCCCATTAGGATCGCAGGATCTACGCCATTTTCCTTCAGGAATTCAGTCCAGGATTTCGTTTCAGAACTTGTATTGCCTTCTTCCTTATCTTCTTCTTCTTCTTCCGAATTACCATCTCCTTGTCCAGTCTGATTGTTGTTGGTCTCTTCGAGTACACTCTTCTCTGGATCTGCAGGATATGCATCGGCATTGTTCCCTACGCCATCGCCATCGGAATCAACCCACTCGCTTGAGTCGTCTGGGAATACGTCAACCGCATCATCAATTCCATCACCATCAGAATCAACCAATGGGTCGCAATGGTCAGGAATATCATCTTCATCTGCATCAGTCGAATCATTTCCACCAGGGCATATGTCGTTATTGTCGCCTATTCCATCCCCATCTGAATCAGAACTCTCGTGAGCATCATTGGGGAATTGATCCGCATTATCTCCAACTCCGTCCTTGTCCGAGTCGATGCTTTCATTGGCATCATTGGGGAATTCATCTGCATTATCTCC
>CAXRJJ010000106.1:0-2498 GCA_964230945.1 Yoonia sp.
ATGGGACAATCAATTGTTCATGTACCAAATCAGAAATGATGGCGCTCCATTTGTTCATACATCATCTGCAGGGCATGTTTCAGGGCCAAAGGCTTGGTTACACCCTGGTGAGTTACAGCATATGCAATTCCCCTTCGATGAACCAAATGGCCGAAGCGATGTTGCTGGAATCCGCGTTGAGTTGGCCAGCACTGTCCCTTCATCTCCGATGGAGATAGTTTGGGAAGGCGAACAACGAACTTGTACAACTAGTGACCAATACTTGAACATACACTCGTGTGGCCTGAAATCTAGAAGTGGTGCTGAGGGCCCTTATGCGACAGACTTGGTCTTTGATATCCAATTCTCTCTAGCTTGGGAGATGCAACCTGACCGTTCAACTTACAGGGAGCCAACCATCGAGGTATGGGATAGATCGTTCCAGAATTCATTCTCTGTATTGCCCGACTTACGTTGGCGATTTAGCAGTGATTTGATGATTGACTCATCGAGCCTTGAGGTATCTTCTGGAGGAATCGGCGCAGAGGTTGCAGGGGCTTGGGTCAAACCAGGACAAGTGGTGCAGGTAGAAGGTCTAGTGAAGTGGGCTGATTCGGGTGAACTAGTACTTCAGGACATAGATGTGCTAGGTAGATTCCTAGGTTCAAACAATCGTGTATTGTCGCAGAATGGTTCTTTCACCTTGAATGTAACGATGTCCTCACAAACGGGGGAGCATCCATTAGTTCTGTCTCTAGATTATCTTCCTGCATTGGCGGATGACTTGACCAATCCTAACGAAGCAACCATTTGGTTCGTTGTTGACGCAACCGCTCCCCGAATCAGCGATGTTGTCGCTCCACGCGAAGATGCGGTACTGTCGTTGGATGATTTAGACTCCATCGAAATCGAATTCCGTATTCATGAGGATATCCAAATGGATGGGGAGCAGATGATCATGCAATGGAGACTGCGTGAGGATGAAAGTAACAGCCTACCATTGGCTGAGGGTGAAGTGCCCGCTTATCTTGCACAATCTCGTAGTAGTGGCACCTCAATCCCTGCTACTGCTTTGTTGGATCTTGAAGGAATTGTTGACTTAAGGCAATTTGAGAAACAGGTCCTGCTTGAGGTATGGATTGTAGGTAAGGATGCGGCTGGAAATATCTTCTCCGAGTATCTGAATTCACCACAATCTCCAATGGCTACCTGGAATATGGAGATGGTACAGCCAGTCTTTGAGCTGAATGCAGAAATTGGGACCTCAGCTGTTGATGGGGCAGAGGTTGGTGACGAATTAGTCGTCGACATCAGCATCGCTAACGTCGGAAGAATGGATGGAGAAGTTAGGGTTCGCGTGGAAGCGGTGGATATCGATGGCTCGTCTCTTGTCATTCATGATTCAGATGTTGCTGTCGCATTTGGCCAGAGCGAACTGGTAAGAGTGGACTGGCTTTTGAAGAAGAGAGGAGAATATACCATGGTGGTATATCTTGATGATGTCGAATCAGGTAGTAGCGAGGCAGTTACAGTGGTTCAAAAGAGCGATGAATCTTGGTTCAGCAGTTCTATAGGCAATGTTAATCCAATATTCCTGTGGATTTTGGGAATGCTGCTGTTGTCGCTAATTGTTGTCTTGGCAATATACATGCGTAGTGGTGGAGATGATAGCGAATCTTTGCTTAGTGAGGAAGATCATTATCTTGATGGAGACCACTTCCAACCTGAGGCATATCACCAAGTGCATGAAACACAGTATTGAAGCCAAGAAGACCTCCGTGAGGTTTTGTGGAGGGAGCAGGAGGACCGCTGACAGGGTTGGACCCTGAGGAAAGTCCCCTCTCCATAGTGCGAACGGCTCGGGAGATCCGAGTGTCCGGGAGGGCAGGCACTGCAGCAGAAACGAACGGTAGCGGGTGTGTACAATGATGTTGAAAGACGGAGATTGCCTAACTACCGATGAGACGAGCATCCCCGTTGGAGCAAGTCCAAACAGACCCTTTGATGTTGCACGCATAGGGTCGGGTAGGACGCATAGTTGAATGCGGTCAGCCGAATGGTCAACAGAAAGGGGCTTATTCCCTGCACCCTCCACACTATCTATCCAATAGGCCTGCATCAATTACCTTGCTTTCGAGGATAGGTGCCTCTCCATGATCTCTCCATGCATGTCCTCCACTAATTCGACGTGCGCTACTCTGCCATGCGGCAATCATTGCGGGCATCAAGAATACTGAAGTTAGGAAAGCAAAGAAGATCAGTAGCATCATCATGATGAAGAAATTCTCCAGACCAGGGAAGGATACGAAGAAACCCGCTGCCATACCACCTACAGTAGTAATTGTGGTTTCAAATACAGTCTGACCGGTAGTTTCTATAGAATTTTGAATGCCTTTTGGTGATTCTCCTTCTTCACGTAAACGATGCATGACGTGGATGCTATCGTCTACTCCTATGCCGAATACAATGGTCCCAATCATCGCAGTGAATATATTGACATTTACATCTCCAGATTGCAT
>CAXRJJ010000107.1:0-11374 GCA_964230945.1 Yoonia sp.
GTGACCTCGATGCCATCGGTCTCTTGAATATGTGAAAGCCAACCACTACCGTTGCCGTGACTCCTCTCATCAAATACAAGACCACCTTGCAGATCGATGAACTGAATCTCCATACTACCATTCTTTGAGGAGTTTATTGACCAACCTGTGTTGATCCAATCCATTCGTGCTACTCCGTCATCGATGAAGATAACTGCTGGGCCTTCGACCATCTCCCAACTTTGCACTTCATCAGAGCATAGATGTAGCCAATTCGCAGCACTACCTGTCCAATTCAAGTTTCCAGAGGAAAGGTTAGGCCAATCCACGCGCTTCTGGACATTGGAATCCCAAGTCCATCCATCCTCGTTCTGATTTGGCTGCCTCCATACTCCTCCATCTGAACACAACAATTCATCGGAAACCAACAAATCATCGCCTTGATTCCAACCCATAGCGTCCGAAATGGACCAATTGCTGGTATTTTCCCAAGATACCAACTCATCATGCTGTCCGAATTTCCAGCCGTCGCTTGGGAATACAAATTTACCAATAGTTGCAGGCATCTCAAGGCTCCATGAATACAAAACTCCAGAATCGATCATCGCCTGCAATCTCAAGTTATCTACCCCATTGAACAATGATCCAGCCTCACCTTCTATGCAAATATCCATGACATATTCGGTAGCATTGTCCTCGATGGAGAGATCTATTGGTTCAACTATTCTCCACAATGAAGACTCGCTTGACTGAGAGTCGCTTGAGGATAGGCTCAGATTGAATGATTGCGAATCCTTGCTTACCTGCAAGCCTGTACACAAAACAGGCTCCTGCAAGTCGCCCGAAACTGTCCATGTCGGAGCAATTGGTGATAATTCGGCATCAGCCTGCAAAGTGACTTCATGAGAATCCTTTTCATTGTGCCATAGGTTAAGCAATAAGGGAACAGGGGAGGACTCTATAGGTGGCGTGAACCATTTCAGATGCACTATTGTTGATTCTTCTGCACGCAAGATACCTTGGCACCCTTCAAGCAAAGAAGACTCGCCATCTGGACATTCCCAAGATAAGTTCCATTGTTCAGCCAAACCTTGCACTGTTGCAGACAATGTCCACTTTTGGTTCAACAATCCAGGATTTTTGATGACTATGCTGAATCCGTCGCTGGTGTTGAAATCACTGAACAATGTTGAGTCTGGTAGTTCCCACTCCAGTCCTGCATCCCATTCTTCTAACTCGAGAGTTGGCATCTCTGCAGGTATGGTCAATAGCAACCCTACAACCAAAGCCATCGACAATCTTCGCGCCGAATCTTCGCTCAATGGCCTTACATCATCGAGTATCAATGGTATCCGGTCATCTCCGCCCTGAGTTGCAATAAGCATTCCACCGGCAATAACTACGAAGGTCCAAATGACGTGTCCGGTGAAAGCACCCAGCAAGAATCCTAGAGACATAACTGCGATGAACAACAGAATTTGACTGCCTTGCGATCTTGCGGATTCCATCCCCGACATGGCGACGATTATTCTGCCTCCGGGGAAAGTGGGTATCGGTAGCAAAGAAACCCAAGCAACCAACATCAATCCATGTCCTGCCAAAGCCATTGGATGAGCCCATGCCGTCTTCAGAGAGAGAATCTCAGGCTCCCATATCAATGAAGCAAACAACTGAGCCAGCAAACCGAATCCCAAACGGCTCGGTTGCTCACCTATAGTGCGTTCAGTCGGAGTCAACCATAATCCTACTAGGACCAGAACAAGCCCTCCAACGAGCAAGACCAACGGTGCGGCTAGGCTGACCCATCCTAGTTTTCTACGATCAGGCCATGGAATCGATTCCATTCGAGGATGGCTTGGAATGGCAAATAATCCGAATGGCCAACCAGGATAGGGCAATGGCAAAGCTAGTGGGAGAAGTCCACCTACTCTGACTTGCATACGCTTAGCAACATATCTGTGCGCAAGATCCGCTAGGCCCAGACAAGCCATCATCGGCAAAGCGTAGGACAAGAGTCCTGCTCGCAGAATAGCGGGGTCAGTCCACTCGGTACCAGCATGCAATGGAAGCAACCAAACTACTCCCATTATCCAAGTGGACAATAAAGCCGCTATCCAGAAAAATAGTCGGTGAACATCCTGCAAAGCGAATAACGAAGGTGGAGAGGGAAATATTGTCACCTTCCAAGGTTCGTCACGCGTCAATCGTGCCATCCAATCTAATTCAGCAAGGTGTTCATTCAGAATTTCTAATGCATCGTGAGGATTCTCATGCTCCTCATCCTGAATACGGGCCCTTACTAGCCATGCTGGCCACAATTCACCTATGTCCTCAAGGACATCGAAATGTCTAGCAACTATCCTCTCTAACAATTGCTTCTGAGTCCAAGCCTTTTCATGAACCTTCAGAGGTTTGATGGCTTTGGCATCCACTTCTTCTTCGCTCAAAGCCGCCCCCTCTGTATAGTGGCTGACGATTACACATCAAATCCCTTGCCTATACAAGGGCTCAACGAATCACTTGTTCTTGAATCGCTTCAGACGGAAAGTCTCCTCACGTTCCATCTCCTCAAGACGCAATTGAATGAAATCTCTAGCCTCTTCCATCTCTGGAATAACCTTGAATTCAAGGGCGTTAACACGCCTCTTAGTCGCTTCAATCTCTGCCAACATGCGCTTCAGTGTCGCTTCCATCTCTGCAGCCTTAACCATCTTCTCGATCAATTCGCCGAATGATTCGGCTGCTTCATCAACATAAGGGCTGGAACCGATGAATCCAAGTCCACGCTGTGCGAATGATGCATGTAGGTTACTTCCTGAAACGCTTGGAACTACAACTCCCATAATGTTGCGTCGCTCGACTTCTACCTCGGGACTTGTGGAGTTGGCAATTGCAGCAGCACGTACGGCAAGGCCGCCTTCTATAGCATTAGCAAGATCAATTCTTGACTTGGCAGACTGATAGGTTGCAGTCAATTCCTGCTTGGCCTTAATCATCTCCGAAAGTAATTGCCTGAACTCATGGAATAATCCATCTCGCTTCATCTTCAACAAGTTGTAACCATTCTTGGTCTGCTTGATGCGTCGCTTCAAGTTGATGAGTTCACTGCGCGTCGGCTTGATGTCGAGTGCCATGATTTCACCTCCCTCTACTTGCTATTCTGCTAATCTCACTCTTTCTTGTCAGTAGGGTGATACTTGTCGATCCACTGCTGATCCAATCGCACCAGATACTTGGTAGAGATGTTCTGCATCAAATCCCAGCACAGGTCCAATGTCTCGTCGATAGAACGGTCTTCGTCTCGGCTCTGGCGTAGGAACTGGTCCTCAAACAAGCCAGAGAAGTCAAGCAATTGCTTGTCACGCTCGTTCAATGCATCTTCTCCGACAATAGCAACCAATCCTCGCAATTCACGACCTTGTGCATATCCGGCATACATTTGGTCGGAAACAGACTTGTGATCTTCACGGGTTGTCTTTTCTCCGATACAGCCACCCATCAATCTAGATAGAGATGGCAATACGTTGATTGGCGGATAGATACCTGCTTGGTGCAATTCACGACTGATAACAATCTGGCCCTCAGTAATGTATCCAGAAAGGTCTGGAATCGGGTGAGTGATATCGTCTCCTGGCATGGTTAGAATCGGGAATTGAGTGATACTTCCCTTCTTACCCTTGACCAAACCTGCACGCTCGTACAGCATTGCTAGGTCAGTGTACATGTATCCAGGGTATCCACGTCGTCCGGGAACTTCTTCACGAGCAGCACCGATTTGTCGCAAGGAATCACAGTAGTTGGTCATGTCAGTATAGATGACCAGAACGTGGTAATCCTGCTCAAAGGCGAGATACTCTGCTGCAGTCAAAGCCAATCTTGGAGTAATCAGGCGCTCGACCGCTGGGTCATCTGCCAGATTGACGAACAGAACCGCATTTTCAAGGGCTCCAGTTCTCTCTAGGTCGCTTCTGAAGAAATTGTACTCCTCAGCTGTTATTCCCATAGCACAGAATACCACGATAAACTCCTCATCGCTATCTGTCAACTTGGCTTGGCGCGCAATCTGTAGAGCGATGTCGTTGTGAGGCAATCCACTGGCCGAGAAGATAGGCAACTTCTGTCCACGTACCAGTGTGGTACAACAGTCGATGGCTGAAATCCCAGTTTGAATGAAATCGTGTGGAGACTGACGGCTGTATGGGTTGATCGCAGCACCAATGATGTCGGCGTTCTCCTCAGCGATAATCTCGGGTCCACCGTCTCTTGGTCGACCTGCTCCGTCAAGGATACGTCCAATCAAATCCTTGCTGACTGGCAACTTGAAAACATCCCCAAGGAACTTGACTCCGGTAGAAAGGTCGACACCTGCAGTTCCTTCGAATACCTGAACTACCACTAGGTCGTTGCTGGTATCCAATACCTGTCCATTCTTGATGCTACCATCTGCAAGCCTTAGAGTAACGATTTCTCCGAAGGCTACTGGCTCGGTCTTATCGAGGAACACCAAAGGTCCCTTGACATCGGTTATTGTCCTGTATTCTTTTCCTGTCATCTGAATCCCTCCTAGTTATCCTCCACCGCAGCGGCGATTTCTTTGTTCATCTCATCGACCAATCCATCGATTCTGTCAATGTATCCTGCCTCGAAGCGGTTCCTCATCAGAGTGGTTCTGGCTGGAACGTTGACCACATCCTCTAGCATTCCACCTGCGGCAATCGCCTTCTTGGCATTCTCTTGGAAACTCAGAATGGCCTTGGCCATCTTGTACTGCTGCTCAACTGCAGAGAATGCGTCCACATCGTGGAATCCATTCTGCTGTAGGAAATATTCACGAATCATTCTCGCTACTTCAAGCGTCAATTGCTGATCGACTGGAAGTGCATCGGAACCGACCAACTGGACAATCTCCTGCAATTCCGCCTCCACTTGAAGCAGACCGGAAATCTCGGTTCGCACCTCTGGGAAATCCTGAGCCACGTTGTCGCGGAACCATTGGTCTAGCGACTGTGGGTAAAGACTGTACGAACCAAGCCAGTTGATAGCAGGGAAGTGGCGTTGTCGCGCAAGCCCTGCGTCCAATCCCCAGAATACCTTCACGATACGTAGGGTTCCTTGGCTGACCGGTTCTGAAATATCTCCACCAGGAGGCGATACAGCACCGATTACTGTTACTGATCCGTCCTCGCCATTGAGAGTCTCCACACGACCGGCTCTCTCATAGAACTCAGCCAATCGGCTAGATAGGTAAGCAGGATATCCTTCCTCACCAGGCATCTCTTCTAGACGGGATGAAATTTCACGCATTGCTTCGGCCCAACGGCTGGTTGAGTCGGCCATCAATGCAACATCGTACCCCATATCTCGGAAGTATTCAGCGATGGTAATTCCTGTGTAAACACTAGCCTCACGGGCAGCCACAGGCATATTCGAAGTGTTGGCAATCATGACTGTTCGATTCATCAGCGGCTTACCGGTGTTAGGATCGATAAGGTGAGGGAACTCGTCTAGAACCTCTGTCATCTCATTTCCACGCTCTCCACAACCGATGTAGACAACTATCTCAGCATCCGAGTACTTGGCCAAGCTCTGCTGAGTGACTGTCTTTCCTGAACCGAATGGTCCTGGAATACCCGCTGCTCCACCCTTGGCGAGAGGGAATAGGAAATCGAGAATACGCATACCTGTCACAAGTGGTGTGTCAGGAGCATACTTCTGGCGGAAGGGGCGTGGTGAACGCACTGGCCACTTCTGCAACATCTGGATCTCATTGCCATCATCTAACTTACAGACGGTCTCGGTGACGTTGAATTCTCCACTCTTGACACTGGCGACGACTCCTGAAAGCCCCGGAGGTACCATGATCTTGTGAACGATGGTATCGGTCTCCTGAACGGTTCCGATAATCTGTCCTGACTCTACACGGTCACCCTCTGAAACAGTAGCCTCGAAATTCCACTTCTTCTCGAGGTTGATACCATCAGCATCAACTCCTCTGGTGATGAATACACCCATCACCTCCTCAAGAGTAGCCAGTGGACGCTGGATACCATCATAGATCTCGGTCAAAAGACCGGGACCCAGAGATACCGACAAGGTCTCACCGGTATTGATGACCGGTTCACCTGGCCGTATACCGCTAGTATCCTCATACACCTGAATGATAGCCTTCTCACCATGCAGTTCGATGACCTCACCCATCAGTCCTTCATTTCCTACGCGCACCACGTTATACATGCTGGCAGTCATTCCAATGGCGGTCACTACCGGCCCAGATATTCTGTAGATTGTTCCTTCGTTGCTCATGCTTTCACTTTCCTTTTCTTGCATCAATGCCAGAGATCCACTCCGATGGCCTTGCGTATCGTCTCACGCAAGGTATTGTCCTCCTCTGTGCCGATGCCCAACACGGTGGGAGAAACGCTGTCCGATAGAGCCACTTTGAGCCTATCAGGCATTCTAGCGAGCAATGTTGAGTCTATGACTACAATGCCCGCCTCCTTTTCACTCAACAATCCACGCAAGGTCTGAGCGCATTCCTCATCATCTGCGGGGTTGTGGAGATTATCGATTCCTGCTAATTGGAATCCTAATGTGAAATCAGCAGAACCGACTATTACTATGTCCATTCATCATCACCTCATTCACAATATATGTGCTTCCAGCACTTCTGCAGGCAAGCCAGCAGATACACCTCTGACGATGAGGCGTAGATTGTTGACTTCCTTGACCTTGAGCGAAATGAAATTGATCACAGGTAGAGCTGACAAAGGATGGAGGTAACTCATCCTCTGCAGATACTTCTGCTCTCTTTCATGCAACCAAAGGACCACTGGGTCCAAGGTTCTCAAGCGTGTCGATTCCTGCATTGCTTCTTCCAAACCTGCTGCATCGAATCCAGAGAAACGGCGCAGCATCTCCAACAAACCGTTGGAGTCGGCGGTAGAAGCGGAATTCAGTTGGTTGCTCGATATCAGACGGCCGCCTGGTATCAATGCGGAACGCAAATCCTCATCTGACATCCCGAGGTTTCTTGCCTCGAGAATATTGAGGATGTTACGGTGATCTATCTCCATCTGGAGATGGTTGCGCAATACCCTATCAGAGGGATCCATTCCTTTTACGGCGCTCAATGCACTACGGAAATAGTGCAAGTCGAGTGCGTCTTCGTATGTGCTCAAGTCAGCCTCCTCATCAATATCTGAGAGGGCTTTACCCAACGGAAGTCTGCGCATTGCATTTGCAGCCTCCGCCAAAGTGTTGGAATCACGAATCATGTCGATCCAAGATGCGTTGATCTCATTCTCTTCAGGTAACACTGCATGTGTCACCTCTTCGATAGAGGCTTCTGTGGATATGGCGCGCAAAACAATCTTTGCATTTTGATAAGAGAATCTACCTGCATAGATTCGCACCTGTTCCTTCAATCGACCACTGCAGAAGTGCATGACAGAAGCCAATTCCTTCTCCAGATTATGGGTCAAAGCCATCTCGATAAGATCGCTACCAGTATGTCTCGCGGCATAGATATCGATTTCATTGCGATATCCACTATCTGCGACACTGGCCGCTAATTGCTCGGGGGTTTGTTGGATCAGTTGTCGCATACGCGTCCTATCGATTAGACTGCTCTTACGGGACTTAGCCCTAGCAGCAGCCATACTCGGATTGGATGAACCTCTGATCACTTCAACTCCTCCTAACCAAACAATGCATCACTTACCTGCCCAAGCAGGTCATTCCATGCGCTCTCAAGCATTCCATCGAACCTGAAGTCCAAACTGACCGAGGAATCGTTTGACTCGAGTGTGAAACCACCCAAGCCTTCGATGTCATCTCCTACCTTGTAGGAAGTCTCGGCTGCTAGTGCCTTACGGTCCATTGCAACTGGGCGTAGAATCATGTCCTTGCCTGCCTCGGCAGTTGCCTTGGCGAGCAATTTCTTCAGAAGTGCGGACCTGCCCTTCAAAGAAGCGCTTCCTACCTGGTCCTTGAGAGACTCATAGGTGGAATCCAACTCTTCTCTTCGTGCAATCAACTGCATTTTCTGATTAGCCTGCTTAGCACTTGCTACTAATTCTAGACCCAACTTGTCTGCTTCGCGCTTCGACTTGACAGCATTACCCGAAGTTATGCCATCAGCCTCTGACTGAGCGGCAGCAATGATCTCTGCTGCCTCGTCGTTTGCCTTCTTGATGATCTCATCAGCCTCTGCCTTGGCAGCAGCTGCTATCTCATCTGCTAGTTTCTTCATCGTCATACTATTCCTCCTCAACCGGGGTTTCCCCTCAAGTCTTGGCACTCACATGAAGAGTGGCAATAGACCTAGAATGACGATTGACTCTGGCAGTGCAGTGAAAATAATCGCGTGTCCGAATCGGCTAGAATCCTCAGCCAACATTCCAACAGCAGCAGCACCGATGTTACCCTGGCTGATACCAGCACCAATTGCTGCTAGCCCTACGGCTAGTCCTGCTCCCAACTTACCCCAAGCATCAACGGTACTCTCGTTGTCTGCAGCTTCGGTGTCCTGAGCCGCAACGGTATCAGATACCAATGCAACCAACATCAAAAGCGCTAGGGTTCTCAAGCTCATCTTCAATATTCTTGTTTTCATATTTTTACCTCATTTTGTCCCAGTGGACTATCATACACCTTCCTTGGAATAGCGATTTGCACCGCCGAGTGGAGCGAAAGGCTCTCCACTGCCTTCATGGAACTTGCCCATCCACTCCACAAAGTGAAGACGGGCTGTGTGAATATTCGGGCTGAATACGCCGAGTACCCACGCAAAGATTTGGACGAAAATCCACAGGAGTAGTGCTCCTATGGCTAACAATAAGTTGAGAATGACACCTTCACCCTCGAGAACTAATTCAATAGAATGTACAAGATTGTGATAGCCAAGCATATTTCCGGCTTCGGCGATCTTTACACCTACAACACCAATAGCGAATAGCCGAATGTAAGACAAGGTGTTGGAAAGCAGCGATATCGTCTCTAGGGGACCAATCATCCAACCAGATGCTCCGAATCCTTCGTATTTCACTAGACCCCAACAAACGGCAACAACTCCAACAGCAGCGGTTACAAGACCTGCATTGACCATCAGCGTCAAGAAATCCAGATGGCCAGAATCGGAGTGGCCCTTTCCTGCCATGAATCCGTAGATTGCTGCAGAACCACCCAAGAGGACCATTATCCAACTGCCTTTCTCAAAGAAACCCGCTGCTAGACCATGCTCCTTGGTCACATCCCTCATTCCAATCAAGTATCCAATCATTAGGTGTGCGATTCCCAAGTATATGGAAATTAGAATCAAATCGCTCATGTTTCCGCCAACTCTGTGGAATGGGAATGCAAGATGAATGCCGAAAGGCAAGGTTGCATGTGGGTGGTGAGCCCATTCATAGAATACCGTCATCCAAGCAATCCAACCAGGAGGTGCATGATCACCCGTTGCATCTATCTCGAATCCTAATATTTCAGCGTAAAGGAAACCGAAGAATAGACAGGAGATTCCGATATAGATTAGCAGACGGGCTGCCAATAAGCCTTGTTCGGATTCACCGAATTTCTTCTTGACCCATAGTCCAAGAAGAATTGTACCCATTCCATATGCCATATCTCCGAGCATCAGTCCGAAGAACAATGGATAGGTGAACATCATGAATACAGTTGGATCGATTCGGCCATATCTTGGCCTGCCGACCAAATCGGTCAACAATTCGTAAGGCCTTGCTGCCTCAGGATTGGCAAAGGCGATTGGAGGCTGTGCATCCTCTTCTTCGTCATGGCCGTGATGATGTCCATGAGACGGCACATAGTCCTCGAATTCAACCATTGTAGCATGTTTGGATAATGTCTTACGCGCTCTGTCTCGGTCTGAAGATTTGACCCAACCATCGAGAACGAAGGCGTGATCGCTGGTACACAATCTGACTGGAGCCTGCAGAATCTCAAATTGTCTCTCGAGTTCCTCCACTGCACCCAGCAACATTCTACCGAAATTCTCTGATTGCTTGTCCAATGCGGATTGTGCGTCAGTAGCAGTTCTGTTGAGTTCTGTAAGTTTGTTGCGAATTTCTTCTACCGCCTTACTAGGCAAGCCTTCTGCTTCGGGAACAGACAAAGAATTGAAGCCATTGTTATTCAAGGCTTCAAGGACCTTGGAAGAATCATCTTCGGTACAGAATGCGGCTACGGTCTTGCCTGCTTTGAAAATCAGAGCAGTATCCTGACTGAGGCCAAACGAATCTCCCGAACAGGTTCCAACATTGACAACTAGAGAATCATATCCGCTGTACAATTCTAATTCCAATCCCAATGGTACCAACAATTCCAGTACTGCTAACTCATCGGTCAATCGCTCAATTTCAGAATTGGCTTCGTCCAACTCATTGGCCTTATCTAGAATCGCATCAACCTTGTTTGAGAAATCTCCATCCAACTCCTTACGCACTGCAGCAATCTGTATTGCAGGCTGATTGGTATCTGGAGATATTCGCGAGACTGCCGCTCTGGCTCTTGCTAACTGCGCTGCAACCGTGTCTGCATCGGAATGTGGAGCGCCCAAAGTGAAGCCATCCTCTTCGACCTCACTATCAACAAGATGTACGCACTTCAAGCGGCCAACCGCAGCCAAAGTATCGTGTAACTTGGAAATCGTGCCAGCCACAGTGATGCGTTGCATCTCAGCGGTGGTCAATGCACTCATTCCGATTCCTCCTTAGCGTGATTCACTCGGCAAAACTTGAGAGGACTATCTCAATCGCAGCCTGACGTCGATCCTGACCGCTCGAATGTATCGATTCAAGCGCAGCATTTCCTTCTGCAGCAACCTTCTCTGCTTCCACAGCAGCGCCTTGGCGGGCTTCTTCTAGACTGGCGGCAGCTGATTGCTGACTGGACTCTCTTGCTGCCTTTACCAAGTCAGCAGCCTTGATTCGAGCATCGGTAAGTGTTTGCGCAGCCTTATCTCTCGCTTCTTTGAGAGTCTTGGAGGCTACAACCTCGGCTTCCTTTATCCCGCGGAGGACGTCCTTCTTGCTCATCATCTCACCCTAGGTGTACCGGCCAAAAAACAGGGGTTTATCATGCTAACGTAGGGGAACTCAAGACAACTCTTGAGGGGACTCCGCAACTTGGCCAGTCCGGTACAAAGCGATGCTTGAAATCCACCGCTGCCTCGCGACAGCCGGATGAGTTCTACCAGAGACTCGGAATCGCTTGACCGAGACGGCATGGGTGAAGACGCATGGAAGGAGTTGATGGACAACCTCGAAGCAACCATCCCAGTTTATGACAAAGTGAACTCGATAGTCACCTTGGGTCAAGACAAGAAATGGCGGCGCAATGTCGCCGGATTCATCGATGCAGGAATGAAGGTGCTCGAAGT
>CAXRJJ010000108.1:0-15178 GCA_964230945.1 Yoonia sp.
CGAATGTACAAGTTCCTGCATTGTAATCCCAATACAACAAATCACCATCGATGTTTAGGGCATTTGCTTCTAGTCTAGATGTACAAGAATCACAGAGGATATCAACGCTCTGACCATTCAAATGCACAGTCATTGAACGTACATCCTGCAACAAAGTTGAACTCATTGGATCTGCACCTGAGGACGATTCATACTGGAAGTGATAATCCATAGTATTGGTACTGGTCCTTTGGGGCGGTAAAGACACATGTTGAGTAAACGTCGCCGCAAAGGCTGCACCTGGAGCATTAGAGACCTCGATCTGTTGCTGCAGAGTGTACTCTACTTCTATCGGATATTCAAAGGAGCGGAATAACTTCTGCATAATCTCATCCTGCAACTCATGCCAGAACACCATGAGATGTTCCTGTGCTGGCGTAAACATGAATACACAAGCGACAGCTATGACTAGAACCACGTTCTTCTTCTTGCCCTTACGCCTACGTCTCATCTTGGCCTGAGATCGGCGCATCTTTGGTGCCAATCCATCTCTTGCACCACTGGTTGCACCGCGCATGAACTCTCCACGAGACCTCTGCACCATTCCAGAGGAACCGGAGGTGACTCTGCCACAAGAGTAACAGATGACATCCGATGGAAGAGTGCTGGCCATGCAATATGGACATCTACCCATGTGTTTGTCCCAGACGCGGACAACCATAACGCTTGCGCGGGCCTCCCCGCATGCATGATTATTCACGTACCCAAAGAAAAATCCAAGAAGAGGGTTTCAATACAACTAGTAAGTAAATACTTATTCAGACTCGCCTACTGAAGCTTCCCGCCAACGCCGCTTTCTCTGTTCAACGACATTCTCACGACGTGAAGATTGGGCCACAACCCTTCGATAGCGCCTCTGGGCTTCCGGCGTCAATGAATCCATCAACCATTTCTTGTCAGCCCTACCTCTTCCTATCAACAATGGTGGAATCAAGAATACCCACCATATTGGTGCGAGCAATGCTGCTACCAAGAACATGGTTCCAAAAAATCTCCAGAAAGTTGCCCAAAATAGGGCCAACCATCTCTCTCCTCGTTGACCTCTAGATCCCTGTCCCGAACTTATGACTGCCTCCATTTGTGGCATGAATACTACTAGGATCGCAATGCTGGCTCCAACAGTCCATGTCAAACCATGTATTCGTAACAACTCAAAACCAAGGCGTACTGCAACCATTGAGCCCATTGCTAGACCTAAAGCCCAACCACTAGTAGGAGCAGATTTGTTGAGACGTACACTACGGCGAGTCAATAAGAACATAACAACCAAAGAAGTAAGGTTGGCAACAATTAATGATACCAACAATCCTGGCCATGTACCCGTTCCACCTCCTCCTTCTGCAGCAAGAACATAAGAAGGCAAGAAGATTAATTCGTCAATCGCCAAAGCCAAGAATGACCCCAAAATCAAACCGTATAGAATCATCCTAACTGCTGGTTGAATGTCATAAAACCCGTGCAATCTGCGCATTCCACCCTGCCAACCAAGGCCCATCCCCAAGAGGCCGAAAAACAGCATCAGGTTGACCTGCGTTAGTTCGTTCACGTGCCTGCGGTTAGCATCTACCTCAAAAGGCAAACCCGCAGAATGACTTGGTCAGATTGAAATGTAATGCCTTGAAGCCGAGACCATGGGCCGGCTATGGTTGTTCGGAGGCAAAGGAGGAGTTGGTAAGACAACCTCGTCCGCAGCAACTGCTCTTTGGTTAGCAAGGGCGGGTTTTCGCACATTGGTAGTATCCAGTGATCCTGCTCACAGCACTAGCGACTCCTTACGGTATCCTTTGGGTCCAGAACCAACTCCGGTTGCTGATGAAGAAAATCTATGGGGCATGGAACTCGACCCTGAGAGAACCATTGAGCAAGTACTACCAAAATTCAGTGAAGCAATGTCCGGAAGCATGGGCAATTCCTTGACTGGAATGTTCACCGGCATAGATACTGATTCTATACAAGATGAGATGAGTCAAGTTGAGGCCTCACAACTGATGATTCCAGGACTCGATGAAGCATTAGCATTTGACCAATTACTGAGGTATGTCGAAGACCCTCGTTTCGATGTCATCATCTTTGATACCGCACCAACGGGACATACCTTGAGGTTCCTATCTCTACCAGAAGTCCTAGATTCATGGATGGATAGAATTCTGCGGTATTACAGAATGACTGGAGGGCTGCGCATGATGTTATTCGGTGGCAAGAAGCAAGATGCTATGCGCGAAGAATTGGAGAAATTTCAACGCAGAGTATCACATGTCAGGAGGGTTTTGACAGACCCAGAACTTGCTAATTTCACTCTGGTCTGTATTCCAGAACAGATGGCTGTAGCTGAGACAACAAGGGCTGCTGAAGCATTGGACGAATATGGCATTACAGTAAATGGGGTAATCGTCAATAGAGTAACTCCCGACTTCGACCACCCCTTTATCCAATCTAGGCGAGAGACTGAGCAAAGTTATCTTGAAGATTTGAGACAATTATTTGGTGGTCTTCCCGTAGCCGAGATTCCTCTTTCTGAATCCGATGTACATGGCCTAGATTCCTTGCATTCACTTGCCCTAGGATTACATGGAGATGAACCGATACTTCCTGAGGACATGAATCCAATCTCGGTTTCCAAAGGGATTCCAATCAACTTGCGAAGAGGTTTGAACATTAGAAAAGATGAGGGAGAATTGTTGGTTGAAATGTATCTGCCAGCAGCAAATAAGGAAGACTTGAATCTACGTTCCGAAGGAAATGATCTCTACATTGGAGTAAATGGCAGAGAAGCAAGAATAGAGGTCGGCCACAAGGTCAAAGTCAAGGATGCAGAAGCACGATTTGAGGATGATATTCTGAGATTAACTGTCAAGGATGAATCGTTGGATTGAAACGATACTAGGGGGTCGAGGGGACATGGCACTGGAGGGTCTGGCAAATGGTATCTTCAGAGCCATTGGTCGACTAAAGGGAAGAAGGCGCCTTGATGAAGAAGAACTCAAGGACATGTTACGCAGTCTTCGAAGAGCCCTGCAAGAGGCGGATTTTAACGTCAGACAGACCAAGGAAATAACCGATCGATTGGAAGAGCGAATTCGCAATGAGGAGCCGCGCCCAGGTGTCACATTACAGACTCACGCGATTAATATTCTCTATACCGAACTCGTCAGGATGCTCGGTCCAGCCCGAGAGATTAGGCCACATGGTGCAACCATCATGATGGTTGGTCTATACGGGCAAGGAAAAACCACAACCACTGCCAAACTAGCAGAATGGTATAGGCGTAGGCATTCTCTCAAGGTTGCAGTAATTGAGGCAGACGTACATAGACCAGGAGCATATGCTCAATTGAAACAACTCTTGGAAGATAGTTCTGTAGAGGTATATGGAGAGCCTGACGAAAAAGATGCTAGTGCTATAGTTCGAAGAGGTCTAGCCAAGCATGCTGCTGCTGATGTCGTAATCGTAGATACAGCAGGAAGGCATCGTTTGGATGAGGAACTGGTAGAAGAACTCAAGCAGATGTCTGATTTGATGAATGCTAGCGAGAGATTTCTGGTAATCGATGCACAGGTCGGCCAAGCTGCTGGTCCTGTTGCGGCATCATTCAACGAATTGGTAGATGTCAACGGAGTCATTGTAAGCAAATTAGACGGAACTGCGAGAGGTGGTGGCGCACTATCAGCAGTTGCGGCTACCGGCGCACCAATCGTTTACGTTGGAACTGGAGAGAAAGTCGCTGATATCGAGAAATTCGAATCAGACCGCTTCATCTCTAGACTTCTCGGAATGGGAGACATCCAAGGTCTGATCGATCTTGCTCCTGAAGACCTTGACGAAGAAGAGGCTATGCGCCTGACTGAGCGCATGATGAGTGGCCGCTTCACTTTGAACGACATGTACAAACAAATGGAAATGATGTCCAAGGTTGGTACTGTTGATCGCTTGCTATCTTTCCTGCCCGCAAACATGTTTGGCGGCATGGGAGCAATGGGTAAGGCCCAGAAAGAAGGGATGCAGCAGAATCTTGAGAAATATAGAGTCATTATGGACAGCATGACCAATCACGAGAAGGACGACCCCCTTTGCCTCAAAGCAGAGCGAATCAAACGCGTGGCGCACGGCGCTGGAGTGAAAGAAAAGGAAGTCAGAGAATTGATTGCACAGTGGAATCGTTCAAAGAAGATGATGAAGGGCATGTCAGGCAATAGAAAATTGTCCAAGCAAATGCGACAGATGATGAAATCTGGAGATTTCGATGACATGCAGAATATGGGGATGTAGATGCAAAGACGCTTCGCCATAATCGGCCACAGAGCCACCTCAAATGGTAAGTTGAATCTCAACGACCTCGCAGGTTCTTGTGGACGCATGGATGTGCTTATCAGAGCGGTAAACAGCGCTCTCTTCATTTCTCACGGACTCAGAGAAAATTGCCACATAACATTGCACTTGATGGGTGGACCCGGGCCCTCTCGTAGAATCTGGTTTGACTCTAATAGTCTGAAGGGCTTACATGTTGAGGAACGCGCAATTGCGGGGAGAATTTCTTCTATTTTACAAGAGCCAGTTCCTCCAATCGGACAGATGATCGAATTCAGCCCAGGACTATGGCACTCTGGAGGAGACATATCCAATACACTATCAGAATGGATGCGTGAACAAGTAAGCATCATTCTACTCGACGCAGCAGGTCCCGAATTGGAGAACAGTCTTGATGAAGAGCGAATTGGATTCATTTTGAGTGACGACCAAGCATTCACCCAAGAAGAAGAGGAATTATTTGGCGAAATCCAAAGAAGATCAGTAGGCAAGTTGTGGTTGCAGGGTCACTCTGCGATTACAGTAGTACACCATGTTCTCGATCAATCTTGAAACCAAGTTGGCCAGCCATTCTTGGCTTGCATATGTTCCTCAATTACTGTATCAGGTGGAAAATCTGGGTGCTGCGAAGGATGTGCAGATAGGAGACTTATCGAAGCCTCTCCCCGAACGATTGCATCTACATCTCCAGCCTCAGAGTTCCCATTCACTATCTCACTTGCACCGATTTCGATATGATTACCTGTAAGGCTCAAAGCACCGAGGTAATACCGCCGACCTAAGGTAGTACAAGTGAAATCTCCCGTCCAATCGGGTGGTATATTCACATTGAGGAATGACTGTCCACTGAGGAATGATTTCAAGGCCTTATCTTCCAGAATCGCATCTATATCTCGTGGCCAATTAACCGGCTCTTCGGGAATGATTTCAAGCACCTTCTGCAACAATTTCTCACTAGCATTCAATGCCTTTGGCATATGGGATTCATCGAATGTAGTTAGAGAAATTGCAACCCCCGGAATCCCATATAGAGCAGCCTCCCTTGCCGCTGCAATAGTTCCACTGTGCCAAACATCAACAGACATATTTGAACCAACATTTACCCCACTTACCAACAATTTAGGTTTACTATCGATACCCAATTTTTCTAGTATCCCATCACCGATTGCTATTGCACAATCAGAAGGTGTTCCTGCTAATGAAAATACTCTGAGACCTTCCTTTTCCAGTGCAACATGGTTCTTCAGTTCCAAGGGCTTTCTCAGAGTCAAAGACATCCCACAAGCACTACGGTTCTCACTCGGAGCAAAGATGACTACTTCCATTCCCATATCGAGAAGAATCTGCGCCAGAGTATGAAGCGCTGGGGCGGCTATTCCATCATCATTACAAAGTACCACACATGAACTCATTCCTCTTCATCCCCCTTAGCTAATTCCAAAGTCACCAACAACGTTCCAGCGATCATCAATGGACCTCCTAACCAAGTCCACATTCCCGGTATACTATCAAGCCCCAATATCCAACCTATCAATGAGCCGATTAGTGGTTCCATAACAAGTGTCACCGAAACCACAAGCGGAGGTAGCCAACGCAAAACTGCATTGATTCCAGTATGGCCGAAAAGACCAGGCCCAAGTGCAAGATATGCAACATATGGCAACCAAATCAGCATCGACCAACCCAAGAGGCCAGTGCTCACCATTCCGAGAGGTGCACCCTCGATGATCATCGCTGAAATCGAAAGACCGATGGCGGCGATCAATGTAACTGGAAATGCATAGAGGAACAAAGGCATCCACTCCCTCAAGGTCCTACCTGCCGCGAGATATCCCACAATAGCAACTGCTCCTAAGAATGCTAACATGTCGCCAAGAACGGAAACACCTTCCTCACTCCCTGCTCCCATTATCGCCAATGCTGCACCAGTAAAACCGAGGAGCGCTCCAATGATTTCTTTGCTAGATGCAGGCCTGCCAAGAATCCACAATCCGACAATGATGACCAAGGGGTGTGCGGTTACGAATAGAAGGCTATGAGTTAGTGTAGTCTCTTCTAAAGACCATAGCCAAGAACCAAAATGAATTGTAAGGCATACTCCTGAAGCGAGAATTATCAATGATGAATTCTTGCTCATGCAACGCTGACGAATCTCCTGTCCACTAGAACGCCATTGTAAAACAAAACCCGGTAACAATACAACTGCTGTAGCCTGTAACCTCCAGCCTGCCTTGAGCAATGGGCCTGGCCCTTCCATCATCTCAAAGACGGCGCCTGCACTACTGACAGCAAGTAATGCAGTTCCTAGAATCAACCATGCCCGTAAAGGCACTGAAGAGTTGGACATCCAGACACCTCAGGCAGACAACTTTGCGTCTTCCACATCATTACCGCCGATGATTCCAGCGCGCTTGAATAACACGTAAATTACCCAAGCCATCAAAACGTTGAGTAACAAGAATCCAACCAAACGAATGTATTGCCAAGAACTGCCAATTATTGACCCACACTCACCTGCACCTGCATCCATGTACATATCACATCCAGGCGCATCGTAATTTGAGAACCATCTGTCGACATAAGAAGGAGTTCCAGCATCGACCATCAGCCCTAACTCATTGAAAGTTGGCGGAGCATATCCTATTGTATCGATAAATGCGAATACTGAAGCCTCGGTTCCAAAGAAGGCTTCGCCAGTAAGCATACCAGCAGCAATCATGAAAGTACCTAGCAGGATAAGCGCTCGTCGTTTCTCGGCCATAACTGGACCTTCAGCCTCTCTGATCTTCTCCACTTTCGGATTGAGGCGCTTAGCCTCCCAATAATCCCTAGCTCCTCCACCGATTAGCATCGGGAAAGTATGTGGCACAGTAAGATACATTCCAAGCCCGAATGAAGTTCCCATTCCTGTAGACCATTCAACGAATACTCCAAGCAGGAATCCTAGACCAAGTAGAATCAAATCTCCTTGCCCCTCAGAAAGTAAGACCGAGAATGTGGCGAAAGCATTGGCTTGTGGGGCTGCAAGGTCAATGGTTCCATCTGCAAGCATCTTGGAAAGGAATATCGCAACTCCTGCTCCAAGAATACAACCTGGAACTACACCGATTATGTTTCCCTTGGAGATATGGTAAGGTCGGTTTCCAATATACAGGCTGTTCTTGTAATCAGCAACTACTGTTCCAGACATTGAGATTGCCGATCCGAAAACTGTAGTTCCAACCAAGCCCAATAGAATGGCCTCTTCTCCAGAAAGTCCCAACTGAGTATCAAACGTCAAGAACAATCCCATCAACATCAGCAGAACGATGAACGAAGTTCCACTGACCGGTTCAATACCAGTCTCACCCATAACTCTGACAGCGATTGCTCCAAGCAAGAAAGTTGTAGACAGTAGAATGATTGCGAAAATTATTGCAGGAAGGACTCCAAAGCCCCCAGCAACGAAAATTACAACCATCGCTATTGCGGTGATCAACATGAGGATTGGAATATGTTTGAGAGGCCACTCATACCATCCTTTTCCGGGCATGTATTCCTGACCCGCATCACCACGGAACGCATCAGCGATGTCCTTACCGATGGTTGCAAAGGTCTTCCACATCTTGATCAAACCAAACAAACCTCCACCAACAATTGAACCGATGGCAATCATTCGGATGACGTTCTTCCATGCAATCAACGATAACGCGCTCTCACCAGATTTCGCAGCATAGTCTAGAATCGGAACGGTCTCCTGCAGACCAGCATCGTAAATTGGATAGTTGAAAATTATGACTAGCGGAACCAAATATAGCCAACCTACAATCGTACCTAGGTTTACCAAAAGTGCTACTCTAAGTCGCATGAACCAACCTATGGCAAGCATAGAAGGAGTCAGGTAAACTCCTACCCAAGTATAGGCGAAAGGGTTCCAAACAGTATCAGGTTCACTACAGCCCTCTGGAAATCTTGCTGCCCATTCTGCATCTGTTGGAGAGATACCGTCGCAAGTATATGGGTAAGTAGTGACATGCTTTGACTGTCCCACTCGAGAGCCAGTGTCATACACGCCTGCTGGCTGATGTAATACACTGCTTGAGTAAATATTCGCCAAACCATATCCATTGATTGTCATAGTTTCAGCCAACCAATCCATCAAAGCTACCCTTCGTCCTTCAATCCAAATAAGCGGATATTCAATGATGAAAAGAGCACCCATGGTTAGAACGGTCCAAACTCCAACCTTTCGTAAGGCGTCTTGAGCCTGTTCCACAGCCCCTACATTGACATCGCTGGCAATATCCAACATCTTGAGATAGGCCTCGAATCCAGGTAGAGGTAGAGGATCTTCTACCAACCATACTCTTCGGAAGATGATGAAATACATTACACCAAGGAAACCTGCGAACATGCTTGCGATAATTCCAATGAATGCCAACTGCCAAACATCTGGAGAAGATATCAACGGTTGACCACCGACTAGATAATTCGCTGCCGGACCAGTTTGTGCTAATAGGAAAATTGCAGGGAAAGTGAAGATGAAACCAGTCGATGCGTGAGTTGCTCCAGTGGTAGCTGAAGTTGCAATATTAACTTCAGAAGGAGACCACCTGAGGGCCATTCCGAGTAGATATGCGATATACCAAGCGGCTGAAATCGCCAGTCCTAGTTTCAGACCGATATATGCAGTAACCCCAGAAAATACAGCGCCGATAGCGACGCCGATCATGACCCGACTTGTGCTCCAATGGCTTATCTCAAACGTTTCTTCGAGGTTCTTCTCCTCAAGATATTGTTCTAGCACACCGGTGTTGATATTGTTGTACATGTTGTCGTCAAGCCAAGTCAACTCGCCCTTCTCGATAGCCTTCAGACCTTGAGAGGTAACCGGTTGTCGGTATGCGCTTCTCTTGACCCCCATCAAATCACTCCGCGCTGCCGGCAATCTTGTCGAAGAAGAACCACTTCAATACAATATCTATTCTTGCGCCCCTATGGGGCGCAACAAATAATGATCAATGATCTCGAATAATCTTGTATCTTCCCAAGGCTTCCATCCACATGATTTCGCCTCCGGGCTCGATGTTCAATCCATCATCTAATGGCAAGACCATCATCTCGTATGTTTTGGCATCCATAGCGTGAACTTCCTTACCCTCGATATGAGTGACCGTTGCACTTCCTTTCTCAATCATAGGGACGTTGATCGAATCGGTGACACTACCAACGTGACTGATTTTCTGGCCAGTAAATAGATTGGTACATTCAATACGAGCCTTAGCACTGCCGTGCTTTCCAGGCTTAGACTTGGAAATGCTGAGAATCTTGTATGCCTGGTCGTCCACACAAAGATATCTACCCACCTTCAACGTTCGAATCTCTACTCTAGTTGTTCCGGGCATGACGCCTGCTGGGATATGTGGCTTATGAGAGTTGGCTAAACATCACTCCTTCCAAGGCCGCCATCTACCGTCACCTTGGTCGCGGTACCAATTCTCTCCACCATGTTCCAACCATTCCCAACCATCGCCATCGATGATTCCCTGAATCTCTCTAGAAGGGCCAGTATAGTCACTCATCGTATCAGGAGCCAATCCTAATTCGGCTTCTTGCAAATCATTCTCAACATTGGAACGTACTCGTTCAAGCATCAATCCTTGGTGTGGCCCTAACAATCTGTATTTGAGAGCATTCTCGTAATCCTTACTGGCGTCTTCAAGAGCAATGAGGTTCTGGCAATTCCGCAAGCGCTCAGCATATCTTTCACCCCTACCCTTGCGAGTTAACAAACCGAAGGTCAACCACGAGGCCATGGGAAGTCCGACTAAAATTCCCAACAAATCCCATGCTCCTAATCCAATCTGTGTACCTGGAACCACGACTTCAAAAGATTCAATCGGCTTTTCTGCTGAACTGAATGCATCGGTACCCAAGCGTTCCTCTTCCGAATCTGACCAGCCATCATTATCATCATCGTTATCTTCGTTATCACCAATGCCATCTCCATCAAAATCGCTGCATTCTTTAGAGAGGGTAGGAAACAGGTCAACCTCGTCCATGCATCCATCAGCATCTAAATCTCCTGGACTTGCGAACTTGGGGAGAATATCCATTGTGTCATTATATCCATCATTATCAAAATCATTCAGATATGGATCTGCATTTACGCCGCTCAGATTATCGCCAAGGCCATCGCCGTCAGCATCCACCCATTGGCTAGCTTCATCCGGAAACAAATCCGGTTGGTTACCATTGGGATTATCGCCATATCCATCTCCATCTCGATCTGTGCACTGTGTGAAATCATAAGGGAATGCATCTGGATTGACACCTAGTGGGTTATCTCCACATCCATCTCCATCTAAGTCTGACCACTGAGTCGGCTCGGAAGCAAACCTATCTGCTTGCAAACCACTCTGGTTATCTCCCCATCCATCACCATCTGAATCCGACCATTGTGTCGGATTGTAGGTGAAAGCATCAGGCTCATTGCCAGTTGGATCATCTCCATACCCATCGCCGTCCATGTCTGACCATTGCGTAGGGTCATCGGGGAAGTGGTCTCCTAAGGTGCCATATCGGTTATCTCCGTGGCCATCAGAATCCGAATCTGACCATTGTGTTGCATCATTAGGCCAAAGGTCCAATTCCGGAGCCCCTGAATTGTCTGCATATCCATCGCCATCCAAATCCGACCACTTCAGAGGGTTGTCAATGAAAGCATCCCCATCATCCGACCAGTCATCAGAATCGGAATCCGGGCAGCCAAATCTGTCTGCACTGGAAGTACCATGCGTTGAAGGGCACGCATCCCCTTGAAAACCCAGTAGATTATCGCCGAATCCATCTCCATCAGAATCCCTCCACTGCGAAGCATCATCGACAAAGATATCTCCTTGATTTGACCAACCGTCTTCATCAGAATCCGGACAACCAAACATATCAGCATGGCTTACTCCATACTCTTCTTCACAGGAATCCGGCATGTTTCCAAACTGATTGTCACCATATCCATCATCATCACTATCCTTCCATTGGGTCGAATCATCAGGTAACTTGTCAAACATATTGGAAACGCCATCGCCATCAGTATCTGGACAACCAAAACGATCCAAGGTTGAGTTTCCCCATTGTAAAGGACAATCATCTGGATTGTTTCCTTCTGAAGAATCCCCTAATCCATCTCCATCGCTATCGCGGAACTGAGTGTCATCAAGAGGAAAGGCATCGTTTCTAGCGGAATATCCGTCACCATCTTGATCTGATTCAAATATCATCAATGAGTAACCATCCAATGACAATAGATTACCAACTACCAATGCTCCTGTTTCATTGGCAGACAAAGCCCCAGGACTGCTTTCAAGACCATAAGCCGAAGCTTCAATTGACCAAGCCTCCTTTCCTCTCTCCGATTCAATGGTCAGCAATGCCACACCCATCTCTGCCATTCCAGTAATCAGGTTTGCTGCAAGAGTTATCGAACCCTCGTGACCGATACTGAATGTTGTAAGGTTCTCCGTCAATCTGGAAACTGCACCACCGTAGTCATCTCCTTGCCCACCATATGATCTAGCGTGTTGCCATGTTCCATTCTGAATATCCAATATCCCAATAAATGCATCATGACCCCCCCTAGTGGAAACTGGAATTAGTCCTGCAGAAACTCGCTTTCCTTGAGTTCCATATACGGTACCAACAACGTACACATTGTCAGAATGAACAGAGATATCATTCAATTGTTCATCTCCAGTAGTTTCTCTAGAGCCAACACTTGCAGACCAAATCAGATTAAAATTGGAATCCAACTTCAATACCAAACCTTCTGAATTGTCATCATTACCTCCTGAAATCAATGTCGTTCCATTGTATTGTACACCTTCATCAGCAGAACCTGAAATCAGTAAGTTTCCATCAGCATCTGTTGAAATCGCATTGAAAGATGCATCCTGATACGAGTTAGGAGTGGTACAACAACTTGTACTAGCAAGAGTTTCCCATCCCCCCGCATTAGATACATGGCTAACAAAACCAACGCTACTTGAACCAAGATTAGATATTGAATGCGAACCAAAAGTTGCTGCTGAATTAGCCTGACCGACCACGTATGCACCAGTTTCTGATATTTCTAAATCGAAAACACTGGCTAGCCCAGAGTTTCCATCAGAATGGTCATAATCAAGAAACCCTCCATTTACATCCAATCTACCAACTATTGCCCTGACTTCGTCATTGCCTGCAGATGCTGCTAATGTCTGGGAACCTATTGAAATCGAACCCTGAAAAGCGCCCCCTATCCATATCGTTGAATTATTTCCACTTGTATCACCACCCTCCTTTTCTATAGCAACACTGTGCAACTTATCTTCACCACTGCAATTTGCTGTTAAGGACCATACTACTCCTTCTCCTAATGCAATCCGTGCGACCAACATATCGCTGACACCTTCAGTCTCGACAACCAATGTTTGATTGCCGACAGATACGTTGGAAGAGTACCAACCAACAACGATAATTTCCTGTTCATTCAGCCAAGCAGTATCACTAATTGAAACACTCGAAGAAAGTGTTTCTTCCAATACATGAGGATAAGCTACTAATTTGCCACCTCCCGATTGGCCACCTCCACCGATTTCTTCGGAATATGCTTGATTTTCCATCTCAGACATAATCTCTGAAATCGGATTTGAGATTGGGATGAGAGCTGCGCAGCAGGTCAGTACAATCATGACAGTATAGGTTCGCATGTTTATTTGTAGAAGTCCATATTCTTCAATCATTTGCAAAGAACAATCTTACCATTAACGGCATTGATAATGTAATGGAAAGTGGTTTAGACTGGTACTATTTCAACGTAGCAGAGCCGTCATGTCAATTGAGAAGCATGCAACCATCTCGAGTGAATTTACTCCTGATGCATTCTACCCAGTTGTACTAGGTTTCGCCCTTGCCACAATCATCTGGCATTTTTGGGTACCGCGCTCCCTTAGACGTATTCAGATCGCCTTCAATACCGGAGGTGATGATTACGAAGTGCATCGAATTTCTGAAACTGTTTCCGAAGCACGTGACCTATTAGGCATCAAGGGTGCGGGCTGGGGAGTTCTACTCTATTTGATGGCGATTACTGGTGTCATGATTCTCACAATGGAGATTCTGATTAGACCTTTCAATCACAGCATCTACGTATTCCAGATCGTATTCGTCATGATTGGCATCCCGATCTTAATCTCTCCAGTCTCATCAATAGCAGCACAAATATCACCAAAGGTTGGGCACAAGCGTAAGGACATCGAAAAAGCCGAGAAGCGCAAGTTGCTGAGGTTTTTTGTAGGTGGATTAGCACTTTCTATATCTGTTTGGCTTGTCAATCTACTACTCCAAGAATCAAATGCTCCATTTGAGCAAATCGCTGCATTTACACTATTGATTATGCTCCTACCATCGATTGTAGCATATGGTCGAATATTGGGTTCGTGTTGGAATGTCCTGCTGCATTCCAAGTATCATCGTGCTGCGGGTCGTGTATCTATTCTATACCCTGATGCACCAGGATTCTGGGCGCGTGTAATGGCGATGATTATCTTCGTCAACGCATTACTGATGCCATTAACAGCCCTTAATGGGATGGTATCATGGGTCATCCAATTCAGCGATCTATCCTCACTATTCGTCCATTCTGACAGAGTTCTAGAAATGGATGGATACCAAGCCAAATCACTATTGGGAGAAGGAGGGATCATCGGATACTACTTCGTCGAAGTATCTTGGTACATCAACGATTACACAATCAGAAATTTAGCCACTGCATTGGTAGTCATTTTCTTGCTATTGAACGTCACAATCGTTGGAATTGCCTTCGTCTATGAAGTTGCACGATTGATGTTCCTTGGAGCCTCTCATATTAGCGGTAGTGGTGGGATAGTTTTCGCTGACCCAAGAACTCTAAGGTCGGAAAAAAGTCAGCAAGCGCGGATTTTGCAATTCTGTTTCATGGGATTCGCAGGATACACTGTCCTGCTACTATTGGTCTCACTCTTCCATCGATTCCCTCAATTCCTCCCAGATACTTCAGGTTGTGCGACTTGGGTACAGAATGTGGATGCAATAGACGCAGGTTTCTGCCCAATATTTGAGCCAGATGTACTCGAGCAGTTGTTATTCACTCTCGCTGTATCTGGTCAAGCAGTTTTCTTCGTTGTATGGTTAATGTCGATTAGACGTGCAGGTCGACTGCGTAGAATTAGATTTGATCTGAATAGCCGTGATCTAAAGGAAGCCTCGCGCAAGATGGTATCTGGAGATGTATCAATCGGTCAGAGAATAAAACGTAGTCTGAAGAAGGAATTGCACGAAATCGTCGCCTCTGACAAATTACATCAAATGTCTGAAGTTGTAAAGATGCTTGAAAGAACAAATGACCGTAGAGACAGATTGTTCAGAGCCAAGGCAAAGATGTTGCATGCAGTTTCTGTTGGACGTTGGCGCAATGCAGAGGAACGGGCAACCAGTGTATTAGCTCAGAATAGAGGGGAGGACGACCTTGCGCGCAAAGTACTCGCTATGTCAGCCATTGCTCAGCGTGATTTACAAGAGGCGGCTACTGCTATAGAAACTTTAGATTCTGATGATATTGAGGTCGCACTCATGCTTTGGGTCATCGACTTAATGCGCACCAGATCAGAGGGTGTCGATAACCTCGATAGAGTTGCACGCACGCCTGCAGGACGTAGAATCATCGACCTGATGGAGAGGTATTCAACTTGGTTCCCATGGGGTACGGATGTAAAATGGGAAGATACTCAAATAGAAAGATTGGGTGTTATCAGCGACATAGGTTTGCTGCGCCTACACG